>DTUJ01000001.1 GCA_012964235.1 Fidelibacterota bacterium
ATTCGAACCTGTGGCCTACAGCTTAGAAGGCTGTTGCTCTATCCAGCTGAGCTACCGGGGCATACTTTTTTAATCCATTTAAATAGACAGGCCAAAATTACCCTAATTATATAAAAATACCTCAAAATATTATCGTCGGTGCTTCGACGAGAAAAATCTTGACATTTATAAACATCCAGTAGTACACTTCCCGTCGACAAGATAAAAATTTAAATGTTTTTCATTAACCAATAGCTAAAAGGAGTAACAATTATGGCTGAAGTTGTAAGAAATACAGGAGTTTCAAAAGAAAAAGGATATCTTTATTACCTTGGAAAAGACGGCAATGTGTGGCGTTCAAAAATGGCGCGAGCCGGTAAAGGCGGCGGAAATGCTGAAAAAGTAGCCAGTGCAGGAGTAAGTCGTGAATCTGGCTGGCTTTATTTTATAGATAAAGGCGGTAATGTTGCTCGGGCAAAAATGGCACGGGGTCGTAAATAATACTGAACTTTGTTGACAGAGAAAAGGCCTTCATTTTGAAGGCCTTTTTTTTTAAAGTATTTGGATTATCAAAACCTGCTTTATCTTTAATAAGAGTTAAATTAACTTACTGTGTACTGGGAATGAAGTTTCCATTAATCCAACTCACGCTATCATTATTTTTTCTTGTTACAATTGTCTGCGGACAGGGTCCCTTGGTATCGGAAATTCAGATTATAGGGAATGAAGTAACAAAAAAATATGTCATTCTTCGGGAGATTCAGCATCCCACAGGTGTTCTCCTGGACAGTGCAATTGCAGTTGCAGATCGAAATCGGATCGAAAATCTTGGTATTTACAGTATTGTCGACTGGCAGGCGGTCCCACTTGAAAATGGAACGGTAAGGCTTAAATATAATGTAATTGAATCGAGCCGTTTTTTCCCCGTTTTGGCACCATCATATGAAGAAGACACTGGTTGGTCTATAGTCTTTGGTGGAGTAGTGAAAAATGTAAGAGGACGCAATGAATCATTGACAATTGGTGGGCTGATTGGCGGTGTGGATGCCTACGGTTTTGATTTTAATAATCCCTGGATTTTTGGTGACCATGTATCCTTAAGCCTCGGGGTAGGCAAAGCATATATAAACCATAGATTTTTGCCCTATGTACAGCAGACATCCTCTTTTGAAATTAATATGGGCCGCTACTTTGGTTATCAAAAAAAAATCAGTGTCGGTTTTGAATATGAAAAAAAGGATTTTGTTGAGGATACCACAACAATTGAATATCATTACTTAGCACCTCAAAGCAGGTTTGCCTATGATTCCCGTGATATATATAATGATCCTTCAAAAGGGATATATATTTTTCACTTTGCCCGGTATTTCAAATACTTCAATGTTGAGAGCAACTCAATATTGTGGATACAATCTTATAGTGCTTTTGTGTCGCCGATTAAAGGAAAACGTAAGACTACCCTTGGAGTAAATGTTACATTGCATTCAACTCACGGTGACCTGCACAAGGAAATGTTCATGTTTGGACTGGGTGGTGGGTATTCTGTAAGGGGTTGGCGGATAGAAACACGTGAACTTTTTAAAGATGAAAAACAACCCTATAGATTTGGGTTTTACAGCGCCGTTTCCTCATTGGAATTGCGGCAAACTGTTATACCCCGTTTTTCCATTGAACAGCCAACACCCTTTGGTCCTGTAAAATCTGCATTGGGCCTTCAGGCAGTATTATTTATCGATGGCGGTGTTGCCGGTGATAACTGGAATGACTTAACAGAAATGAGCCCAATGTTTGGTGTTGGCCTTGGTGTAAGAATTCCTGTAGCCTTGGCAGGGAGCATGCGCTTTGATTATGGATGGTCTTTTTACGAAGGTGCAGCGGTAGAATCTTCATTCCACTTAGCTGTGGGACAAAAATTCTAACTTATTTTTTTCCCCTGAATATCATCGCTTTCTCAAAACGATTTTCTTCTCCAGAGCGCAGCCTTGTGATATTACTCCTATGAGTAAATATGATAAACCAGGGGACTAACAGAGAAAAAACCAGTAACGAAAGAGAGGGCGGTGATATTGATGAAACAACAGGAAGTATCAACAGGAAGACTGGCAGTGATGCAGACGCCAGCATGGACCCGACTGAAACGTATCCTGTTATAATCAGTGTAAGTGCAAATACCAAGAGGCACAGGGGCAGTGCAATGGGGAATAGTGCTATAAGCATCCCCCCTAAGGTACCTACCCCTTTACCACCCTTAAATCCAGCGAAAATGGTGTAGGTATGTCCCAGGACAGATGCAAAGCCGCAAAGGATTTGGATCAATCCTAAGTCAGGAACAGGCATGTAATCAATGAAATGAACTGCAAAAATTGCAGGCGGCAGCCAGCCTTTGAACACATCCACAATAACAACCACCAATGCAGGCTTCCATCCCAGCACGCGGAAGACATTTGTTCCTCCGGCATTTCCGCTGCCGTGTTCACGGATGTCGATCCTCTTGAACACTTTGCCTACAATGATGCTGGTTGGAGTAGAGCCGGTCACATAGCTTAGAAATAAAATAAGGATGAAAATGATCCAGGGATTAATCATTGAGTGAATCAAAAAGAGTTTGGATTGCTATAATCATTGCCCCGGGACCTGCATGAGCACCCAGACCTGGACCAACTTCGGACACAAAAACATTTTCCTTCCCGACTTTTTGTACGAAATCATCCCGGAACTCAAATGCTTTTTCTTCGAAATTCGCATGAGAAATCCCAATTCTTAATGGATGGTTCCAGTTAATTGTTTTTTCAACATATTTTTTAAATTTTCCCAAAATATTTTTCCGTCCGAACGTTTTTCCCACGGGTTTAATTCCTTTTGAAGTAAATGACAGGATGGGGTTTATCCTCAGCAAGTCAGCAATTTTCTTTACCGATGCGGGAAGCCGTCCTCCTCTGACTACAAAATCAAGTGTTTTCAGCCCGACATAAAGAGTGGTATTTTTGATAGCCTCTTCAGTAATTGTATGAATTTCGTTCATCGTTTTTCCCGCTATTATGGCTTCTGCAATTCGGATAGCGATCAATCCCAGTCCTATGGATCCGCTGTGAGAGTCAATCACAGAGATGGGCATGGAATCCAGTTTTTCAGAAGCAAGCAGGGCTGACTGGTAGGTTCCGCTTAAATTTGCCGGAATGTGTATTGAAACAGCTTGTTTATAATGGCTGGACAATAATTGATACTGACGTAAAAAATCTCCTGGTGTGGGTTGCGAGGTTTGAGGATGATGAGGGTTCGTTTCTAATTTTTCCCAAAATTCACCGGAAGTGATGGTCATTTTGTCTACGAAATGTTCTGGACCGAAATTTAATCTTACCGGAATCATATGAATGTTATATTTTCGGAGAATATCTTCTGGAAGATCACAACCTGAATCTACCAGAACAGCAATATCCTGATGAGTTCCGTGGGCATCATGCTGTTGTCTAATCATATCATCCGCCTTTTCATCAGAAACCGTACCAAAGGTCTGACACATATGAATCACTTTTTTCGGTTGATCGGTATGAATATGTACTTTCATCCTGGAATTCCTGCCTGCAACCACGATTGAATCACCCCATTCGGTTAATTTTGATTTCAATTTAGATCTGTCCAGATCATTTCCACTGATGAGACATTCAGTACAAAACCTGTATTTTTCATTAAAAGAAATGGATTCTATCACAGAAGGTGTCTCAATGATTGCCTCCGTTGTCCTTTCTTCAACGATTCCGCTGTGAATGAAGTTGTTTATGCCTTCAAGAATATCTACAAATCCCTGAGCACCTGCGTCAACGACTCCGGCTTTTGAAAGGACATCCAGTTTTTTAGGTGTTTCAGAAAGTGATATTAAGGCTTCATTAAGTCCATGGGTTAATAATTTTTTAAAATCCGTTGTATTGGAACTAACCTTATGTATGGCATTTACCCAATCGCTGATGACGGTCAAAATCGTCCCTTCCTTTGGTTTCATCAAAGCATCATAGGAGTACTGTTTTGCTATCTGCAAAGCATGGGGGAATTCTGAAGGTGTAAGTTTATATTTATCCTTTACACCCTCGGAAAAACCGGTAAAAAATTGTGCTAGAATCGCACCGGAATTGCCTCTGGCATTATTGATGGTTAATTCTGCAATTCCTTCAGCAGCCTGAGAGATAGATACGTTATCCTCTATATTAAAACTGCTTTCGACAGCAGACATTGTAAATCCCATGTTGGTTCCTGTATCACCGTCAGGGACAGGGAAGACATTGATTTTATTCAGATAATCCTGCCGGGATAAAAGACGTCTGATTCCAGCAGATAAAGATTGGTAAAACCGTTTGCCATCTATGTAATAAATTCCCAAGCGGGTTGTTTTAGCTTATTTTATGATTCCCCGGGGCAAGCATTCCCCCTGAAATAACTGTCTTTAATGCTTCTTCTACATTCATCTCTGCAGGGAGGGTATCTTCTTTTGGTATCATGATAAAAATACCTGACGTGGGGTTTGGTGTGGTAGGAACAAAGAGATGGTAAAATTCCAACTTTTGTTCATTTACGGAAGTCCCGGTGACAAATGCGAGGGTCCAGAGTCTTTTTCGGGGATATTCTACGTATACAACACTTTGAAAATTCTGGTTGGCAGTTCCAGAAAACGTCCGTGTAATCTGTCTAATAGTTGAGTAGATAGATTTTACAATAGGAATGTTCGTGAGTATTCGTTCACCCCATGAAAACAATTTTTTACCGAGTACATTCGTCACAAATAATCCAAGAATATAAATGAGAGCCAGAGTCAGGAGGAGGCCTAATCCTGGAATGTCAATATTTACCTTTCTCAGGAATGGAGATGTGAAATTATCCAGGAATTCAAAAGTAATTTTCAGAATCCAGTACGTCAGCGCGATGGGAGCGATTGCAAAGAGACCCGCAAGAATAACCTTTTTAAAGTGTTGCCACATGATTTCCTTTCATTCGTATGGTAAAGTGTTCAAAACATTTGTGTGAAACTAATTAAAGATGTTTGAAAATCATACGAAAAGGTGAAGAGGCAAATCATTTGGTTTCTAATCAAATTGCTTTCTCTAGCCTTAACAAAAAATATTTTTTATCCAGATTTCCTCCATATCCGCCCAGAGAACCATCATGAGCGATTACCCGGTGGCAGGGAATGATGATGGGGATCGGGTTTTGTGCATTGGCACTTCCAACTGCCCGAACCGCGCCTGGATTTCTGACCCGTTCGGCAATGTTCTTGTATGATGCCGTTTCCCCGTAAGGGATTTTGTGTACTTCCGTGAGTACCTCATAATAAAAAGGAGGCATGGTGAGGTCAAGGGTCATTTCAAACTGTACCTTCTCTCCGGAAAAGTATTGTTTTAATTGGGAGAGTTCTTTGGTAAATGGATCTGGATTTTGAACTATAGTTTGATTTGGATAAAGGGTGGAAAGAGTTCTGTGAAATGGTTTTTCTTCCGGAAATAAAACCCGGCAAATTCCTTTTTGTGTTCTGGCGATTGCCATAGTACCAAATGGAGAATCAAATTTGGTGTATATTATTGAACGCATTTTGAGGGGAATCTATTTTTTCTGAGATTCATTGTGTCGGGGTTTAAGATTATATAAAGGGGATATACGCTAGTGTAGAGTTGGTTAATTATCACAAAAAGTACGATAAAGTTAAAAATAAATTGGTAAACTCTAAAGAGTGCAAATTTGGGAATTAGTAAGCGGAAGGAGCAGACTACATGATACAGGTTCAGAATCTTGTCAAAGATTTTAAACTTACTAGAAAAATTAGAAAGGAGATGGGGGAGGAATTTAAGAACAGGAAAACACTTCGGGCTGTTAACAATATCAGTTTCACATGCCAGCCGGGGAGGATCTTTGCATTGTTAGGTCCAAATGGTGCAGGAAAAACAACAATACTCCGTATGATTGCTACTATGCTGAAACCGACTTCGGGCACGATTGAGGTGGGAGGATACGATTGTCAAAAAAATCCACAGAAAATACGCGAAAAGATCGGTTTTATGACAGGACAGACTGCTTTGTATGACCGCCTAACACCATATGAAATGGTGAAATACATGGCAGATCTTCACGGGATAGATTCCTCTGTATTTGAAAGTAGAAAAGATAAAATTTTTGAAATGCTCAAAATACATGAATTCGCCAACAGGCGGATTGCCCGTCTCAGTTCCGGGATGAAACAGAAAACATCTATTGCCAGGACTATTATCCATGATCCTGATGTGATGGTTTTTGATGAACCGACTACTGGTTTGGATGTAATGACATCCCGTGCAATTATAAAGTTGATCCGTTCCTGCAAAGATGAAGGAAAAACTGTGATCTTTTCAAGTCACAGAATGGGAGAGGTCAACCAGGTATGTGACGATATGGCTATCATCTATAAGGGGTCGCTTTTTTTTAATGGAGGGCTAGACAAGTTCAAATCTGAAATGACCCATGAGACCTTTGAGGATGAATTCATCCACATGGTAGGAGAGGCGTAATGAGAAAGATAATCACGATCTACAAAAAGGAATTAAAGGATAGCTTACGAGATCGTCGCACTCTGTTTATGATGATTGTTCTTCCCATGATCCTTATACCTGGGATAATATTGTTGATGACAAAAGTACAGATGGCGCAGGCGAAAAAGGCAATGGAAAAGGAAATCAAAGTCGCTTTTATAGGGGGGAATTTTACCCCGGAACTGATTCAGATGTTTGCAGAAAAAGGAAGGATTCAATTCATAAAGGATTGCCCGGTTGACAGTGTAGAAATTCTGGTTAAACGTGGAGAGTTGGATGGAGGTGTGGTTATTACTTCAGGTTTTAATCAACTGGTTTCCAATGATGAACAGGGTATGTTACGGGTGATTTTCAAAAAATCCGATGATGCGTTTGGAGTTTTAGAAAAAAGGTTGATATCAACAATTGAGCAATACGACCAACAAATTGTTGATAAACGAATATCACGATTGGGGTTAGACAAGAACTTATTTAATGCAATTGATATCGTCAAAACAGATGTTTCTACCACGCGTGAAAAGCTGGCAGAAACTGTTGGCGGAATTTTACCTTATTTGTTTATCCTGTTTACATTTATGGGTGCCATGTACCCGGGCCTGGATTTAGGAGCCGGAGAAAAAGAACGGGGGACCATGGAAACAATTTTATCCTCCCCTGCAAGCCGTCTAGATATTGTATTGGGTAAGTTCGGTGTGATTATGACAGCGGGTATCGCTACAGCCCTGATTTCTTTTGCAAGTTTGAATGTTGCAGTTCAATTGTTTCCGGAAATACCCGTTGATATACTTGATGTAATTAGTAGCATGCTGGGAATGAAAATGGTCGCCCTCATCCTGACACTGATTATTCCGATTGCGGTTTTCTTTAGTGCCGCCATTCTCAGCTTGTCTATTTATGCACGATCATTTAAAGAAGCGCAAAGTATTGTTACACCACTGAATATTGCGATTATTGTTCCGGCGGCAATCGGACTTACGCCTGGGATGGAATTAAATAAAATTACGGCACTGATTCCAATTCTAAATGTGTCACTGGCAACTAAGGAAATGCTTTCCGGCTCAATAAACTGGATTCTTCTCAGCGAAGTTTATGCGTCACTTATTATCCTTGCCGGATTCAGTTTGTGGTTTTGTGTGAAGTGGTTCAACCGGGAAGAGACAATATTCCGTAATTAGAATTTTCGTTTAGCCTGGGAATTCAGAGGGAATACAAAAAAGCTAACGTAATAAGGAGGAAAGGTTTATTTTGTTGGTGTACTAGCGTGGAGTTGCACCACAATTGGACTGGCTATATAAATACTGGAATATGTCCCAACTACAACACCAATTATCATAGCAAATGCAAATCCATGAATTACTTCCCCTCCAAACAGCCAGAGAATCAACACAACTAAAAACGATGTCAATGATGTGATTACAGTCCGACTCAGAGACTGGTTGATGCTGTGATCAACAGTTTCTGCATAAGAGTCTCTTTGTCTTTTTTTCACATTTTCGCGGATACGGTCGAAAATAACTATGGTGTCATTCAGTGAATACCCAACGATGGTTAGAAAAGCAGCAATAATAGAAAGAGAAATCTCATATCCTAAGATGGAAAATATTCCTACTGTCACAACAATATCATGAACAAGAGCAGCGATGGCTCCAAGGGCGAATCTAAATTCAAACCGGATGGAAATGTAGAGGAGGATTAACGCAAGGGAGGATATGATAGCCATAATGGCTTTCCCCCGTAATTCGGAGCCGATTTTTGGTCCTACTTTTTCCATGGATAAAATAAAATCCTTAGGCTCTGGAGGTACAATTTCAGGAAATGTTTTATATATGTGGTTGATAACAGACTGGGCAAAATTGTCAGGTTCATCTTCCTGGTGGGAAATCCGAATTGAAATATTCGAGGGATCTCCAAAACTTTTAATTTCTTCCTTGCTGAGATCAAAAGTTTGACCTTCAACATTCACCAGGGAAAGTGAGGTACGGACTTGTGTGATGTCAACTTCTTCATTGAATGTGACCGCTATCATGGTCCCCCCTTTGAAGTCGATGCTCAGCTTTGGTCCTCCTTGAAAGACCAGGGATCCTAGTCCTGCAAGAATTACAACCGCAGAGAGAATGAAAGCAAACCTTCTCTGGTCCATAAACTTTATATGGGTTTCTTTAATTAGTCTCATATACTTAGCCTTTGAATGCCCTTGCGCTGGGCAAGTGTATTGAAAATTGTACGTGTCACAAAAATTGCCGTAAACATGCTGATAACTATTCCCCAGAACAGTACTGTTGCAAAACCCCGGATTGGCCCGGTACCGAATTGATAGAGAACCAGGGCAGCGATAACTGTTGTGATATTCGCGTCAATAATTGTTGTCAGGGCACGGGCATAGCCACCATCGATAGCAGTTTTTGGTGATTTCCCTTTCCGGAGTTCTTCCCTGATTCGTTCAAAAATGATAACATTAGCGTCAATTGACATCCCCACTGTCAAAATCAAAGCTGCAATTCCGGGCAGGGTTAAAGTAGCTTGAAGAGAAGCTAAAACTGCAAGGACAAGAAGTATATTCCAGATAAGAGCGAAATCAGCAATTAATCCCGCTATCTTGTAATAAAAAAGCATAAAAAGCAGAACCAGAGCCAACCCCACCAGAACAGACAAGGTGCCTTTTTTTACAGAATCAGCACCCAGTGATGGTCCTACAATTCGTTCCTCAAGTATGTTAACCGGAGCAGGTAATGCACCTGCCCGGAGAACGATAGCAATATCTTTGGCTTCATTCATATCCGCAAACCCTTCAATCTGAGTTCCGCCCTGTGATATCTTTTCCCGGATGGATGGTGCCATATGAACTTTTTTATCAAGGACGATAGCGATTCTTCGGCCGATATTTGCACCTGTGATCCTTGCCCATTCTTTTGCTCCTTCGTTATTCATGTCCAGGAGTACTACGGGTTGCCCGCCTACCTGAGAACCCAGGCGTTCATTTGCTTCTTCAATAACACCACCGGTGAGTTCTGGCTCCTTCTCCAGGTAATAGAGTCGGAAGATATTTTCTTGCTGTCCATCAATATTAGTAATTTGTTCAGATTCATTACTTTGGAGGAACTGTCCATTCCCTGCATTGAGTTTTTCCTGTACTTCCGGCATATTTATAATTTTTTTCACAGCATAAACGTTTTTTTCCGGAATACCGATGTCTGTTCCAAAATTACGCAGGAGAGCAGAGAAAGGACGATCTTCGAAGAGGCGCTGATCTACAACAGCACTGTCGGTTATATCTGCCTCTGTTTCACCAAACAGTTCACTGACTGAAATGGTCTTATCATCGCTGACTGGTGTCTCTTTATCGGCTTCTTCACCCACTATAATGGAATCTTCCGGTTCTGTTTCTTCAGCCAGTTCTTCAAGTGATTGGCTGCCTTTCAGGACTTTGTCAATACGTGTCAGAATATCATTGGTTACCTCTGCATCCTTCACCAAAAAGAATTCAAGGAGAGCGGTACTTTGGAGCAGGGCACGGGCTCGTTCCGGATCCTGAATTCCTGCTAATTCAACAATAATCCGGTGTTCACCCTGTTTTTGGATAGTGGGTTCTGACACACCGAATTGATCCACCCGGTTCCGCAGGATTTCGAGAACCCGGTTGATTGCATCATCTGCTTGTGCTTTCAGGTTGGTAATAATTTCATCGATGCTGGAACCATACTCATGATAATATCGGAGAAGACGGAGTTTGTGATCAGTAACAGCCTGTGTAAGCAGGACGAAAAAGTCTGCTTCCGGCTGATCCATTTTTTCAGTTACATCCTTCAATACCTGGTTTAGTTTTTCATCCCGGTTTAGGGCTAGGTTTGATATGAGGGCAGGCAGATCCACTTCCAGAACAATGTACATCCCGCCCTTTAGGTCCAAGCCCTGTTTGATGGCCTTAGATTCAAGGGCCCCATAGTTACCCTCTTCCCGCATGGTTTCTACTTCTGCTTCAGATAGTGTCTGAAGTTGAACGGTTGGCCAAAGACTATATACTGCCCAGAGGAGAACAAGGCCGATAATTACATAGCGTGGGGTCAGTTTTTTATTCATTGGTTTGTTTGATTATCGATGTTTAAAAATCCGGGCAATATACTGCACCTCCGGAGCGTTAGTCAAATTCTATTTCGAACATTTTCTTTGGCAGACCGACCGTGGATGATAAGGAAATAATTGTGTAAACTCAGCTCATAAAAAAGAGTGATACTCAGCCGCACTGCAATAATTTCGTATCACTTTTATTGGAATCCCTGACAGATTTTTTTAGTTTTGATGGTTAATTTAATTAGAAAAATTTATGATACATCTATCATTTATACGGGAACAGCCCGACAAAGTTAGAAAAGGTGCAAAAAATAAAGGAGAGGTAATTGATCTTGATTCTCTTCTGAATCTGGATAATGAGCATCGGTCTCTGTTAAATTCCCTAAACGAACTCCGTGCGGAACGGAATAGAGTTTCTGAGGAAATCGGGAAGACCAAGGGAACGGGCAAAGATGCATTAGATTCTATCCAGGCTATGAAAAAAGTATCCCAGCAGATTAAAGAATTGGAGGAAAAGGTTGGGGTTTTAGCCGAACAATTAAATTCCAAGCTTTTGAGAATTCCGAACCTCCCTCATGATTCTGTTCCAATCGGAAAGAATGTAGAGGACAATGTGGTAATTAGGGAATGGGGTGATGAGCACCAGTTCGATTTTACACCAAAATCCCATTTGGAATTGGGAGCCAGTCTTAACCTGTTTGATTTTGAACGGGGGGCAAAAATATCAGGCTCCGGTTTCCCTCTTTATATAGGGAAAGGAGCGAAACTTGAAAGAGCGCTGATTAATTTTATGGTGGATATGCATGTGGATCAATACGGATATACGGAGGTATTCCCTCCGTTTCTTGTGCGCAGGGAAGCCATGGTCACAACCGGTCAATTGCCGAAATTTGAAGAGGATATGTACCATACTGAAGTCGATGACCTGTTCCTGATCCCTACAGCGGAAGTCCCGGTTACTGGAATCCATGGGAATGAAATCCTCGAGGAAGAAGATCTGCCAATTAAGTATGTAGCATATTCTGCTTGTTTCCGCCGCGAGGCAGGATCGTACGGGAAGGACACCCATGGATTATTGCGCCTGCATCAATTTAATAAGGTAGAATTGGTCAAATACGTGACACCGGGATCATCCTATGATGAACTGGAATCTCTTACCGCTCAAGCCGAGTCAGTTCTCCAGGCTTTAGGTTTGCGGTACCGGGTGGTGGAATTATGCACCGCGGATTTGAGTTTTGCTTCTGCAAAATGCTTTGATCTGGAAGTATGGGCTCCCGGAGAAAAAAAATGGCTGGAAGTATCTTCCTGCAGTAACTTTGAGGGTTTTCAAGCACGTCGGGGAAATATTCGGTATCGAAGAGAGGATAACCGGAAAGTGGAATGTGTACATACCTTGAATGGATCCGGCGTGGCAACACCCCGATTGCTGGTGGCTTTGCTGGAGACATACCAAAGGGAAGATGGGAGAGTGGAGATCCCTGAGGTGTTACAGCCGCATTTAGGGATCAAAGAGCTGGCTTGAAATATTTAGGTAAATTTTTCTGTAAACCCTGTGCATACAGGGTGTGTCCATTAAAAAACCTGGATGGCTGTCTGGACTAAATTACAGGCGAAGGAGCAGGTACTGGAATGGCAGTCTGTTGGTGATGTGGTTGTCTTTACCAATGGTTGCTTCGATGTACTTCACCGTGGACATATTGATTATTTGACGGAAGCAAAGGCCCTTGGGGGTAAACTAATCATCGGTTTGAATAGTGATGCATCGGTATTGCTCCTGAAAGGGGAGGGGCGACCTGTTCAACCCGAAGAGGACCGTGCGGTAATTATTGATGCTTTGCACGTTGTAGATGGTGTGACTATTTTTTCTGAAGAAACTCCTCTTGAACTTATCAAGGAACTGAAACCGGACATCCTCGTTAAGGGAGGAGATTATACCGAAGATTCTGTAGTTGGTGCTGATGAAGTTCGAAATAATGGAGGGTCTGTAAAGATTCTTCCTTTCAGAAAGGGATGTGGGACAACGCTTTTGTTGAAAAAAATTCAGGGAGAAAGGAAGTAACAAATTTCCGAAAAACTATTGATAAAATTTCCTGATAATGAAACATCTAAAGAAAAAGTATTATTCTTTGAGGATTGCTTTCTAACTTCACCATCTTTAAAAGCCATAAATATCATTTGAATAGATCACTTACAGGAATTATCATTTTTTTTGTTGCAATTCTTATTGCCCAAGAGAATGTCCAGTCTGAAGAAAATATCCAGGATAGTTTGAAGGTTGGCGCTTCACGGATTATCCCTGGAATTCCTCCAGTTAACGGGTATCCAAATGGCAATGGAAACAAATTTGTGGAAACGGGCAACCGTCTTCCACAATTACTGAGAGATGTAAAGGTCTATCTTTCTGATGCTGTTATTGCTGATGTTCATAAGGATACTTTGGAAGTTATTTACAATTTGGACCGGATTTTTAATCTGTTAACAGAAGCGGACCAATTGGGTGAAATGACAGCGGAGGATCAGGAGGAATTTAATCGCTATGAAGCATCTCTGATTGATGTGTATACACATCGTCTTACGACCCTTCAAGCTTCAGATATTGCTATTACGGCTGAACAACTGAGGAGTGAGATCTCTGAAATTACCGAACCTCTAGAAGTGGAAATGGGACTGTCAAAATTCACTGTAATTGATGATAGAGACGGGCATATTCCCTTGATTCGGAATAAAAAAGTGGACCAATTCATTAAATTTTTTCAGACCAAGGGGAAAAAGCAGTTTAAGATATGGTTGTCACGCTATGGTCAATATGAGGTTCTGATAAAAACAATTTTAAAAGAACATGAACTTCCGGAAGAGCTCATGTTTCTTGCCATGATTGAATCTGGATTTAATTCAAAAGCATACTCCAGAGCCAATGCATCCGGAATGTGGCAATTTATTTATTCCACCGGTAAAAAATATGGACTAGAACGAACATGGTATGTGGATGAGCGGAGGGACCCTGTAAAAGCAACCCATGCTGCCTGCACCTATTTGAAAGACATGTATAAAGAATTTGATAACTGGTATTTGGCTTTGTCTGCATATAATGCCGGTTCGGGAAGAATTCATCGGGCAATCCGTTTGCATCAGACAAGCGATTTCTGGCAATTACATTCCCTTCCAAAAGAGACCCGGAACTATCTTCCCTATTTCCTTTCGGCAGCTATCATTGGGAGCTCTCCTAAAGAATATGGATTTACAATCCCTAAAGTTGCCTCGTTCTCCTATGACGAAGTAAAATTGGAAAAAAGTGCTGATCTTGCAGTATTGGCAAGAGCTGCCGGTATTAAAATGCGATCACTTCGGAGATATAATCCGGAATTAAGACAATCAGCTACTCCAAATAAAAGCGGGTATGTATTAAAATTACCTAAGGGAACAAAATCCAAATTTACTGCACAATATAACGCTTTGCCTGAAAGCCAGCGATTTGCTCCGCAGTACACTGTCCATCGAGTGAGGAGGAATGAAAGTCTGTGGACTATTTCAAGAAAATACGGTGTCTCCATTCATGATTTGGCCTCGGTGAATAAAATCCGGAACCGCCATAAAATAAAGATTGGCCAAAAATTGACGATACCCATTCGGGGTTCAAAAGCTGCTCTTGCCTCTGCCCAGTCAACAGGACCTAGTGGGCATTTAAAAAAAGTATATACAGTTAAAAGAGGAGATACACTTGGTCATATTGCTCAAAATTACAATACCCGGGCTCGGAATATCAGACGGTGGAATGGATTGAGATATGGTGGAGTTATTTATCCCGGTCAAAAACTGGTTCTATGGGTGAAGCAGGGATGAAGTTACAAAACCAATCATCAGTAAATCGTTGGGTGTGGATCAGCCTCGGGGCTGTTTTTTTACTTTTTATTATTGTACAAATCGTTTCTTTTTCGATAGATCGCACTAAGTTTCATTTGGGTGAAAAAGTTGGAATAGTTTCAATTGAAGGAGCGATTTTTTCATCAGAAAAAACCGTGAAAGAATTGGATGATTTTGCGGAACGAAAGGATATTAAAGCAATTGTGTTGAGGATTGACAGTCCTGGTGGATCTGTAGCTCCGACTCAGGAAATTTATGAAAAAGTAAAAACTCTTCGTGGTGTAAAGCCTGTCATTGCTTCTGTGGGAGCTGTTGCAGCTTCCGGGGGCTATTATGCAGCGTTGGAATGTGAAAAGATCGTAGCAAACCGAGGGTCGATCATTGGGAGCATCGGTGTTATTTTGGAATATCCTGTGGCGGTAGATCTTCTGGAAAAAATTGGCCTCCGTTTTGAAACAGTTAAAAGTGGTGAGGTAAAAGATATGGGAAATCCAACACGGGAGGTTACCGAAAGAGACAGAGAAATATTCCAGTCTGTGATTTATGATTTGCACCGGCAATTTCTGGATGCAGTTGTTGAGGGGAGATCACTTGAAAAGAGTATGGTTGAACCTCTGGCAGATGGGAGGGTTTTTACAGGTGAACAAGCTCTAAATCTGGGATTGGTTGACACGTTGGGTACATTGGAAAATGCCATTGAGATCGCCGCGAATTTCGCGAAGATAACCGGGAAACCAAAAGTCATTTCCCATAAAAAAGAACGATCTGGTTTACTGGATTATTTATTAGGTGACGCAAAACAAACAGCCAGCTCCTGGTTCCAGCCGAAACCGGCCTATCGCTGGCAGTGGGAGAAATAAACTATGACAAAACAAGATATAGTGAATGTCGTATCAAAAGCAACGGGTTTGACAAAAGTAGAAACTGAAGCTGTTATGAATGGCGTCATGACAACAATAATCAATGCGTTGACAGAAAATCAACGGGTAGAACTCAGGGGATTTGGCACATTTGGTGTAAAACATCGGATGCCGAAAAAAGCTAGAAATCCTGGTACAGGTGAAGCCATCTACCTGCCGGAACGATTTGTCCCAACCTTCAAACCAGCCAAACAGATGCGAACACGTGTGAATGAATCTTTGAAAAAGTAATGAACCATAGAAATATCATTTGCAGGTTAGTTGCTTCTATACGGACATTCCCAATAAGATTAATTAACTGAAATAGAGGTATTATGCCCTGCGGGAAAAAACGAAAGAGGAGGAAAATAAGTACGCACAAGCGTAAAAAACGTCTTCGCTCTAATCGTCATAAAAAAAAGAAAGTATAATCAAGAGCCACATTTTCAATGTGGTAAACAACTGGATGCTGTTGCGTGATATTTTTTGGTTCTGAATTTTCCCTCAGTTCCTGAACAACAGACAACATTATCGAATATTTCAGATTAATCCGATTTCAGGTGCGAATTTATCAGGCGGCAGGATTCATGTAAATAAGAGTTCCCCGTGAATAGAGATTACCATATACTATCAGTCAGTGAACTGACATTCCAAATCAAAGAGTTGATGGAAGGATCTTTCCCCTCCGTTTGGATAGAGGGAGAGATGTCAAACTTTCTTCACCATCGATCAGGTCATATGTATTTTACTTTGAAAGATGATCGTTCTGAGCTCAGATCTGTCATGTTTCGGGGAAACAACCAGTTTTTGCGATTCAAACCGGAAAATGGGATGAAGATTGTGGCTCAGGGGAAAATATCGGTTTACGAGCAGCGGGGACAGTACCAACTTATGGTTCAACAGATGGAACAAGCGGGGATTGGCACTTTATATTTGGCATTCGAAGCGCTTAAAAAGCAACTTTCAGAAGAAGGATTGTTCGATTTGGAATGGAAGAAGGAAATTCCTCCATTTCCCAAAACAGTTGGGATTATCACTTCATCTTCCGGAGCAGCCATTCAGGATATCATCAAAGTACTGGGCAGGCGGGCACCCCATGTACAATTGATTTTACGGCCAACACTGGTACAAGGGGCGGAAGCGGCGGAGGAAATCGTCCAGGCAATTGAGGAATTCCAATCTTTTCAAAATGTGGATGTACTCATTGTAGGGCGTGGGGGTGGTTCTCTGGAAGACCTGTGGCCATTCAATGAAGAAAAAGTAGCCCGATCCATTCATGAGTGCACAATTCCCATTATTTCTGCTGTGGGGCACGAAACCGACATCTCTATTTCAGATTTGGTTGCAGATGTTCGGGCACCAACACCATCGGTAGCTGCAGAACTGGTTTCACCATCACGGGAAAATTTAATCGGCGATCTGGAACAAATATTTTTTGATTTAAACCGGGCTTTAGGAAAACAGTTACAGCAAAGATGGCAACATCTGGATCACCTGACGGACCGGGCTGTATTTCAACAGCCCGGACGGAAAGTTGTACGCAAGAGAGACCGGCTTGAAACCGCTATACATCAGTTGGTTCAATCAGCTCAGTATAGGGTAAAAATGTCCCAGTCACAATTGGAAGGGGCTCAGGAAATCCTGACTGTTCTCAACCCTCAAAACGTTTTGGAACGGGGATATTCAATTGCCATGACTGTTCCAGAGCGGGAAATTATTCGTTCTGCACATGCCCTTGGCGCAGGTGATCCATTTCAGGTTCAGACTGCACGGGGAAAATTTTCTGCGGTGAAAACAAATGATATGGAAGAGAAATGATACATTCGATGAAAACAGACCAATTTCCCCTTGAACTTTTTCCTTATTTCATAATCCTTTATCCTTAATTTCTGTTATGGTGAAGAAAAAAGAAACAATTCAATTTGAAGAAGCATTTCAACGGTTGGGAAACATTGTAACCCAGCTTGAGACCGGGGAAGAATCTCTTGAAAAAAGTCTGGAACTGTTTGAGGAAGGAGTGAAATTGGCTGAAGCCTGTCGGGCAAAGCTGGATCAAGCAGAACAGGCTATTAAGACCTTGGTGAAAGAAAGCGAGGGACAATTTTCTCTGGAGGATTTTGATGAAAGTTCCTAAGTGTTTTGGTATTTGGGGGAATACGGAGAAATCGGCATTCTGGGAATTGCTTCCTGACATTATTTCCTGGACAGAGGAAAAAAATCTTGAAGTTCACCTGACCACTAGGATTAGAGATAACATGGAAGATCCCCAGACATTTTCATACCAGGTGATTGAATCTGCTGAAGACTTCTTCAAACTTGATTTCCTTTTAACTTTAGGTGGGGACGGGACCATGCTTTCCCTTGCACGCGCTGTAGGGGATCGAAATGTTCCTATCCTGGGGATTCATCTGGGTGAGCTGGGTTTCCTTGCAGCAGTGAATGTGGATCAAATGTTTGAAAAACTGGATCAGGTAGTTGCAGGAGATTATCTCGTTCAGCCAAGAATAGTTCTCAAAAGCACAGTGTACAATGGAGGGAAGTCCAGTACATTTTTTGCTCTGAATGATATGGTCATCGATAGAGGCAAGTCCCATCGGATGCTGGTTTATGAATTGCAGGCCAATAATCATGTCATTGCCAATTACAAAGCAGACGGGCTGATCGTATCCACGCCTACCGGGTCTACTGCTTATTCCCTGGCAGCAGGAGGTCCCATCGTTGTTCCCACGATGAGAACCATGATAGTAACACCCATATGCCCTCATTCCCTAACCTTAAGGCCAATTGTTATTCCAGATGACCAGGTATTGAAAATTTCCTTTCCTTCAGATCATGATGATGGCATTGCCTTGGCGGTGGATGGGCAAATCTGCGAGGAGCTGGGTTCCGGTTCCAAAGTAGAAATTCAAGCCGCGGATTACACCATTAATATGATCGGGTTTCCTGGCTCCAATTATTTTCGTACCCTGCGGAAAAAGATGGGTTGGGGAAGACGGGGGGATATGTAATCGGGGTCAGTTTCTTTTGATGGTTTTTCAAATTTACTATCTAGGTCTCTTCATTCTTTCTGTGTCACATTTTTCCTTTATTATGATAATTCCGGGAATGGGATTTTCCACTGCCACCCAAGTTTTCCGGTTTTTCTATAATTTTCGAGACGCCTGATTGATAATTCCGCAAAAATTGGGTCAATATCGAATGTGTACACTTTTCGTTTCAAAATTTCGCCTACAATCAGAGTTGTCCCTGAATGAGAGAAAAAATCAACTATTATGTCATCCTCTTTTGAACTTGTTCTTACCATCCTGTCAATTGATTTGATTGGTTTTTGTGCATAACAGCCAGGAACATTTTCTTCCATCCTATAGAATACTTGCTGTATGTCAACCCATACGTTTCCTGGTCTTATGGTGTCTGATTTGCTTCTCTCAAAGTTTTCAGTTACTTTGCCATTTACTTTTTTATAATAACCACGAAGTATTTTTGGTATGTCAGTGTATGTTACCTGGAAAGCTGGATTTCCTTTTATATAATGTAATAATTCCTGTCTTACCCACATCCAGTTCTTTTGTGTCCCAAAACCCCGTTGATTGCGCATTGTAATAAAATTCCTGGGTGAAAGATTATGAAAATCTCTCATCATAATCATAAAGTCTGGTAGTGGCTGAAAACTGTCTTTATAATCGGCACCTAACCATATATAAAAATGCGAATCTTTATCAAGAATTGATAGGGCGTTCTTTACCCATTTCTTGGAGAAGTCTATATAATGATTTAACCTGGTTTTGGATAGATTGCCTTTATTGTTGTTACCAACCGAGATATTGTAAGGTGGGTCATTTACAATGAGCTGGGTTTTTTCAGAACCCATTATTTTCTGAAGATCTGAAAGATTCGTTGCATCCAAAACCCCAACTTTATGTCCTCTAATTTCATCTTCCCAGATTTCCCCCATGTTCAGCCTGCAGAGAGGTAAAACTTTTTTTCTCAGTTCATAGTCAGCGTCCAGCCGTCCGATTTTTTCTCTGGTATTAATATTCTTTTTCTTCGTTGTAGATGGCATTGTGAACAAGTTTTATTTAATGTGTGTTCTTGTTGACTTTTTCCTTATTGCAAGTCAGTAGTTTACAAGAATATTTACAATCAAAAATATTTGATTTCTCAGCCTAACGAATAAACTCACCGACAATGTTTATTTAAGAATTTTGAATTTGAATTCTAAATTCATTCATAATTGTTTATTTTGATAATTAAAAAAATGTAGTACAAATATGAAAATTAACCGATGAATTGAACAAGAGATTATCAAGGTTTTTAACCGGATCTTTCTTCTTTTATTACAATACTCTTATTGTGTGTGTTATACTATGATTTCAATAGATCAACCATATTAGAATTTAAAACAATTTTCGGTGCTGTCTTAACATACAATCATTCATCACCATCAGAAGTCCCGCTTCTTCTGCCTTTTTGCCAGCTTCTTCATGAATGACGGTATCCTGCATCCAGACAGCTTTAGCGCCAATGGAAATAGCTGAATCTACGATGAGTGGAACAAATTCTGAACGGCGAAAAATATCCACCACATCGATGGAATCAGGAATGTCTTTAAGATCAGGATAACAATTTATGCCGGCTATTTTGTCATGGCCGGGATTTACCGGATAAATGGTATAGCCTTTTTCCTTCATGTACATAGCCACGTAATGGCTGGGGCGCTCCTGTTTAGGGCTCATCCCAACCACGGCAATAGTTTTCAATTTTAAAATTTCCCTGATCGTGTTTGAATCGTTCATTGCAAAGTATACTTCGGTTAATTTTTAAACAAATTACCCAAGACATAGCCGATGATCCTCGGATTTTCCTTCAGGCGACGAACTGAATAATCAAACCATTGTTCACCGAAAGGAACATAGATTCGAACTGCCCATCCTTTCTCCCGTAGTTTTTTAAGCCTGTCTCCCATAGGAACCCCGTAAAGTGCCTGGAATTCAAACCGGTCAGGGGAAATTTGGTTTTCTTCGATCCAGTTTTCCAGTGAATCTAAAAGAATGGGATCATGCGTTGCGATTTGTGCTGTGCCCTGTCCTTTCAAAAGTGATTGAACTAAGGTAATGAAATTATTTCGAATTTCATCTTTTGTTTGAAAAGCTATTTCGGGCGGTTCCCGGTAAATACCTTTGCAGATCCGCAATGTGAGTTGGTGTGAGTCTAAAGCTTTCAGATCGGTAAGACTGCGGAAAAGATAGGCCTGGAGAACCGTTCCGGTTTGATCGTACTTCGCTGCGATTTTCCTGTAGATATCCAGGGTAATGTCTGTCAATTCTGAATTTTCCATATCAATTGTGATTCCCCTAGAAACCTCCTGCGCTTTATTTACAATTACCATGAGATTTTCCATTGCCAGGTGTTCACTTATGTCCAATCCAAGGTGTGATATTTTTAAGGAGATCGTACAATCGCCATTGGTGTTTCCAATCGCTTCGTAAAGATCGGAATATTCATCCCTAACAGTGTGTGCTTCGCTTTCTGTCTGAATATGTTCCCCTAAAATATCAACTGTCGCAGCGAAGCCCTGGCTATGAATTTCTTCGATAGTTTTTAGGGCATCCTCTATGGTTTCTCCGGCTACGTAGGGATGGGCAAAGGGGCGGGCCATCCAGCGAGGACAGTAGGGAAGCACACTAGCCATCATTGTGTTAAACCAATCCATAGGGTGTAAAATTTAGAAAGGGAGCTTTGTAAGCTTCAACTTAAATGGTTACCGGATTCGGATTAAGATTAGGGTAAAAATCATCCTTCAGGAATTCTGTTGGAGTGATTCAGAACCTGTATTTTTTCCATTTTCGTCATCCTAATCCTCATCGAATTTACCAAAGAAATGTATTTACCTTGACTGAGAGAAAATAGAACATCTATATTTCGTACTTGTAAATTAGTAGGAAACATAATGTATCGTGATTTCGGAACAATTTTTGTCTTCATTCTGCTGGGGATACTCCTGGTATATATCCCCCTTTTGATTCAAAAACTCGTTGCTCCTTCCAATCCCACCAAGGACAAACTCTCCACTTATGAATGCGGGGAAGATGCGGAGGGTTCTGCCTGGATTCGATTCAATATTCGCTATTATATCATCGCTCTCATTTTTCTCATTTTTGACGTTGAAGTTGTATTCCTTTTCCCTTGGGCAGTTATTTTTCAGGATTTTATAAAAGAAGGGAACGGAATGCTTGTATTTGTTGAAATGGCAATATTTTTATTTATTTTAATCGTAGGATTAGCGTATGTCTGGCAAAAAACTGATCTGGATTGGGTCAAGCGGAAAATTGCTTTTCCATCCGGGCGATATGATAATCAACTTATAGAAGATAGTAAGTAAGAAAGGATTCACCATGGGATTATTAGAAGAAAAATTTGAAGACAATATCATTGTAGCTTCTTTCGATAAAATATTAAGCTGGGCCCGCTCAACATCTCCCTGGTTCTTCCAATTTGGGCTTGCATGTTGTGCGATTGAGTTAATGGCTACCGGAGCTAGCCGTCATGACCTCAGTAGAATTGGAATGATACCCCGGTCTTCCCCCCGCCAGGCTGATGTCATGATTGTCGCTGGTACCGTGACAATGAAAATGGCTCTTCGAATTAAAAAGCTGTATGAGCAAATGGCTGATCCTAAATATGTAATTTCCATGGGTAGTTGTGCCACTAGTGGGGGCCCCTATTGGCAATATGGATACCATGTATTGAAAGGTGTGGACATCGTGGTACCCGTTGATGTGTATGTTCCCGGTTGTCCTCCTCGGCCGGAGTCACTTATTGAGGGTTTAATCAAGCTTCAGGAAAAAATACTGAATGAACGACCTCTCACTAAGAAATCTGCATGATTCACGAGAAAGTGTTAAAATATCTGCGGGAAAATTTCCCCGGATCGATAGTCGAATCGGAAGAAATGCCGGCAGATTTCATTCCAATTTATCATGAATATTGGGCAGAGATAGCAGCCTTTTTGCGGGACGATCCTGATTTAAGATTTGATTCACTTCAGTGTATCACAGGAGTGGATTTGGGGGAAGAAGGTATGGATGTACGCTATAATTTTCACTCCATGACTCATCTTCATAAAATAGAAATTCGAATTTCTGTTAATAGAGATAAACCCAAAATCCCTTCCATAGAACAAATTTGGAGGATAGGAGACTGGTTTGAACGGGAAGTGTATGATATGTACGGTATAATATTTGATGGTCACAGGGACCTCCGCAGAATCCTGCTTCCCGATGATTGGGAAGGATGGCCTTTGCGGAAAGATTATGAAACTCAGGAAACATTTCACGGCATTGTTGTTCCGAAAGTGAAGGAAGAATGGGAATAGTCCACGGTGATGAGATGGTCCTCAATATTGGACCGCAGCACCCAAGTACTCATGGGGTTCTGAGACTGAAGGTCCTTACCGATGGTGAAATCGTGTCCAAAATTACACCTTATATTGGTTATCTCCATCGCTGTTTTGAAAAGCATTGTGAAAATTTGACTTACGAGCAAGTGATACCATTTACCGATCGTTGCGACTATATTAGTTCCATGAACAACA
>DTUJ01000002.1 GCA_012964235.1 Fidelibacterota bacterium
GACTCAGGTGTCTTTTTCGGTATGGATAACGAATGACAATTTTTTCAATGTAAGCAGTTTTCTCCTCAGTTTTTTTCCAGTAGACACCACCTACCATCTGGTTGTTAGAATTAATAAGCAAAAGAAACTCGTGTTGGGGCTGAAAAACACCAGGAAGATTAGCTTCACCAAGCAAAGAATGAAAGCGGGCAATCTCTTTTGGCTTGAATGGGGGTCGAATCCGGTATCTGTCACCAGTACTATCTTCAGCTAAAGAGATTAAGTCAAGCCGACTTTTCGAACCTGTTTCCCATACAATTAATTCTCCTTCTTCAGCAGCATCCAGATGTTCAAATAGAAGTCTGGTTAAAAAGAATTCTTCTTCTTTAGTAAGGGTAATATTCTCATGGATATGGTGGAGGTGAGATCCTAAATCTTCAAGTGTAACAGTCCTGGCTCTCAATTTCTTTTGGAGTGAAAGCAATTCATCAATCAATTCCGGGTTGGAATCCTTAAAACAGGACATGAGGAAAAATCGAATCCTTGTTTCCGGATAATCATCCAGTAGGTCTCTAAGACGATAATCTTTGTATAACTCTTGTAGAATTGAGCCTCGTGCCTGAACCGAAGCCTTCGGGTTTAATTCTAACCACCGCTGGTATCTCAATGATGCAAATACTACCTGCTTGGTCAAAATGCCATTTTCATTAACCTCATCAATAAATGAAGTAATCTGATCTTGAAGTAAGCCTAACGATTCTCCTTTTTGTTTTATCGGCTTTTTCTGAAACTCTTCTTGTAAATCCATCAGAAATTTAAGCCCCTGTTTCACTGTAACCACCTGAAGGAGGGCAGTAAATAGTACTTCCCAGCCTCCCATTCGTTTTAACCCTGGATAATCCTGTTCCGAAGTGATAATAAATCGACCATAGAGGGTAAATACAAAATCAGAAATGGTGGTGAAGTGTTTGCGGTCGGATATGGAAATTAACCGAGTTCCAGTAGCATAATCATGCCTGGGGACAATCAGGTTTTTTGTCGATGGATTAGCGGAATAAAGAACATATCCTGTTCTATACCAAAAATCCATATAAGCCATGAGCCCACCCCAAACGAAATGAAGCCATTGCATTTGCCATCGATCAGCAGCTTTTCCGCTTGCAATTTCTTCACGGTTTCGTTCAAGATGCTGGTAAAGAGTTTCACCGGGTATATACTCTTCAGTATACAGACCATACTTGGACCAATATCCACCGAAATCCTCTACAAGTTTCGGCCCATAAATGGAAGAGCCAGTTGTGATCAGCCACCTGATTTCATCCTGGATAAATAACTTACCTAGGTTTTCATCAAGATTAATAACAAAATTATACGAGTCTGAACTTCTAGTCTGTACAAGGACGCGGAATACGCTTTTCCCATGATTACTACCCAGGAAAGAAACCCAAATTCCATTTTTCGGAATATCTTCCAACCTGATTAACCGGTGATTGGAAAAGAGGAAAATAGCCTCTTGAAGCAATACAGTATTCCCCATTGCTTCCATCAATCTTTTTCGGGATTCCTCTTCAACATTTTTATCAAAAAGAATTGTATCTCCCCAGGAATATTCATCATCTGTGTCTGGATCAATTGCTAAATGCCTATCAACTCCGACCCATTCCCTAAAACCGCTGGTGAGTGTCACTAATGCTTTTTTAACTGTAGAAAGAACCTGCTTCTTCGCACCGGATAGCTCCCATCGAATCAGCTCCACTCTTGCCCATATATAGCTTTTGGGGTGTAAAATACCATAAATTGCTATAATCTTTAAAAGAAAGCACAGAAAGGCCTGTTTTTTCGCATCGAGGGATTTTTCTTCAAGCCGTTTGGTTATTACATACTTGAGAAGAGTGTCAAAATGTTCCTGTTGAATACATTGAACATCAAAATCTATCTTTTTTATGTTATCAATCTTTTTCGACTTTTCACATACACTTGTTAGTGATTCAAGAAATACTGAACCGGTAATGTGAGGTAAAAGATACTCAAGAGATTTAATTTGAACCTTTTGCGAAGGATGGAATTGGAGACGAAGGAGAACTTTGTGAATTATTTCCTTAAAATCACCTGTATTATTTTCGAGGTCCTGATGCAGATGGTTCATTGCACTGGCCATATTGTCATTTTTTGGGTGATGTAAAACAATCGATGATTCGTGAAGAAGTTGCAGTGAGGATGCCTTTCTTTGGCTAGTGTTCTCCCTTTTGCCACTTGGGGTTTTGGGGAATCTTCCATCTCCCCATGGGAGTGAGCTCACATTGAGTTGTATGTCCGAATTGATTTCAAACCTTGATATCCGGAATGCGATAGAACCAATGAAATCAACAAGAGCTTGGTTGCCAACCCAGAGATAGGGAGAAATCATCAGCATTTCCAAATCTACAAATTCTTTATTAATTATATAAGAAAAGTCGCCAATCTGAAATATTCCGGAATTCGGTTGTATTACAAGTGACTTCGTCTCATTCCGGATAGATACAGTTTTTCCGTCCCAGTGTATATCAGATGGGATTATTCCTTTTTCTCTTATTAACCAGTTTGGTATGCGGATTTCAAATCCTTCACACATAAGACTGGTGTAAATTTTTTCGTACATTGGATTAATAATTTCTGCGAAATTTTTCAGGATAATATTTCGTTTATATGTTTCTTTACGGGTTAGTTCACCGTACCCTTCTGAAAAATCCCGTTGAATAATGGCAAAATTCACAATCCGTTCATACGGGGCAAGAAAACTGTTAACTGATTGCACCAGAGAACCAAAATAATCGCGAAATTTCTGTTTTGAATTTTTCTCTATTTCCAAAGGAATTTGTTCATACTTTGGGTAAAGTAGAACGGTATTATGCTCTCGTCCATCTCCGACAAGAAAAACTGATTTTATTGTGTCAAAATCCTGAAAAAGATTTTCAATCTTTTGGGGAGAGATGGTTTGTCCCCTATTGTTTTTATATATTTCCTTTTTTCTGCCAATGATGAAGAGATGGCCTTTTTTATGTTTGAAAATATCACCAGTGTGGAACCAATTGTCGGAATAATCGGTGGAAATAATTTCTCCAAAATAGCCTGGAGAAACATATGGTCCACAAATTAAAAGTTCACCATCTTCAGTAATTTTGGTTTCAATCCCGGGAAGCGACTTACCTACAGAATCCCGAAGATACTCGTCAACCGGTGTCATTGTGATTCCTCCGGTTGCTTCTGTCATTCCATAACCACTCAAAAGATGAATACCATTTTTCTGATAAAATTCAAAAATGTCAGGATCAAGATATCCGGCTGCCGAAAGTCCTAGTTTAAGCTTTCCTCCAGTTAATTTTTTCAAAACTGTTTTTATCTTTCCAGGTGGTAATTGATCATGTTGAGTTTGATTATTGATTTGTTCGTATAGTTGAATCCATCGTTTCGGAATACTAATGAAGACTGTAGGCTGGACAACCGAAAAATTCTTCAAAAGAGTTTTGTAAGCAGGAGATTCAGCAAAGGCATATGTAGCGCCCCAAAAAATTGTCCCAATCATTTCCAGGTACCGACCAAACGTATGATAGAGAGGTAAATAGGAAAGAAAAATATCGTTACTTGATAAATCCGGTAATGCGAGTGCCCGGGAAAACCGTTTGGAAATTATATTCATTTGAGTGAAAATAATGCCCTTTGGATTCGCTGTTGTGCCCGATGTGTACATAACAGTTGACACTCCATCATTTTCAGTTGTGTTTAATCGGTTTTCAAGTATGTCTTGAGGCACGTTTTTACCAATTGACAAAAATTCTTCCCATGTTTGGGATGGGAAATCAAGTGAGTACATATCGGGAAGTTGGGTTACAGATAAAACTCCTGAATTACCTCGGAGCTGATTGAAAAGATTGTGTGGTTCGACCCCACCAATAAAAAGATGTGTAATCCCTGCATGGTCAAGTATGTAATTCAAATCCGTTTTGGAAAGATTGATTGGGATAGGGACTATACGAAAATTGAAAGAAAGACAGGCTAAATCTAATAAGGCTGCATATAAAGAATTTGTTGTCAAAATACCGATAACTGGATGAGAGAAACCATCAGTTAATTTGGAAAGAGATTTGGCAATCCCCCAAATGTATTTCCAAGCTTGTTTATATGTAATAGTTACAATATTTTTCCCTTCAACAATTTGAAACAATGCTTTTTGGTGATAGGTTCCTACCCGCTGCATTATCAAATTACCTACATGAAAATTAGATTGCCTTGTTAAACTAATTAACAATTCAATCCACATTTCCTTTTTATCTGACTTATAAAAAGTCTTATTTACCAGAGGAAGATGACCAGCTTTGAGAAAGGAATGAACCGTTGCAGGAGGGTAGTTTCCCTCTAACAATTTCTGTGCAATGGTAAAAAGTAATGCTTCATCCGGTGATGAAGATTTTGCTTTTTCTATGACACTATTTATATACGAACGAGAAAAATTTCTCATCATCGGAAATTAAGATATTTCAAGAAAACTTCTCGATACCTAATCAGTAAAATCTAATATTAGAGGAAATGGTTTTCCTTCATCTCTTTTAATTCTTTATCTTAAGTTCTCGTAAAAAATATTCACTTCACTTTATTATTTTAACATAATAAACCAATTTAGGTTAACCAATGAAAAATAAAAAAGAATCTGCTCTTTCTCTTACTCAACAAGAAATCACTGAATTACTAAAAACCACACCTTCTGGGATCAAAAAATATATTGATGAACTGGAAGGTCAGATTAAAAATCTATCTGAAATTGGAGTTGCACTCTCAAAGGAAAAAGATACGGGAAAATTATTAGACACGATTCTTCTTGAGGCCAAAAGAATTTCCTCAGCAGACGGTGGAACAATATACATGAAAACGGATGATAATCGCTTAAAATTTGAAATAATGATGACAGACTCCTTAGGAATTCATTATGGAGGGACATCGGCTGAACCTATTCCGGATACCATATACCCGGTAAAGTTGTACAATCCAGAAACAAACCAACCAAATCACAAGAATGTATCGGCCTATGCCGCATTGACAGGAAAAACAGTAAATATTAAGGATGCTTATAAAGAGAAAGGATTTGATTTTTCCGGTACAAAAGGGTGGGATAAAAGACATGGATA
>DTUJ01000003.1 GCA_012964235.1 Fidelibacterota bacterium
CCCAACAAGTTGAGTAAATCAACACCAAAGTTCGCATAGATTCCTTTTTGCTTTCCAAAACGCCCCAGTTTACTTTCCTTGGTTTTGATTAGACTACCCTCTATTGAAACCCGTTCAACTTCGTAGGTCTGGTTCCAATAGCCAAATTCAAAGTTTCCTTTTGGAATAATTCGATACTCCAAATTAAAATATGCAGGACCAAATTTAGCTGCTACACCTACAGGAATAATCCCGGAACCAAGCGAAACTGTACTGTCAGGATTTCCCGGATAGTTGGCTTCCCCAAACATTTTTGCGATCTGTGCATAAATGGCAATTGACATGTTTTGTTCAGTGACAACCGGGTAACTAATATCAAAAGCAATGGACAATATTGGATCGGATTCTTCTTTTACATTAAGTGGTTCTGATCTTTTAATGATGTGCATATCCAACGGAGTTGTTTCTCCTGTCCATCCGGGAATAGAACTATCCAAAGTATCTGTGATGCCATCACCATCAATATCCAATTCCAGCGGATCACTATCTGCAAATCCGTCATAATCTGTATCCAGCCACCAATTAGCATCATCGGGAAAATCATCCACAAGGTTTGGTCTGCCATCCCCATCCCGATCTTTTAATCCCAAATACTGGTTTCGATCCATTACGGCAGAAACACCGATGGGAATTCCAGCAAGCACTGGGGTTTGAACGCGAATTCCGGTTAAACCCAGATTTTCTTTAAAATCGTTCACAAATCCCTGAACAGAGAATAGATTGCGTTTAACACTGAAATCCAAACCGACTTTGCGAACCTGCGGATATTCTATCGTGTTGGAATAACCGTTCACCAGAATTCCATATCCTAGCTTTACATAATCCAGGGATCCAACCTTGAAATAAAGTGGATCATTTGGAAAACCAAATCTGATATAATAAATTTTGTCAATCAGCGTATTCTTAATGGCTTCTCCATCAGAAAAATCCCATTCATCCTTGTGGATGTTTCCGTCAGCATCTATATAAAAAACCAGGTCCAGCGCTACTCCAAACTTCCAGATGGGAATTACTGGACGAAGGGCAATCTGGTTCCATACTTTTCCATCAATTGTCACAGCTCCAAATGCGCCCTGTACGGACCTTTCTGCTTGAGCAAAAAGAACAATAGTAAAACAGGTATAAATAAAAATTATAGCAGATTTAGACATATTCACCCTCAATTTTATGAGAGAAAATTACCTTTCCTCTTCTCACCTATCAATGATTTATTCTCTTTCATCTCTTTTCACAAACTAAAACAACATTATTTAGTAATTTCTTTTATGGAACTAATTAATTATTTTAGAATTTTATCATGGAATATAAATAAAGAAAGCAATGGAATTTTGTAAACATATCTTCATATATGCCTTGATCGTATTTCAACCAGTTCTAGGCCAATCAAAACCGGAAATTTCGGATTTAACTATGGATGTAAAACAAAACGGTGTATTTATCAAGTTAAAGACAACCGTACCTGTAGACCTTCAAAATATCACCGGTTGGTCTACAGAATCCGGTTGGTTTTATATCACCGTGCTTGGTGCAATTTCTGATTCCGTTTCCATCACACATTCACAATATAAATTTCCTATTACAAATATTCAGACTGCAAATTCGACTGAATCGACACAAATATCATTGCAATTTAAACGTGAAATTGAGAGCTTTGAGTTTTATCAATCTGACGCACCTCCTGAAATACTCCTCTCTCTTCGCTTCCCTGTAGATGAAATATTTGTTCAGGCAGAAAAGGGAAATATATCGAAACAAACATCAAAATTTGGTTTTCAAAAAACAAACAAATCCCGTCAATATAAGCGAATCAGGACAGGGCTGTACCTGCTGGGGTCTTCCCTTACGGTTGCAGGAACTATGGACATGGATAATAAAAACGAAATGAGTTGGGAACTTCCAGCAGGGCTTTCAATCCTTGTAGGAACCTATTTTTTTGATACACTTCTTCGGCCTAAATTAAAGGAGAAATAACCGGTTAACCTTACAAATCTTTATAAAATAATTGGAAAACCTTCATAACTATTTTGCTTATTTCTATGTAGCAGGTTTAATAGCCATGGCGTTTTTTTTTCGGATATATTACCGAAAGAAAAAATTGCGGGATACGGATGAAAAATACAAAAATGAACGGCCCTCTCAGTAAACAAATTTTCTTTCTTGGATTGTTTTTCCAAATGCTCTTTGCGGCGGATACCATAGAACAAACAATCCAGTCAGCTGAAATAGTTATTAATGCTTTCACCGGTGTTGAATTCCGGCCGGGAATTGATGAACACCAGCATTTAACCCCACACCTTCATGAGATTACTTTACACGGACATACTTTACCTGAGGATATCAAAGATCAGTTAAAAACAGCTGGCTTTAATTTCTCAAGTGAGTTTGTATCTAGGAGGACAACAAATAATGAACGCTCGGAGGGCGTCGGATTAGACCAATACCATGATTTTGGAATCTTTCGTTTCCATTATACCCTGGATGGTACTCACAGTGTAGATGTTACAGATACTGATGGAAATGGTATTCCCGATTATATGGACCAAATGGTAGAAACCTTCACTCAGGTGTATGATATGGAAATAAATGAAATGGGTTATTATCGCCCACCTGGAGATGGTTGGTTACCTGAGGGAAATGACAATGGAGGTTCAGATGCTTATGATATATACATTAGAAATATTTCTTCTAATTATTATGGTTATGTTCAATCGGAATACATGGCTCAAAATACTGGAAATAATGAAAACTCACCTGGTGTTACAGAAATCAATGCTTTTACCAGTTATATGGTAATGAGAAATAACTATAGCGGATTTTATTCTCCTAATAATTCATATGGACCTACTACTGAACTTGAGGCAATGCAGGTCACAGCAGCACATGAATTTTTTCATACAGTTCAATATGGATATGATGGAAGAGAAAAACCCTGGTTGCTTGAAGCTACTGCTGTCTGGATGGAAGAAGTTGTTTATGATAATATCAATGATTGCTACCAGTACATGCTAAACTGGTTCAGTTCTCCGCAAACATCCTTAGATGCAAGTGGTTCTCATTGGTATGGTTCTTACATCTTTTTCAAATATATCGATGAACATCTTGGTGGACCTGCAACTATTCGGAATATTATTGAGAGAGGGGTTGAAACCAATAGTGAATATGGAGACTACAGTCACCAGGCAATTAGCGATGGACTTGAGCCAGTTGGTTCATCATTTCAGGATGCTTTAAATAAAATGGTTATTGCAAACCGTGTCATGTCATTAAACCCTGGCGCCGATGCTGTAATGTATAGTTATGAAGAAGCTGAAAACTATCCAGTGGATGGGCCGGATACCTATAGAACAGTGGATTTTTCAGCGGGAGATACTGTAACAGTTACGAGTACTAACTTACAGAAATATGCAAGCCAGTATATCAAGGTCAATACGGAAACTCCAGTTAATATTACTCTTACAAATTTAGCAGGACCTCAAGAAGATTTAAATCTACACAGTATATCAGAAGATTACAGCGGAAACTTTATAATACAAACTGCTTATCCGATGAATATTCATCCTGCAGGATACAGTTCAGTTTATGTATCCGTTGTGAGTCAAAATAATGTTGGAAGTGATTGGAATTATGAATTATCAGTCACTTCTTTAGCAAGTCCTCTTAGTGTTTATCCAGGAGACACTGATAATAATGGTATTGTCGATTCTCAAGATGTGTTACCAATTGGAGTGTATTTCTTTGAAAGTGGGACACAACGAGAAACAGGTTTTGTTTGGTCAGCCTATAATGTATATCCTTGGGAAACTACCCCAGCTACGTATGCGGACGCTAATGGTGATGGAGTGGTAAATGAAGAGGATATCATTGGTATTGGTGTAAACTGGGGCAAAACCCATGAGGTTAGCGGAGAAACATATGTTATTGATCCCTATGATGAAACTCTCTTAAACAATTATCGTAGTTCTTTTCAAGAAATCTATAATTCACTTTCAGGAGAGGGTGAAGCCATAGAGGCAATAAGGGAATTGTTAAGATCTGTATTAGGTATTCATACACCGGAAGTATTTTCCCTGCATCAGAACTATCCCAACCCATTTAATCCTACAACAACTATCCAATTTGATTTGCCAACAGATGAATCTGTTTCCTTAACGGTATACGATATATTGGGTAGAACCGTAATTGAACCAGTCAAAAATATTAATTATCAAGCTGGTACTTATAGTATTGTGTTTGATGGAAGTCCGTTAAGCAGCGGTGTGCACTTCTATATTCTTCAAGCTGGAAGGTATCATAAAATTCGGAAAATGCTTGTTATCAAGTAATGCTATGAAGACAGGAAGATACATCTTTTTATCATTGATTTTCCTCATTAGTTGTGAAGAAGAAATAGCGCTTCCAACCCTTTCACTCACACCTGAGAGCCTATCCATTGACATTGGATCAGTAGGCGAATTAACCCTGCAAATAGATGATTTAGAGGATGCAATATTCGGGATTAGCCTTCGTATCGCATATGATTCGACTGGTGTGTCATTTGCTGGTTCTACAGAATTTGGAGAGGGATATTTCTCTAGTTCAGAAATAGTAACTTTTCTAAAAGATACGTCTTCTGCAATTCACATAGCTACAACATTGACTTCAGGTGAAGGCGTGTCCGGTTCCGGTATTCTTTATACACTTGAGTTTGAAGGGAAATCACAAGGGAGTCACCTCGTGGAGATATTACCCAACTTCCTATTCTTCTATGATTCAAGTGGAAGTAAGATAACTATACCTAATCTGATAATTAGTTCAGCAACGATAAATGTGGAATAGATTTGACAAACCTGTCAGTGATGGTCATTACAATTATGTCACCAAAGATGAAGAAATGGGAAACGAGGAATAATTCCGTCAGAAATCCATTTTATACTTGTGGATGGAGATCAATCCCACACATGGCAGAAAGTTACCATCCTTCGTTAAAATTATCCTGGAAATTTTCCTTCAGAATCCAAAGTAATTAGATCTTTATATCCACCGATGGGCGTATCATCAATGACGATTTGAGGGACTGTTCGTCC
>DTUJ01000004.1 GCA_012964235.1 Fidelibacterota bacterium
ATGGCCATTATTCAGAATGTGGGCTATGATCAGCAGGACCTTTCTCATTTTCGGTCTACAGATATCTGGAGAAGTGCCTCTGATGTGGATCAGGTTATTTCAACCGGATGGGTTGCAAGGTATTTGGAGACACTTTATACCGGTTATGTTGAAAATCCGCCCGAGGAACCAATGGCACTTCAACAGGGATCAACTGATGGTTTATTGCTTACAGGTAATGAAGGTGTCCCCGGAGTTATTGTGGATGATCCGTCCATTTTCTATAATCTGGTGAATGAAACCTATGAAAGTGAATATAATAATGATCCTCCGGAAACCGCTGGTGGAGATGAACTATCATATGTCCGTCAGATTGACAATAATTCTTTTGCCTATGCTGGTGTTATTCAGGCTGCAGCAGAAGCAGGTCAAAATACAGTGGAATATCCCAACAACTCAATGGGAACCCAGTTAAGTATTGTTGCACGACTTCTTTCGGGCGGACTTTACACTCCAATCTTTCTTACTCATCAGTACGGCTATGACACTCATAATAACCAGTTGAATGACCACAATAATCTCCTGACAGTACTATCAAGTTCTATCGGATCGTTTTTCCAGGATCTTGCAAATCTTGGACTTAAGGATCGTGTGGTCTTGCTTACTACCTCAGAGTTTGGCAGACGCCCCTTTGAGAATGGTTCCGATGGTACAGACCATGGTGCTGGTGCCCCGCAATTACTTTTTGGAAGTAAAGTAAAAGGTGGTATATACGGCTCTAATCCTAGTCTGACTGATTTTGATAACAATGCAAACCTGCTCCATGAGTTTGACTTTCGGCAATTATATGCTACCCTGATGACACAGTGGTTTGAGCTTGGGCAGGAGGAGATTGAAAACATTTTATTTCAACCATTTGAGACTTTTTCCATTATCGATAACCGCTTTTCACAAGTTTCTTATCCTTCAAATAAAGAAGCAGTCTTAGGTATTCCACAAGATTATGATTTGTCAAAAGCCTATCCTAATCCTTTTAATCCAAATACCCGCCTCCATTATGCTGTAAAGGAAAGAGGTTTTGTGGATATTATTATCTATGATTTAAAGGGACGGAAAATCTTCCATCCAGTGCATGAAATGAAGCCTGCAGGTTTCTACAATTTAAATATCAATGGTGGGAATTGGGCCAGCGGCACTTATCTGGTAAAAATGGAAACAAAGGATTTCAGGCAAACCAGGAAGATGGTGCTGTTGAAATAAGAATTTTAAGTATTTTATTTTATTCATACGTTCTTAATTATAGTTACTTTCTTATCTCGGACTAAATTAATACACAGTCTATTTAAAGAGAATATAGCGAAGTTTTATCGGTCTTTTATGAGCTTGTTAGTGGAGAAATAATGAAAAAATATATTTACAGCGCTTTTTGCCTAATGTCGTTTGTCTTTTCTCAAAAAACCATTGAAGGTCTTCCAATGAGTTTTAGTAATCAATTAACTGAAGAATATCAGGTGATTGAGATGCCAGTTGTAGATGTCCAAAAATTATTGGATGAGGATGCTATAGCACCAGCTGGAACACCTACACGATATGGTAAAAGTCACTATGTTGATTATAATTTAGAGAATTCAGGTACTTGGGAAGTTATTCCAAGCCAGGGCAGAGTATGGCGATTAAAAATTATTTCCAGGAATGCTTTTGCTATAGGGATTTATTACGATAATTATTTACTTCCCGAAGGCGCAATATTTTTTGTGTACAATGAAAGTGAAGAAATGGTCCACGGTGCCTACAGTGCATTGAATAACCAGGATGATGGTTTGTTTGCTACACCTCTCATCGAAGGCGATACAATAATTTTAGAATATTTTGAACCGGACAATGCAAGTTTTAATGGAACCATAGAGATCGAAAGGATTGTTCATGACTACAGGGACATTCTCAACTTTAATAATCAAAATGCACCCTCTAGTAGGTGTGGAGCCAACGTGGTTTGTCCGGAAGGGGATGATTTTATAGATCAAATTAATGCAGGTTCTTGGCTTGATATGGGCTCATATATTTGCAGTGGTTCCATGATAAATAATACCAGCAATGACCTTACACCCTATTATATGACTGCCTGGCATTGCACAGATGGTTTAAATGAGAGTACTTTCAGATTTTATTTTAATTATGAGACAGAAACATGTGAAGGGTCAAATGCCAGTTACGGTGCATATTCCTATGGATCTATAATAAGATCCTCCTCCAATGACAATGATCCAGATTTTACTCTTCTGGAAATTACAGGTGAAATAAGTGATACTTGGGATGATGTATTTTATGCAGGCTGGGATCGATCATCATCACCGCCTTTGGTCAATTCTGGCGTTCACCACCCCGGTGGTGATCCCAAAAAGATCAACTTTGATGATGATTATGCTACGCACTCTCCAGGAATAAATTGGCAGGATATTGGGTACTCTCCTCCTGGATCACACTGGGGAGTATACTGGGATTTTGGCTGTACAGAGGGTGGATCTTCAGGCTCTCCTGCCTATAACAGTGATGGAAGATTTATTGGACAGCTTACTGGAGGCAATAACTGGGCTTATTACGGAAAATTTTCAAGGGGATGGGATGGTGATAGCCCGTCCACCAGGTTGAAAGATTGGTTGGATCCTGATAATACAAATCAGATGACTTTGGATGGTATTTACGTTGATCCAAATCATCCTATTTTCGAATTAAATAGTGTCACATTTGCAGAAGTTTCCGGTGATAATGATTCAGTGATTAATCCAGGGGAAACTGGTGAATTTGTAGTAAATATAGAGGTCCCTGAGCTCTGGCTCACAGGAGCATCTAATGTGAGCGCAGTTCTTGTTTCAAATGAGCAAGGACTTACAATTACGAATGAAGAATTCTTCATCCCCTATGCTAATCCTGGTGATACTTATGACAATTCTTCCAGTCCGTTTCTAGTTAATTTTGATGATGATGCTATGCTGGGAGAGTATCAGTTTAATTTGTTTCTTGCATACAATGGTCCTGGAGACACGAGTTATGATCAATATCTTGATTTTACCTTCAATTTAACTTTAGACCAGCAGGGCTGGCCTTTTGTTACTCCGAACCAGGTAGTAACCTCACCTGTTATAGTAGATATAAATGGTGACAGTGAACCTGAGGTTATTTTTTCAGACTATAATGGTTTTGTAAGGGTTGTAAATGTTGCTGGTGAAGAGCTGTGCAGTTTTGATACTGGAAACCAGATCTGGGGTTCTCCAGCTGTTGGTGATATTGACAATGATAATGAACTGGAAATAATCACCACATCCAAGAGCAAACATTTGTATGTATTGGACAGTGGATGTAATCTGGAGTTGGATTACGATGCCGGACAGTTTCTCATGGGGACACCTGCCTTAGGTGACATTGACGGAGACGGAGAACTGGAAATCGTTTTTGGCGGGTATTCATCTCCCGGTAAGCTCTTCGCAATCAATCCGGATGGTTCCGATGTTCCAGGTTTTCCGTATGAAGTTGGTGAAAAGATCCAGAGAGGAGTAGCTCTTGCAGATTTCAACGGGAATGGGAAAGTGGATATTGTTTTCGGGACTGATGGCGAAAACCTCTGGCTTATTTATGATGATTTGACAGTAGCAGATGGGTTTCCTGTTTCTGCTGGAAGTGATTTCCGCACAGCACCAGCAGTTCTGGACTTGAATGGTGAGAAGATAATTCTTGCTGGTTCCAGGGATAATAGTTTTTATGGAGTAAACAGTGATGGAAGTATCCGCTTTCAGGTTGAGACCGGAGATGATATAAACACCTCCCCAGGCTTTGTGGATACCGGTAATGAAATAGGCATTTTCTTTGGATCGTCTGATGGAAACATGTATGGTATTGACAGCGATGGGAATGCTCTTTCCGGCTGGCCGCAGTCAGCAGGAAGTGATGTGAATTCTTCTCCCGTATTTGCTGATTTGGATAATGACGGGAATGCGGAAGTCATTGCAGGAACTGAGAGCGGAAGCATGCTGGCTTATCATCTGGACGGCACAGCTTTTCCTCTCTTTCCAATCATTTACGGAGGGCCTTTCAAAGGAGCTCCTTCTGTGCTGGATACAGATAATGACGGTGATCTGGAGATTCTGATGGGTAGCGGAGGCAGTGTTGTAAATGTGGATGTTAAAGCTATTGGTAATTCGAACGACTACTGGAACATGTATAGGGGGAATTTATATAGAACGGGATATTTTGGAACACCAATGTCTTCCGGTGAGGTGACGGTTTCTCACATAGCAGATTGGAATCTGGTGGGTTTGCCAATGGAAGTTACCAGCTCATTTTACCTGGATGTGTACCCTGATGCGATTGAAGGAACCCTCTTTTCATTTGATGACAATTACAATTTGGAGGAGAATTTTATCCTGGGAGAGGGATACTGGCTGCGTTTCCTCGATGCGGGCTCCACTACAATTTCCGGTGTGGCTGTAACTACATTAACGGTTCCGTTAGCTGAAAATTGGAATCTTATATCCGGGATTACAACTGCTGTAAATGTGACCGATATTGATGATCCGGACAACCTCATAATTCCGGGAACTTTTTATGCATTTACAGTATCATATGAACTGACAGAGACTCTTGATCCGGGTTTTGGATACTGGGTGCGGTCAAGCGGTGACGGAGAGGTCACTATCACTAGTTCCAGTAGAGCAGCCAAATCACTTCCGTTTAGGAACCGTTTACAAGAGGCAAATTCTTTTACGTTTTCTAATGGAGATAACAGTTTATTAACACTGCATTTTGGTGTGACTGTTCCTGAGGAAGAGAAGTTGCGTTACTCCTTGCCTCCTCTGCCACCTAAGGGAGGTTTTGACGTACGTTTTTCCGGAGACTGGAAGTATGCGGAGGAACAGGGCGAGATAATGATTCAGAATGATCGTTATCCCCTGGTAATCAATTATGAGAATAGACAGGAAATTGAAGCAGGTATGGAATGGATTCTTGTGAATCCTCAAGATGGTAAAGAGTTTGTACTGAACAATGAAGAGATACAGATTACTGCTCCTGTACAGAGCTTGATCTTGACAAAACGGAATATCGTTCCCCGGGAATTTGTGCTGCA
>DTUJ01000005.1 GCA_012964235.1 Fidelibacterota bacterium
GGAATGTGGAGAATGCTTCAGGCAGATAAACCGGATGACTATGTTTTGGCAACAGGAGAGACACATTCTGTCCGTGAATTTGTTGAAAAATCATTCGGGGTATTTGATGAGGAAATAGAGTGGGAAGGAAAAGGAGTAAAGGAAAAAGGGATATTAAAATCATCAGGGAATGTAGTAGTTGAAATAGATGCACGTTATTTTAGGCCAACAGAAGTAAAATATTTATTAGGGGATCCAACAAAAGCAAAAAAAGAATTAGGATGGGTAACTAAAGTAACATTTAAAGATTTAGTTTCTATTATGGTAAATGCTGATTATCAAAAACAAAAAGTAAGAAATGAAAAAAAATAGCAAAATATACATAGCCGGTCATGATGGTATGGTTGGCTCTGCAATTGTTCGCAATTTGAAGTCAAAAGGATACGATAATTTAGTTTTTACACCTTATCCAGAATTTGATTTAACAGATCAGAAATGTGTAATTAATTTTTTTACAAAAGAACAACCTGAGTATGTGATTAATGCAGCAGCAAAAGTAGGTGGTATTTTTGCCAATATCACCTATCGGGCACAGTTTATTTATGAAAATATGATGATTCAAAATAATTTAATTCATTTTGCTCATCAATTCAATGCGAAGAAATTGCTTTTTCTGGGTAGTTCCTGTATCTATCCCAAATTTGCTCCACAACCGATGAAAGAAGAACATTTGCTTACTGGAGAGTTGGAATATACTAATGAACCCTATGCCATAGCGAAAATCTCAGGAATTAAAATGTGCGAGAGTTATTTTCATCAGTATGGTGATAATTTCATTTCTGTCATGCCAACTAATTTATATGGTCCCAATGATAACTTTGATTTAACATCATCCCATGTGTTGCCTGCTTTGGTTCGTAAATTTCATGAAGCAAAAGAGGGGGGAAAAGATTTTGTTGAAATTTGGGGAACAGGAAAACCAAAGCGAGAATTTCTTTATGTCGATGATTTGGCTGATGCCTGTGTTTATCTTCTTGAAATATTAAATGCCGATAAACTTTATAATGAAATGAAAATTTCTCACATCAATATTGGCTGTGGGGAAGATTTATCAATCGCTGAATTGGCAGAAACAATTTCAAGTATAGTAGGATTCAAAGGAAAAATAAGATATGATGCATCAAAACCTGACGGGACACCAAGAAAACTGCTTGATATATCACGTTTAAAAAATCTAGGTTGGCATCCGTCTATCTCTTTTGAAGAGGGGATAAATACCGCTTACAAGTGGTTTATTGAAAATATTAGTCGTTGGTCTTGATAGAGTTATAAATCAGGGTAAAATACCTGAAACATTATTGAAGTCTTATCTATACTCGGAATTTCTGTATCATCTTTCTCACTTGATGAATATGAACTAACTAACATATCTTTTTTATTTTCATTTTTCGTGTCTTTTTTTCATTTTTAAACCCGTATATTTAAGTGGTAATCTTTAATTAATAAAAAATTATGTAAATTCTCGATATGTTAAAAGAGCAGGCAAATTTATTCCGAATTCTATCTAGGATTTTTGATTTTGTTTTAATTGTTCTATCAATCGGTCTTGCAGTTCAAAGTGAACGGCTATACCACCAAAAGGGCATAGATTTGTTTGATTTTCGCTCTTTTCATCCTTATTTGGTTCCCGTTGTTATACTGATCTGGGAGTTTCTTTTTAAACGTTTTGAAAAAGGATTTCTATTCCGCCGTCATAGCTACTTTTCGTTCCTAAAAAGTACTTTCCTGATTTCAATTATTGGATTTCTCGTTCTGATTAGTATTTCCTTTCTTGCAAAACAGTTTCTTTTCCATCGGCTAACTATCATCTTTTTTGCAGTCGTCAGTTTTGTGCTTTTACTTGCCAAGAGATGGGGATTGAAGTATTATTTGGAGCGAATCCGGAAAAAGGGAAGAAATACTCGGTACATTATAATCGTAGGTAGTAAGGAACGGGCAAAACGGCTTATCGAAGAATTCAATCACAATCGGGAATACGGGTATATTGTACAAAGTGTTTTTGACCTCGATTCTGAAAGAATTGGGGAAGTAATAGGGGGTTTTACGGTAAAATCATTCTCTGAATTTGACGAGACCATCTCCAGCAATCCTGTTGATGAAGTATTTTTTGCCATGCCCCTTGGTGACATTCCCAATGTTTATGATAAAATTAATCTATTAAATATGATCGGGATTAATTTCCACATGATGGTCAATCTGAATGTATTTACCAGCAAAATCAAAAACCTTCGTATTGAGCCGTTTATTGATGACTGGTATGGTCTTCCGGTTATTTCTTTTCTTCCCACAGATAAAAAGTTGGTCCGGTTGCTCATGAAAACCTATGTTGAAACGATTCTCTCTTTTATTCTTCTTGTTATTTTTAGTCCCTTCCTTCTGGTTATATCCATTTGGATAAAATTGGATTCACGGGGGCCTATATTATTCGGTCAAACCCGTATTGGATACCATGGGCGGCGATTTAAACTGTACAAGTTTCGCACCATGCACGAAGATGCAGAAAACAGGCTTGAAGAGCTTACTCATTTAAATGAACAGTCGGGTCCTATCTTCAAGATAACAGATGATCCAAGAATAACACGTGCTGGTCGGTTTCTGAGACGTTTTTCTTTTGATGAATGTCCTCAATGGCTAAATGTACTTATTGGGGATATGAATCTGGTAGGGCCCCGTCCCCCTCTTCCTAGTGAAGTTATAAATTATAAACCGGAATGGAGACGTCGTTTAAATATGAAACCAGGTATTACCGGGCTCTGGCAGGTGAGCGGAAGAAATGAATTAAAAGAGTTTGAAGATTGGATAAAATTGGATTTTGAGTATATTGATGATTGGTCTCTCTGGTTGGATATAAAAATCATATTTAAGACGATCCCTGTTATACTGTTTGGTACAGGCAAATGAAACTAAAATTTCACAAATTCAAAAACACCCCAATATTAGTGGTTTCTTTGGTGGCAGGTTTGTATTCCGGAGATTTCAAGATAGAACCTATAGCTTATATCAATTATAATTCTAATGGTAGCATTTGGCATCACAAGGAACAAGGAGTAGTGTCGTTTTTTGGTTTTGGAGCTAAGGCTTTGAAATCTGTTAATAAATTTTCTTTTGAGGGCCAATTTGTTTATAATAGCGCCCACGGCGTTTCAAAAGAAGCTTATTTATTTTCTAGAAAGCAGGGGATAGAGTTCCCCAACGAATACACTTTCGGTGAAGGATTCTGGTATGAATATTCCACAATGAAAATAACCTATTCTACTGAAAATGCCCTTTTTGATTTTGGGAAATTTAGCAGATTTTGGGGTCCCGGAACTTATCCTCTTGCTGTTTCTAACAAACCTCCTTCCTATCCGCAGTTTGGATTTGAATGGGACATTATACCATCATTAAGGCTGAAATATTTTCACGGGGCTTTAAAGAGCGGAATCGAAGATACAATTCGATCTGGATATTATGAAAATGTAGGTGAGAGAAAATATGATCTTCCCCGTTCTATTGCCGGACATCGACTGGAATGGACTCCTTTACCCAGGGTAACATTCGGAGCAACTGAAACGGTTATTTATGGTGTTCGTGGTCTGGATGTTCATTATTTAATGCCTTTTATACCCTTTTGGTCTCTACAACATTATCTTGGAGACACAGATAATATCCAGATGAGCGGTGATGTTTCATTGAACCTTGAAAACGGTAACTTGTATGCGGTTTTGTTTATTGATGAATGGCGACCTGAATGGACGTTTGAAGAGAAAAATCGTAATTGGTTCGGTTGGCAGATTGGGTTCACTAGGACTGAACTTTTCATGAAATCGGACAAATTAGAAGGTGAATTTACCTGGACAGACCACCGAATATACCGACATCGTTTTTCAATTAATGACTACTACAGCCATGGATATCCCCTTGGATTTTGGACGGGGCCTCATGCTCAAGAATTATTTATCAAGTATGAGAAATCGTTCCATAATTACGGTTTGACCTTTACGTATTCTGATGTAACGCGGGGTGCACTAACGGAAGAGATGCTTGAGAACCAATATGAGGATATTCTATATAAAAGGTTTTCTGGAAACTCTGAAAATCGTATGGTAATTGAGGGATTAATTCAGCGGTCATTTATGAAAGATCAACTGGGTGTTCAAGCTGGTGTTGAATTCATACATTGGAAAAACCCAGGTTTTGACCCCTATAAATCGAATCCATTTTTGGGGGGAGATATTAAAAAGTGGTCAATTTCTGTGGGTATTTATTATAATATTAAATGATGAATAAACCTAATAATCCCATCAAAATTACTAGTGCACAAAAGACATTAACCTCTCCTTCTTATTCCACCAGTTTTATCTTAAAACACTTTTACGCCAGAAAAGTGAAAGTGATTTCTGATGTTGTTTTTGCTATTGTTCTATTAATAATTGGATTACCATTGTGGTTTTTTATTGCTTGTGTAATAAAATTGGATTCAAAAGGACCGGTTTTTTTTAAACAGGTACGATTGGGGAAAAATAATGAAAAATATACATTAATTAAATTTCGCACAATGATAGAAAACGCGGAAATAGAAACAGGCCCCGTTTGGACAGATAAAAAAGATCCCCGAATTACATTTGTTGGAAAATGGTTGCGCAGGTTTTACTTGGATGAGGTTCCTCAATTGTTCAATGTGTTAAAAGGGGAGATGAGTATCATCGGGCCACGCCCCGAGCGGCCATATTTTGCTGAACAATTGGTTAAAAAATATCCTTCTTATCTAGATCGTTTATCAGTAAAACCTGGGCTCACCGGATGGGCGCAGATTAATCAGTCCTATGATATAAGCATCGAAGATGTGGGACAAAAACTAAAATATGATTTTTACTACATTGAAAATCTCAATTTTATTTTTGACTTGCAAATCATGATAAAAACAATATTGGTAGTACTGCTAGGGAAGGGATGGTAAAAACATATTTCAACTACCTCAACCACATTTATGATAATTGTATACAAAATCCCTTAGGTTTGAAATGGAATAAACAGTATT
>DTUJ01000006.1 GCA_012964235.1 Fidelibacterota bacterium
CCATAACCCCGTGGGTAGCCAAATGAATGATGCCGTAATTCCCCGCAAGGTTCTTAAACTGCTTCTCGTTTGCTTCCGTTCCTGTAAGGAGCCTGGCACGATCAGCATAAATGCTCCCGATTGCTTTTACTTCGTCTTCCGTTGCAGGCAATCCTCCCATTTTTCCCCTCAGGGTTCTGACCCCCTCTTCACCGAAATCCGGATTGCCGAACGCCAAAAGTTTTTCTTTCCCCTCGGTGCCGAAGGATCGGAGCTCTTCCAGCGCGCTCAGGGAGTTCACATAGTAAACGGTATACTCCTGGATCAGGTATTCCTTTGTCTCTCCATTCTTCAGGGCATGAAAGGGTAAATTATGCAGGTAACTGTCTGGAATCAGGCAAAGCTGGGTCACTCCATTCAGTTCATCCTTCAAGGGTGCAATGAGCCGGGAATAGAGCCACCTGGAAGTGCCGCTGCCCCAGTCATCCAGTAAATCAAAGGTCTTCTCTTCAATTTCATCCCGGGTGATCTCCAGCTGAAAAGATTTTGCCGTATATTTTCGCCTGCCTTCACGCTTCAGTACAAAACAGGTCGTCATCTCTTCCTCCACCATATAGGCGACAGCCGCCTCATTCTTCTTAAGAAGCTTTACCGCATCCCTTGTTCGGACGGGTTCCCCTTCTCCAGTTTTGCGTTTCAGTTCCGGATGATTGAAATACAGCCCGGACTTAAACCTGTCCATCTCTTTCCGTGCAGCCCGCATTTCCAATACCAGTGAATCCAGGCTCCGGGTGGTGCCCGCGTCAAAAGTAAAATTACCGATTTTCCTGTTCATATTCCTCAGGCTGCTCTCCATGAGCTGTTCCTTTTCGATCTCCTCAGGAGTCATTTCATCTTCAAAAACCAGGAACGCCCCGTCCAGGATGTCCAGGAGGTTTCTGGCTTTCATTCTCTCATAGGTGTGGTATGCTTCATCTCCTGCGCCAAGCTCCGCCTGTACATGTGCCAATTTTCTATAAACGCCCATCACTCCTGCCATAAAAGAAGAGCGGTGTTTCTCCAGCCCGATTCCACGGCGGATCTGCTCTGCATGTTCAATAGCATCCTCGTAGTGCTTCGTTGAAAGATCTGATCTTTCCTGTGCAGAAAAAACGTCTCCAAGTCCTTCATTGAAAAGATAGCCGAAATAATCACTTTCCAGCCTCTTAGCCTTCTCCACACCTTCCTGGAAATGCTTCATTGCAATATCATATTCCCCTTCTTCAAGCTCCAGGGATCCCAGGCTGAAAAGGATTTGGGATTCGCCATGGATGTATCCAAGCTCCAGCGACTGCTTCCGGGCTTTCATGTAATATTTTCGGGCCTCTTCCTTCTCTCCCTTTTTGTTGTGCAGGTCTCCAATATTCGTGAGGGTATTCACAATCCCTTTCCTGTCGCCTATCTCCTCTTTGATCACCAGGGATTTCGTCAGGTAATCCAGTCCCTTGTCGTAGTCTTCCTGGGACGCGAAATATCCTCCTAGATTGTTGAACACCAGTGCTTTGTTTTCCTTATGATCTTCAACAAGTTCCAGGGCTTTAAAATAATGCACCCGTGCAGAAGCAGTATCATTATATGCAGAAAATACATTCCCCAGGTTCAATAATATTTTAACTTTATCTTCATTCGTAAAATAATCACCATACAGGTTCAGGCTCTGTATATAATATTCATGTGCTTTCCCATAATCATCCCTGCTGTATGCCAGGTAGCCTAAGTTATTCAGTACTTTCGCTCTCTTTTCGTTGTCACTCTCATCAAGTAATGCCAGTGATTGGTTAAAATATTTTTCGGCAAAATAATATCGTTCTCTCTCTTTCTCCAGTAGACCCAAAGAGTTTAGATTTTGCGTTATTTTTTTAACATTATCGTGGGCTTTCCAGAATTCCAATGACTCCTTATAAAAGCCCTCTGCCTTTTTATAACTATCCATTTTTGTGTACACATTACCCAGATAATGTTTTGCCCTGGCGATTCCGGAACTGTCCTTCAGTTCCTCACGTATTTCCAGGGTCTTGAGCCAGTGCTTTTCTGCCTTTTTCCAATTTCCCAATCTTTCAAAATAAGTCATGGCGAGACGATTGTGGGCAACACCGATTTGTTTGGTAAATCCGCCTGCTTTGAACAGTTCCAGGGCTTTTTCCAGATGGAGGACCGCATTCCCCCCGTCGTCCAGTTTATAATAATTCTTTCCCGCTATATAGAGGGAGTCAGCATACAATGAATCTGCTGTGCGCTGTGAGAGGCCAATGCCCTGGCTGTGAAGCACGCTGAGCAGAAAACATACGAAAAAGGAACATCTTTTACTGATATGCATCGTCAGCCGTTTCCCTCAAATCTTTATCCTGTGGACTCCAACAGGATCAGTAAAGCCTTTTAAATCGCGCTCACCCATATTTTCAATATCATGGTCATCTTTCACAAAAAACAGGGTTTCCTTTTCTATCATAACATCTCCAGCAGTCCCTAATGTCTGCAGGCGATTCGCAAGATTTACCACGCTCCCAATGATCGTGTAATCAAATTTTTCCACCGGACCAATATTCCCGACCTTCGCGTAGCCGGTGCTTATGCCAATCCGGATTGCGAAGGGGAACCGATTCTGAGCCTTGTAGATCTCATCCAGTTCACTGGCTTTCTGTTGCATGGCAATGGCACAGCGAACTGCTGTGGATGCGCTGGTTACCTCATCTCCCTGGTTTTCAAAGAATGCTAAAATAGCATCACCAATGTATTTGTCAATTGTTCCATGTACAGAAAAAATTATTGCAGCCATTTCCTTGAAATACCGTTCCAGAACATCCTGCACCTCCTCCGGATCCGCTTCGTCACAAAAATGGGTAAAATCCACCACATCAGCAAATAACACGCTGATCCGTTTCCGCTCCCCGCCCACTTTAAGAAGCTCATCGGGATTGGTACGGACTTTTTCCATCAGGGAAGGCGGTAAATAGCTTTGAAGGCTCCCTTCCAGGATGCCTTTTTCACGCTCCGTATTGGCATACTTGTACACACTTGAAAAGAAATAGACCCCCGCAAGAGGAATGATCACCGGGAATACAGGAATGATGAGTCCAATAAAAAGAAACAAAGCGAATGCGGTGCATAAATAAAACCCAATCAAACCAATGGTGATGATCCCAAAACGGAGAATACCCATCTTTACACACACAAGAATAAGAAAAAGCGATAAAATAACCACGATAAACGGGAGAAATATATGTGACATTTCCCGGATAAATTCTCCGGCGAGAACTGTATTAATTGCATTGGATATAATATAGGATCGGGGGAACATATGGTCAATGGGAATAGGGCTCAGGTCTTTCGAAACAGAAGATACATCAGAAAGAATAACCAGTTTCCCTTTGAGTCCGCCTGGAGGAGAATCAAGCTGCAGCACTTCCCAGGCACCGTAAGAATTGGGGTAATTCTCAAGGGTTCTCAAACCGGCATAATTCACAAGGATATTCCCATCACCATCCAGGGGAATGGTAAGGTCCCGTTTCGTCCCTTTCTCTTTATCTGGAAAATGATGAAGTATTAAGCGGGAGGCGTTTACAACTTCAATGTTTTCCAGTTCGTAATCCAGATAACTGCATAAAGCCTGGAAAAAGAAAGAGGGCGCCAGTCTCCCGTTAAACTCTGCCACAATCGGAATCCTGCGGATAATCCCGTCCATATCCGGTTCCATATTCACAAAACCCAGCCCGGCAGATTGCTCCGCCAGGTCTAACAGGGGAATATAATGATAATCTTTTGCAGAAGGAATGTTGCCTGTTTCAACTGTTGGATTCAGGTCAAAACCGAAAACATCATTTATCAGCTCTCTCTCCTCAAGACTAAGCGCGGTTTCTGCTTCGTGGAACTGCAGTAGATAGGGACTGATGATGTTTCCCGCTTTTCTTACAGCATCAGCCAGGGCCTGGTTCCCAAGCGTATCAAGAGAGCGAACAAACATAATGTCCCATGCAATCACTTCCGGCTCATCCCAGGATAGCATGTCAAGTAGTTCTGCGAAATATTCCTTGGGCCAAATGTCCAGCCCGGAACTTTGCTTTGATAAATTATCAATGTTAATGTGAATAATTTCACCGCTGAAAACGGGGTTTTTGTTCAGAATATTACGGAAATGAAAACGGCCGTCTACCGTCTTCAGTTCAAAGACACCAAGGAAGTCTGAAAACAGGAAAAGTATTCCGGAGATGACCAGGATGACAGTGGTATTCCCCAGAAGAAGGGTTCGGATTGAAAATCGGCGGGTATTCAAGCCACTGTTATTTGTGCTGTATCCGAAACACGGCTACAGCTCTCTTCTCACTTTCGCTTTTGTGAGTCAGGTTTTGTTCCATTACCAGTCCTACCGGAGCACCCCGAAAGGTCACTCCGCCCATCACAGGTTTTTCAAGGCGCTGAACAAGCTGAGAAGATTTTTTGGTTTCATCTATTTTCTCTAAATTTTCTAATTCACTGGCAATCCTCTTGCTGAACTTCCGCCTGCTTTTGCCTTTTGCCTGGTTATACTTTCCGAATAGATCTTCCAGCTTCAGAAGCCTTTCACCGGATGATAAAAGAAAGAAAACCTCATCCCCGGTTACTTCATCCAGGCTTTGCCATCCCAGAGTAGTGAAAATTGCATCTGCCTTCTCAGGCTCTTCCTGGCTTGATGATGAATACAGGAGCGCGTACTCTTCCTCCGGTGACAGGTGAGCCACATAAGAAAATGTTCCTTTTTCAAACTCAAAGTTCAGCTTAAGCCCGTCACCTGAGTTGAGAACAGAACCATCTTCCACAATGAAAAGGCTGTCAGGATTATCTGCTTCCTGCCCGATGAACCCGTAGCGGAAAGAAATAAGATCATTTGAATCCTGGGCGATAAGAAGAGCAGAGAAAAAAAGAATAACAAAAACCATATTTTTTTGCATTAGTTCAATCATTAGGCTGTCCTCCCTCTATATATAATTTACTCCGAATCTCTCATGCATACAAACGGTCTCCATTTGAAAAA
>DTUJ01000007.1 GCA_012964235.1 Fidelibacterota bacterium
ATTGCTCCTGCTCTGGAAACGTTGGATGAGCTGTTAACTGATGGATACCGGGGGACATACGATTTTTCCTTTATTGATGCTGATAAAATAAACTATCAGCAGTATTATGAAAGGTCTTTAGAGTTGATACGGTCTGGCGGATTGATTGCAATAGATAATGTCTTGTGGAGCGGACGGGTCATCGATGATCATAGTGGAGATCCTAATACGGAAGCAATCAGGGAGTTCAATAAAAAATTGTACCAGGATGAAAGAGTCTCCATTTCAATGGTTCCAATTGGGGATGGTTTGACATTAGCGTGTAAGCAATAAAAATGTATCAATCCGTTTTTTCTTAAAGGATCAGGAATTCCATTCTGGATGAATGTTTCTATGCTGTTTGATCATAAACTGGTGATCAACTAATTTCAGGCTGTTCAATTTTCAATTCTTCATTAGTTTTCAATTAATAGGTAAATGAACTCAAAGAATCCCAGAGTCAGATTTGCACCCAGTCCAACCGGGGAACTCCACCTTGGAGGAGCCAGGACAGCCCTATTTAACTGGTTGTTTGCAAGGCATCATGATGGTCAATTTCTCTTGAGAATTGAAGATACCGACCAGGTACGCTCAAGAGAGGAATTCACTCAACAGATTTTCGACTCTTTAAGCTGGCTTGGACTGGCCTGGGATGAAGAGCCTCTTTATCAATCCAAGAGGGGAGATCGCTACAGCGAAATGATCAACATTCTCCTTGCAACTGAAGATTCATACAGGTGTTTTTGTTCAAAGGAGGAATTGACTCGAAAACGGGAGGAAGCACAGAGCGAAAGCGGTGGCTATATGTATGATGGAACTTGCCGATCTCTTTCTGAAGAACTCATTTCTGAAAAGTTAACCAGTAATCACCCCTTTGTTGTACGATTAAAAGTTCCCCGAACAATACTTAAATTCCGGGATCATATTTATGGGGAAATACAGGTAAATACTGAGGAGATTGATGATTTTATTGTTGCTCGTTCAGATGGAAATCCAACCTATAATCTGGTGGCAGTCATCGATGACCATGACATGGGCATTACCCATGTTATTCGTGGAGAGGATCATGTTTCAAATACACCAAAACAGATTATGGTCTACGAAGCTCTTGGGTTTCCAATACCGGAGTTTGCCCATCTCCCAATGATTTTTGGTCCCGATAAGCGCAGGCTCAGTAAGCGACATGGAGCAACCGGTGTGCAGGAATACCGGGACAATGGATATCTTCCGGGAGCTTTGACCAATTATCTTTCCTTGCTTGGGTGGAATCCTGATACGGAAAAAGAAATTTTTTCATTGCATGAACTGGCGCAGTCCTTCCAGATAAACCAGGTGCAGAAAAAACCCGCAGTGTATGATGAAAAAAAACTCCACTGGATTAGCGGTCAGCATATCTTCAATTCTACAGTAAATGACCTTTTTGAAGGAATCCGAAAGATGAATCCGGACTGGCGTGGAGAGGAAGAGGATGAATTCCTGATAGAGGTAATCGAACTCCTAAAATTACGGGCAAAATCTCTCACTGAACTGCAGGATATCTCCGAATATTTTTTTGAAGATCCGAAATCGTATGATGAAAAATCTTCCCGGAAACACTGGAAGGATAATACGGTTAGCTCGTTAGTCCGGCAGTATTGTGAAACATTGAACACATTGGGTGAATGGACTGAGGATGGGGTGGAACAGGCTCTCCGGAATGTTGCAGAGGATGAAGGGATATCTGCAGGAAAATTGATCCACCCGGTTCGGTTATCATTGAGCGGCATTCCTGCTGGCCCATCTCTATTTGCCATGATGGGGCTATTAGGGAGGGAAACGTGCCTCAGACGTCTTGAATTGGCCCTTCAGCGTTTTCCATTGCAGGGGACGTGAAAGAAAACTGAGAATGGTTGCTGAAGAAAGATCTCCTGTGAATTTCATTGAAGCTATTATCAATGAAGATTTGAAAACAGGGAAACATGATGGACGGGTTCACACCCGATTTCCCCCCGAACCCAATGGGTTTCTTCACATCGGCCATGCAAAATCTATCTGCCTGAATTTTGGTATAGCCGAAAAATATGATGGTGGCCTGTGCAACCTCCGCTTCGATGACACCAATCCTCTCAAGGAAGAAGATAAATATGTGAATTCCATTATTGAAGATGTGAAATGGCTGGGATTTGACTGGGAGGATCGTTTGTATTATGCCTCAGATTATTTTGATCAATTATTCGATTATGCTGTTCAGCTCGTTCGGGATGGAAAAGCATTTGTATGTGATTTGAATTCTGAAGAGATCAGGTCATATCGAGGCACTCTCACTGAACCGGGGAAGGAAAGTCCTTATCGAAATCGTTCTATCGATGAGAATTATGATCTTTTTATGTGCATGAAATCGGGAGAATTTCCCGATGGTTCCCGAACATTACGGGCAAAAATTGACATGTCTCATCCAAATCTGAATATGCGGGATCCTGTCATCTATAGAATTCTGCATGCATCACATCATCGAACGGGAGACACATGGTGTATTTATCCAATGTATGACTGGGCTCATGGGCTTGAAGATTCCATTGAAAGGATTACCCATTCCCTGTGCACGCTTGAATTTGAAGATCACCGCCCCCTGTATGATTGGTATTTAGAACAGCTGGGGGTGTATCACTGTCAGCAGATTGAATTTGCCCGGCTCAACCTTAATTACACTGTTATGAGTAAGAGGATGTTGCTGGAGCTTGTTGAGGGTGGATTTGTGTCTGGATGGGATGATCCCCGAATGCCTACAATTTCCGGGTATCGACGTCGGGGATATACCCCGCAATCCATTCGGAATTTTGCCGAAAAAATTGGGATTGCAAAAAGGGATAATACAGTTGAAGTTTCTTTGCTGGAACATAGTGTTCGTGAAGACCTGAATAAACGGGCTCCGCGGGTTATGGCTGTATTGCAGCCCCTGAAAATAGTGATTGAGAATTACCCTGAAGAACAAACAGAAGAATTGGCTGCTGTAAACAATCCTGAGAATCCTGAGGCGGGAACCCGTAATGTTCCTTTTTCACGTGAGCTGTTTATCGAGCAGAATGATTTCATGGAAGATCCTCCGAGGAAGTTCTTCCGGTTGGCACCCGGAAGGGAAATTCGCCTGCGGTATGCCTACTTTATCACCTGTACTCAGGTCATTAAGGATGAGAACGGGCATGTGATTGAAATACGGTGTACCTACGATCCGGAAACGAAAGGTGGGTCTGCCCCTGATGGACGGAAAGTGAAAGGGACTATACATTGGGTTTCAGCCAAACATTATTTAGATGCTGAAGTTCGTCTTTATGATCGTTTATTTTCTGTTTCTAATCCAGGAAGAGATGGTGATTTCAAAAAGGATATCAATACTGATTCTTTACAGGTGTTAACTCATTGTAAAGTTGAACCCTCCCTGAAGAATACAGATCCAAATGTGACGGTCCAATTTGAACGGAAGGGATATTTCTGTATTGATTTAGTGGACTCTTCCCCGGATCATCTCATCTTCAACCGTACTGTACCTCTTCGGGATTCCTGGAAAAAGATCGAAAAAAGTCAACAAAAAGATAATAAATGAAATTAGGTTTGTGAAAATAAAGTCTGGAAACACACAGTTAAATCGGGTTACTTTCAATATTATGTCCCAGAGAATTCAAAATAGGCTCAAATTATTGTTAGCCATATTTGTTATCCTCAGCATCGGTTTTGCTAAACCAAAAATCAGCATCTATCTCATCAAATTTGATAACATCCAAAATGACAAGGTCACTGAATGGCTGCGGGATGGTTTTCCAGATTTAGTCCGGGAAGAGTTAATCAAAAATGAGGGAATTCAAATAAAAGATCATGCAGACTTGGAAAGAGTGATGAATAACCGTACGTTGCTCCGGAGGGATCGTTCAAGGCAGAGAGACCTCCTGTTATTAGGGAAATATGACCGGCAACTGGATGAAATGAAAATTAGGGTTCAACTGGTTGATATTGCCACCTGGGAGGAATTGGATAAGCGGAGTCTTACAGGCAGTCATCAAGATATTTCTTCTTTGAGTAATCGTTTAGTTGAAACCGTACATACAATGCTGATGCCTTTATTACCGATCAAAAAAGATCCTACCTTATCCGCATCACAGTATCGTACCTATGGAATGCCGGATTTTGCACAGGAATTAACGAAGTCGATTGATCATGGAATTGATCTTCTGGAAGAATCCATGGATCTTGTTACAGGTGCCAAAGGAATACCTCCCGATACTGATCCGGATATCACTGGTGAATGGGTATTGGACTTGAATGTGGATAATCAGGAGCAGGAGAATCAGGAAAATGATGTTAATACTAGGATGTTAATTCAGGTGCTGGAAAATTTGACCACATCACCCTACAAAGTTACGCTGAGCAAACCAAGGTTTGAATATGACACTGAAAATGATGATCAGATGAATGTTGTTTTACCGGTGACGTATTCGTTAAAAGAACATATCATAAAGGACATGCTCACATCCCTTCCATATTCCGGTTTAAGGCAGGATGGATCTTTTACGGTTTTCATGTTTGATAAGGACAATTTTAATTTTCCTGCACATTTAACGGAACGATTCAAAACCGGAGACCACCGGGTAATCCCGGTTGTGAGATTTTTTAATGATGAAGGTGAAATCGTCGTCGTTATTGTAGACACTCCTGAGGCATACTGGCATTCCAAAACCAGTAAAAATGTCCTGTTTATCCCCACACACCATTTTTCTCCATTGATTGATTTTACTGTAGGCGGATGGTCCCTTCAGATTGCTATGGAAACAGTCAAAATCTCGGTTGATTATACCTTTACAATGAGCTTGGGTAAAATCCAACAACTTGGGAAAGTAAGTTTGAAGTTCATTCCTGAAACTGAATTAGGTGGATTTTTAAAACCGTTTAAACTGGAAAGCAGTTGATTATGAAAAAAA
>DTUJ01000008.1:0-3528 GCA_012964235.1 Fidelibacterota bacterium
GTGTGTATCGGGCACCCATTCCTGAAGAGATTAATAGTGAAATAACAATCGTTGTCGATCATCTCTCCGGCTGGAACATGGTCGGTCTACCACTGAATGTTGATAACACACACTACCTGTCCCTTTTTCCCAATGCTATTGAAGGAACTCTCTTCAGTTTTAATAATAATTATCTCCAAACAGAGATTTTAGAAATTGGTTTCGGTTACTGGCTTCGTTTTTCATCAAACTCTAACGTGGGAATTTCAGGAAATCCAAATAACGAAATTGTAATTGATCTCACTCAGGGATGGAACCTAATCAGTGGTTTACACAATTCAGTTCAAATTGATGAGATTCTTGATCCAGAAAATATTATTCTTGCGGGAACATTTTACGGATTCCATAATGGAGGATATGAAGAAGCTGAGGAATTGAGCCCGGGAAAAGGTTACTGGGTGCGAAGCTCATCCACGGGAAATATTATTATTACAAATCAACGATAATAATCACGCTATATTCCTAAGGAATCCATATTTCTTCTTTTGAAAATTTTGGCAGGATTAAGCGGTGATTATCCCGTTTCCACCAATTTCCACTCTCGCTTCTTTCTGTAATTGAAGTGAAATGATAATCATAAAGCCATACTCTCAAATATTTTGGAGCGGGTCCAATTTTACCATTTTTTAATAAGGACAAAACTTCTTTTTCACCTTCAAATATTCGATTTAGAAAGAGATAAAACCATCTATACCTTTTTGAGATTGGAACCTGTCTCATTAATGAAAAATGTTCTTCCTGGCTTATAGGATCCCGATCATATATTTTCTTAAAATATTCAGCGACACGTTCATAAAACAGCGCTGCAAACCACATCTGCCAATCCAGCCGGGGCTGATGAGGTTGGACGAACTGCGGTCTTTTTTCTAAAGCTCCCGCTTTCCATTTGAACTCAATTTCCTTCCATTCATTTCCATCATCGCTGGTTTCTATTATGAGCTCCGGACGGCGGACTGTCATTACAGAAAAAAGACCATAATTATTGATAATATGAAACGGTCGAATGGTATTTAATAATTTTTGAATCGAAGCATAAGGACTAAAATTTGGATAATACCGCATTGCGGTATTTGAAGCACTCAGGATTACGACAAGACATACAAGAATAAAAATACTGCTTTTTTTCACATAGGAATTCTTTGAATGAACAACTAATAAATTGTGTTTATTCCTCCACTGAAATGGAATTATTTTTTTGATAATTTTATCATCCAGAAGAACGACACAGAGAACCAGTGTAAGTAAATTGAAATAGGTGTAATTACCAGTACAGGCTATCAAAACCATAAAAAGTGAAATTGAACCAAAAGCAGCATACCTCAATCTTCTTGGACCAAAAATAAAAAATGGCGCAACTAGTTCAATCCCAAACATTGCACCTGTTGAAATATGTTGAACCCACATTGGCAGTTGATGTGCATACCAGGCCGTCCATGTGGCAAGAGGTTGGGTTTCGTAATGATACGAAAGAGCGGTAAGATCCCACCAGGTTGAATCCCCGCTGGCAAGTTTTGTGACTCCTGAAAAAAACATAAGCCGGAATAACAGCCAGCGCAAAAGAAACAGCATTCCTCCAGAAATTGGGATAGGAGTTTTAAAATGATAAAACCAAACACCGGGGCTGAAAAAAATGGAGAGAAATCCGCACTCCAGAAGAAGAATATCCCATTGAAAACTCAGAAACCTCTGCCCCGCTGCTACGACTGAGAGGTATAAAAGCCACAGAAAAATCAGGAAAATCCTTGGCATCATTCCAATAAAAAGCGTTAAAGAAAAAACCAAACCCAGTCCGCAGATAAGTCCCAGTCCTGAATACCCCGGTAGAAAGAGCTGTAACGAAGGAACATTGAAAAACGCTGAACTACCTAATTGATGAGCAACACTTTGAAAAAAGTCATTCGCTGGCAAAATACCATTTTGACCTACTAATCCATCTGCTTGAATCCAGAATGATAGAAAAGCTATAAAATATACTATCGCAATCAGCTTCAAGAATATCCACCTGGATAAATGGTACGTAGGTTTTTCCAAATTCTTACCCCAAAAGATGTAAGTCATAAAAGAAGAAATACGGCGGTTGTTTGCGATAAATCTGTATCCAATTTCTGTACAGTTTTTAAAAATGGACATCCGGTTATACAGCCAGAAAAGAAATTGGTAAACCGATGCATCAGCTAATGACTTAAATACGGCACCTGCTCCGGAAAATACTTCTTTTTTTGTAGTAATATAGTGAACGGATTTTTCGAAATCTTCCGAAGTGAGCGGATGAAATTCACTTCCGGCATTTTTGTACGGTATATATTTAACTTTGTCCCGCGTAAGTGATTTCCACCGCTGAATCCATAGTGTACAAAACCGGCAGTCACCATCATAAATCATGACAGGTTTGGAAATAGAGTTTGTAACTGCTTTCTTCAATTATTTACCCTTTGTTCACCCTGAAGAAATTACTAATATTCTGATTCTTAATTTGTGAATTCCAAAAGAATCCGACTTTTTACCTAAAATGAAACAATATTTTAAACATAATATTATCATGGCTATCATTGTTACCGGAATTATTTTTACACTTTTCTTTTCTTGTTGGCTGCCGAAGGAATTCTACTCTTTACTCTCAGAACAAACTAAAAAAGCAGAAAACTATAATGTTACAATTTATCGTGATACGTGGGGTGTCCCTCATATTTTCGGTCAATCAGATGAAGATGCCGCCTTTGGCCTTGCTTATGCCAACTCTGAAGATGATTTTAAAAATATTCAGGACGTCATCATTACCCTGAAACAAAAATCAGGATTGATTCATGGGAGAGATGGCGCAATCACTGATTTCTTCATAAGCTGGCTTCGGATTTACAATACTGTCGATCAATATTATGAATCCCAACTCAGTGAAAAAGTCCGGAGTATTTTAGAAGCGTATGCCACTGGAATTAACTACTACGCTCATCTCCATAATGATGAAATATTAGCAGATGTATTCCCGGTACAGGGGAAAGATATCGTGGCCGGTTTTGTTTTTCGCACACCTATGTTTTTCGGATTGGACAGCATTTTGGAATCCCTGTTTAATTTAACTGAAAAACCAAAATTATCTTCCCATTTACCTGCGAACAATACATCCAGACACATCGGTTCAAACGGATTTGCAGTTTCACCCAAAAGGACAGCAAATAAGGAAACGTTTTTAGCCATTAATTCGCATCAACCATGGGACGGTCCCATTGCCTGGTATGAAGCTCATATACACAGTGAGGAAGGTTGGAACATGTCCGGAGGTCTATTCCCGGGATCGCCGATAATATTCGTGGGACACAATGACAGCCTCGGTTGGGTCCATACTGTAAATGCCCCAGACTTAATTGACACCTATATTTTGGAAATGCATCCAGATAATTCACTTTTATATCGCTTTGATGACCAATGGCTGGAGTTGGAAAAAGAAATAGTATCAATAAAGATTAAAATATTTGGACTATTTAACTGGAC
>DTUJ01000008.1:3628-4934 GCA_012964235.1 Fidelibacterota bacterium
TGGAAAAAGAAATAGTATCAATAAAGATTAAAATATTTGGACTATTTAACTGGACGATTAAAAGAGAAGCTTTGTGGTCTGTTCATGGTCCTGTGCTTCAATTCGAACATGGAACTTATGCTATACGATATGCCGGATTGGGCGATATTCGACAGGTGGAACAATGGTACCGGATGAATAAAGCCCAGAATTTTAAAGACTGGAAATCCGCAATGCACATGAGAAGTATTCCCTCTTTCAATTCGGTATTCGCTGATTATACAGGCAATATTTTCTATCTTTATAACGGAAATATTCCTGTCCGAAAATCCGGATTTGATTGGAAAAACTATTTGCCCGGATGGACTTCTGAAACACTTTGGGATGAAATTATTCCGTTTTCAAAATTACCAATGGTACAAAATCCAGCTAGCGGTTTATTGTATAGCACAAATCAGTCACCCCTTTACGTTTCAGAAGATTCCGACAATTTAAAGTTGGAGAGTTTGCCAAAACATGGAGGTATTGAATTAACCCAGAATAACCGCAGTTTAAGATTATCTGAATTATTTTCTCCAAAAACAAACCTTACTTTTAAAGAATTCGAAGAAATTAAATACGATATGTACTATTCCAAACAATCAGTCGTAGCTAAATATGTTGAAGCTATCATTCATGCAATAGATGAAGAAGATTCAGTATTACAAACATCAAAAGCAATTCTAAAAAAATGGAATTTGAGTACGCATCCGGAAAACACCGAAGCCGCTTTAGGAATGTTGACCTTAACCCCCTTCCTCAAATGGACGTATCAGAAAATAGACGAACCATTGCTCATTGAATATGTTCGAACTGCTTCAAAACAATTGATGGATACATATAAAACATTGACACCCCCATACGGAAAAGTCCACCGATTGATAAGGGGCAAACAGGATTTAGAAATTGGCGGAGGACCAGATATTCTTCACGCTGTGTACGCTACGAATTATGCTCCTGGTAAAATGAGGGGCTTTTCAGGGGACGGGCTTGTATACTTAGTGAAATGGGATTCCACAGGAAAAGTTTATTCTCAAAGCATTCATCAATATGGAAGTGCAACATCAAGACCTGATTCACCTCATTATTCAGATCAATCTGCTTTATTTGCAAGAAGGGAAATGAAACCCGTTTGGAGAACAAAAACAGAGATCCTCCAAAACCTAGAAAGCTCATATAAACCGGGAGAAGAAATTAAAAAATAATCAATGAAATTTGAATTTCTGTTATTGCAAAAATAATTTTACACATAAAGTTTCTGACAATGATTGCAAATGTGAGTTCCCCT
>DTUJ01000009.1 GCA_012964235.1 Fidelibacterota bacterium
AGCAAAGTCGCTGCAGTGGCATTTATAGTCATGGAGACGGACACTTTGTCCAGCGAGATATTATCGAAGAGTAGCCCAATCTCTTTTCGGGAAGTGACTGGTACTCCAACTTTTCCTACCTCGCCTTCTGCCATTGGATTATCGGAATCATATCCGATTTGAGTGGGAAGGTCAAAAGCTACGGAAAGTCCGGTCACACCGTGATCAAGAAGATATTGAAAGCGTTTGTTTGATTCCTCTGCTGTTGTGAATCCGGCGTATTGACGCATGGTCCAGAGTTTCTTCCGGTACATTTCGGAGTAAAGTCCTCTGGTAAAAGGATATTTTCCTGGGGCCTCTTTTTTCACGAGGTGGTCAGGACATTCCCCGGTCTTTTTTAATGGATTGATAAGAATCGTTCACAGCTTTAAATTTTTCTTCAGCCAGGTCCTGTAGGTCTTCTCCTAGATGTGTTACTTTGTCTGGATGGTATTTTGAGGCCATTTTGCGGTATGCTTTTTTAATTTCTCCATCGGTGGCGGAAGGGCTGATTTCCAATATTTTATAATCAGAGTGTGTATCCCGCACAAACATAGACTGAATAGAAATAAAATCATCTTCATTTATGTTCAAATATCCTGCAATCGTGTGAATGACTTTGATCTCATCGGGGTGAATATGTCCGTCTGCCTGGGAAAGACCAAAAAGGATGTGTACCAATTCCAAGCGACTTGGGTGATCCATTGATCGCTGAATCTGTCGGCAGACATCCCGAAGTGGATAATCCTGTTTCAGGATATCTTTTAACAGGATCATGAAATCTTTTACGTCATTTGTTTCGAACTGCCTCTGGAGAAATTGTTTAACGTAATCTAATTCGGATTTCAGCAATTGTTTGTCGGCTTTCATTACTGCACCCAAAAGGACCAGAAAAGAAACGATAAAATCGCCAGGTTTCGTCCGTGGATAGGGTCTTGAACTTGCAGTGCTAAAACTCCCAAAAGATGATCCGCCCTTCTGGTCAGAAATAGAGGCCATGGCATACCCGATAACAGCCCCAATTGGGCCTCCCATGACCCATCCAAGCCCACCCCACAATAAGCGTTTACCCATACTCATGGTATTGTTATTGGTTTTTTTGTTGTTCCTAGTTTAAAAATTATTTTCATGAGCAAAGAAATGGAGTTTAAATAAAGTTTCATCTTTTCTCGAGGATGTTTTTCCTTTTCAAACCGTTCAGAATACAGAATATTATCTTAATAAAACACAGAAAACTAAGCAGGATTCTCATGGTGAAAAAGCTATATTCCGCCATGGAAATAGACCTTAAAACGCGTTATGCGTTGTGGTATCGACGGAGATTACATCGGGGGCAATCCTCCGGGAAGGCAGTGAAATTATCCTCATCCAAAGACAGATTACGATCGGTCTTGTTCTTTCTTCCTGATAAAATTGAGCATATCAGAATTGTGGAATATTTCATAAAATCCATCAGTCATTCTGAATTAAATGGAACTGAAATCCGATTTTTATGTTCACAGAAAGCAGGTACACGTTATCTGAAACTGATAAACACAGGAATCCAAATGTACAATGAAGAAGGACTTGATCAATGGGGTCTTCCCCAATTCCCGTTGGAGAATCGAATTTGTAAATTAAATGCAGAAGGGATTGCAGACCTTGATCCGGAATTTAATCCTGTTCACGCCTGTCTTGCCCGAGCTTCCAATGCCTCAATCAGGATCGGCTTTGATTCACGATTAGCGGATCATTATTACAATGTAACCTTAGAATTGAAGGAGGCTGCTTTTCTGGAAAAAAGTTACCTTAAAATGGAACAATTATTGGGATTAGCATGAAATACTATATTTACGAAAATAAGTGTGCAGAGGATTTTGAACCACTGTCTCTTACGCGACCAGCTTTTGATCTTCGGTGTGGTCCGTTCACATTCTTGGAACGGCTCTTTAAATTGATTCCCGATTCAGCAGAGATCTCCTTAATTGTGCGAGAGAATCTGGTGAACCTGGCCAGGGAAATGTACCCTGATTTGGAAGTTAATCCTGGTGATATTGAACAGGGGATATGGTTATTGGGAAATGTTTTCTGGAGGGAAGATGACTTAAAGCAGATTGCGAATACTTCAAGTGAAATATTTCAAAGTGAGGATATGCAGATTGGTGCGAATTTATCTCAACAGGAGGGAAATGATTGGATGAATAAAGGAGGACCTGTATCAGCGGATTTACAATTAGATCTTCCCACCACGAAATTGGATAGTCTTCCTGTGAATTATTTATGGGAAATTCTCCAGAAAATCCCCTGGACAATGGAAGAGGACACCCGGCATTTTCTAAAGAGAAATGAAATTGTTAACAGTGACCAGAACCTGCAGGTCATCAATCCCAGTAATATCTGGATTGAAGAACCAAACAAGATCAAACCAGCAGTTGTAATTGATGCTTCAAAGGGTTCTGTGATCATAGAAAAAAATGTGGAGATTGGTCCGTTTTCATATCTAAAAGGTCCTCTTTTCATCGGAAAAGGGACAATTATCTACCCCCATTCTCAAATAAAAGAAAGCGTTTTAGGACCTGTCTGCCGGGTGGGAGGTGAAGTAGCAGGAACAATAATTCAAGGATGGTCTAATAAGGCACATGATGGATATCTTGGGGATGCATTCCTTGGGGAATGGATCAATCTGGGTGCAGGAACAAATAACAGTAATCTGAAAAATAATTATACTTCTGTTAAAGTTACAGTGAATGGAAAGATCATCGATACGGGAAGTCTTTTCATCGGGTCTTTTATAGGTGATCATTCCAAAACAGCTATTGGGACACAACTGAATACGGGTACTTCAATTGGAATTGGATGCAACATTGTCTCCAAAGGATTTCCACCAAGATTTATTCAGCCATTTACATGGTTTATGAATGGGAAACATGTATCCACTAAAATAGAAACGTTTATTAAAACGGGGGAGACGGTTAAATCTAGGCGGGGGCTGTCTTTTTCAGCGGCAGAAAGAGAATTATGCAGATCTCTGTTTGTTCAGAAACAAGAATAAAAGGGGTATGAAAACTTTTTATAACAAAGTGTTGACCATGTGGATATCGCCTGTTATATTGTCGCCCGATTTTAGCAGAGGTTATAAATGTTAGAAGGAATTATTTGTCCAGTTTGTGAAACAACTCTAGAGGAATTAGATCTCAGAAAATCCTTAACTTGTATCAGTTGCAAAACAGATTTACGCGACAGGAAATTCTTGGATTTTTTGGAATATTTGATGGCAAATGGTATTGTAGAAAATCTTGATTTCTTTGATGTGGAAGTGTACAGCGAAGATATTGAACGACTTGCTCCGGAGGATGAAGAGGAATTAGACCCATCCAAATTTGAGAAGAGGAAAGAAACTTTCAGCCTCTATGAAAATGAAATGGTAAGGCAGCAAAGTGAGGATGAAGAGAAATATAAAGAACCTTCATACGAAGAGTTTAAGGGTCTTGATGAAGACTGGGAAGATTTTAACCAGGACGGATTTAAAGGATATTAATTTTAGGAAAGTAGGATTATTATGGAGAAAAAACCAAATACCCAACAGATAAATATTGAACTAGATGAAAGTGTAAGCGGAGGAGAATACTCCAACTTTGTAGTTGTGACCCATTCACCAGCAGAATTTGTTATGGATTTTACACGTCTTCTTCCTGGAGTACCGAAAGCAAAAATTCATTCCAGAATTGTAATGGCGCCTCCTCACGCAAAGGCATTTCTTAGAGCCCTTGGTGAAAATATCAAGAAATTCGAGAGCAAACATGGTGAAATTAAAACACCGGGGCAGGATCGTTTTTCCGGGTTTGGAGTCAAGCCGCCGAAAGGATCACTCCCTAACTGATATTTGATTTTTTTTCGGGAAACCTGAATCTCCGATTCTCAGGTTTCATACCACACCCAACCCCTTCCTTTCTTTAGTTCTTTCATTTTTATTATCACCCAGCAACTTAATATCATCCAGGCAGAGCCATATCCGAATAGAGCACCAAAGAATACATCTGCTGGATAGTGAACTCCCACATAAACGCGACTAAAGGCAATAATGAACGCAAGTGCAGTCACCTTCCACTTCCAATTGGGGTAGAAGTAACCAAGGATTACCGAAAGCCCAAACGTATTCGCTGAGTGGTTTGACACAAAACTGAATTGTCCCCCACGTGGGACCAAAAGATTTATCATCTCAGGCATTGCATGGGAGGGTCTTATTCTTCCTATAAAAGGTTTGATAATTTGAGCGGCGACTGCATCAATAAAAATAACGGTTACAATGAGGATGACAAAGGTAATTCTTCCCCGTTTTTCTCCGCGAAAAAGGAGCCAATAAATCAACACAAGAAGTGGTAGTATCCAATTATTCTGATTGGTGATGACAGGCATGAACCAGTCAAAAAAAGAATTGGATAAAGTGCCGTTTATATAATGAAAGAGTCTATGATCACATTGGATTAATTGATTAAGCATAATAGGATATTTTTAACATTCGAAATAATGAGAAAAGTTACCTTGTAAAGCTCATTATCAAAAGGGATCTTATCAGAAAAACCGGAGTGGTGGAAAAAATACCTTGACCATGTCTCTGTGCCGATATAATTTTGTTTCGTATTTTAAGCAGGAATATGCTCTGTGAAGACTGGATGTTTCCCCCACATTCAGATTTCCAACGTGATTCCTGCTTTTTTTATAGGGTAAAATAAAAGAGCAAAAAGTATTATTTAACGGGATCGTCCTGCAGACCCAGCAGGCGTTACTTTCAGCTTCAATAAATTAAAGGCAGGGTTTGTCAATTCCAAACTG
>DTUJ01000010.1 GCA_012964235.1 Fidelibacterota bacterium
ATGGTGAATCTAACGTGCTTTTTCCCTTTCTTTTCAAAATAAGGAAGTCTGCTTTTCCCACGCTTACCAGGACTGATTGCTTTCTTACCAGTCTTATCTCCAGCTTTGCGGTAAGATTTATATCCAGCAGCGGTCGCAATAGGTTCTTCCTCAAAATCAATTAGAAGGGCTTCTTGCAAAAGCTCATACTCTTCATCAGTGACTGTAATCTCATCTGGTATAATATCAATTTCAACGGCCTTAACTGATCCGTTAAATACTATCATAGATGCAATTAACATTAATCCGAATTTCTTATTCATGGTTATCTCCTCTTTATTATTGTTTTGTTTTTTCATTTTTATTTGTTTCAATTTCAAAGTTTTTATCATGTTACTACTAATAAGAGCATTTAAAATCAATTATTTGCATATTTTATTAATTATTATCATATTTTCCAAAAGACGTCAACTGGCCGTTTGAGTGGGCGACAATATTACCGGATCTGAAAACGTATTGAGGTAATCCTGGATTTAACTGATTCCCCGTACCACTATCGCCAAGCCCTTCTACTTCCGGACATCCACTGACATCGGATATTATGAAAGATTCTACATTTTCCCCCATAAAATAAATTTTCATCGATTGTTCTGGGTAAGACCATAGGTATATATCCTCATAAGACAGGATCGTAATTTCCTTCCTTGGGTCCCCTAGAGTTTCCGACACCTCTTCTCTTGACATACCTACGGAAATCTTTGATTTCTCACAATCATAGGAAAATGCGGTACCAGCTCCGGTTCCGGAAGGCGTCCACCCTTTAACATACTGGGAGGCAAAATCCGTAAAAACAGACTGAGAACCTGAGCTGTTCAGAAACGATTCAAAGTGGCCTGAAAAATCCCCGTTCTCATTTTTGGCAATTACACCTAGATTAAAATTCACTTCAGGTGATGAAGGAAGGGTTGTGAGAATTGCTTTGGATTCTTCCCACTTGCCTTCATTGATTAAAATGGAGGCTAATGTATTTTGACACATATTTTTGTCAAAACCCAATCGTTCTGCTTTTTTCAAATAAATCCTAGCCTGGTCATATTCACCCAGATCATCACACACACAGGCCAGGTTAAACATACCAATTGCATATTCACTATCTCTGTCGATCGCCGATTTGAATCGTTTCAAAGCTTTTTTAAGCAGCCTTTTATATTTTTTATAACCGTCGCCCCCTCTTAACACAATTTTATCTGCCATCGTTTGAGTATCAATTTTTAATGATTTCATGGTAGTAACATGTTCAAGAGGAAGCTTTTTCAAAGCTTTCTGATAGTAAATAACACCTAGGTTATTATATACTTCACGGCTTGGGAATGACTGTAAAAATCCTTTAAACGATTTTTCTGCAAAATCCAAGTTGCCCCTGAGATAATACATAACACCTGCATGAAACTTTTCTGCATCATCTATAAAAGTCCCCAACCGATCTTCAAGCTTTGCCAGTCTCACTTCTTTTGATGGATGGTGGACTCCTTCCCCGCTTTCAACAGCCTTATCAATTACGGAGAAAGAAGCACGGGGATCGTATCCCGCTAATGTGGTATATAAAATTCCCTGTTTGTCAGCATCCAATTCCTTTTGTTTTGTAATCATGTTTACCATTCTCTCAGCAGATTCGTCACTGTATTCATCATTAAAATCATAACCCAGCTCCAAACCTAATTCCTCAACATATCCCTTAAAATTTTCCTGGAGTCGTCCTTCCAGGGGATTATTTACGTGGCCTTCGTTGATATGAGCAATTTCATGACCCAGGACCACCGCTAACTCATCATCCGTATCCGTTGAACATAAATTATAAAAAGCAGTGGTAATTAAAACAAATCCTCCTGGCAGAGCCCAAGCGCCAATTTCATCCGATTCAACCAAATGCACCACTATTTCATCTACTCCATCTCTGAGGGAGATACCCTGCATCATCCTTCCCAGAACCTCTTCGATTCTCATTTCAATATCCTCATCTTCAACCCTTGGCATCATTTCTTCAAAATAGGCAACGGTATTTTCACCCAGATCATATTCTGTAAAACCCGGAGGCAAATCTAAACCAGTATCATAATTCTGTGACAAAACTCCATTTGGTGAAACGATCAACACAGACAGAAAAATTGCAATCGAATTTATTTGCAAAAATCTAGATTTTGACGATTTCATTATTTTCTCCTTTCGAACATTGATTTTAATTCAGGCCATTGAGATAAATGGTCCGCGATTGTACCACTTGAAAAAACCTTTTTACCATCTAAAGTAAAGTGTACTTCATAAGGTTGATTCTTTTTATCCTTATTCATTGAAAGTTTTAATTCGGTAATACTATTTTCTTTTCGAACAAACTGATATATAATTTTCTCCGCATTTGTTTCATCAGTATAACGAACGGGTTTATCTTCAGTTTTCAGTTCACCATTACCATGATAAACAGGAAGACCAGCTGCAAGCTTATCATATTCTTCTAAAGTTATTGTAATATTCAATTCTTTCTTTTCCGTGAATCCGTACATGGGTGCAACTAATTTTTTATCCGCTGTTTCTTTTTCCTGAACTATCATCGGACTTTCCGGTCCAGTTTGTTGGTTATTTTTGTTTCCAATTACAAGTAATACAGCAGCTATTGTAGAAATTCCTAATGTCAGAAACAATCGATTATTAAAAAAGGAACTTTGTTTTATTGGTACATTTAACGGCACTTTATTTTCCATTGTCTGGCTGGCTTCAATACCTTTCGCAAGCTCCGTATCGATTTTATCAAGTAACTCTGCAGCCTCATTCAAATCCATGTCGGTCTGAATCTCGCTTGCAGTAGCCATATCGGTTAATTTAGTAATTTTTCTTTCCATATCATCCACCCAATTTGATTCTCTCTCTGAATCAAAAGACACGTTCTTAGGTCTTTTATTTTCGGTTTTTTTAGTGGATTTTTTCATTGTTAAATTTCTTCTACATTTTTCCTTTCTACTTATATAGAGGGCTATTGAATGAAAATTTGCATAATTATCCTAAAATTTTTGCAATACTGTTTTGCCATGACTGGTCAAACTGGTTTAATAGTTCTTTAAATTGATCTTTATCAAGACCGTATTTTTCATCTGCAATCCTGGTAAAATGATTTAAAAGTTCATCACAGATTTTTTTGATTCTCCTACTGATTGTTGAGACATGAACTTGCAAACGATTTGCCAATTCATTTTCACGTTTTTTCAAAATAAAATAGTCCCGTAAAAGTGATTTCTCTTCCTGGCTTAATTGTTTGAATCCAGCGGCAACAATCTCTTCAAGATTTTTCATATCATCATCTGCAAGGCTTTCATCATCGATCCCAAATACAATTGAATCTAGGCTTGATACTTTGCTCTCTTTCTGACTAGATAGTACATCTCTAAAAATCACTACCTTTAGCCAGGAGCTAAGGGACCCTCTTCCGTTAAAGGACGCAATTTTGGACTTACCGGTTTTTGTAGATTCCAGAAATAAACTCCCTTTTAATCCCAATTTAATATCGTCTGCTTGACTCTCATTCTTGGTATATAGCAAAGCATATTGTTTTATTTTTGAATTGAAACGATTATCAAATTCAGACCACGCTGTTTCGTTGCCTTTGCACAGACCGATTGCAAGATAAAGATCATTATTATGTATTGCATTGATATGCGTATTCATTTGACTTGATTTCTCCTTCACGACCAATTCACCATGAATAGCCGTTAACGAATCCAATAATTTCTGAGAATATTCATCAAAACTAACATCTAAATCACCGGAAAATTCAATACACTTTGCATATTGCTGGGTGATCAGATCACCAAAATCCGATTGGAATTGTTTTATTAAAGACATTAACGCTCCGAGGTTACCGGAGTTGCAGTATAAATTTTCCTTCCTTTTGAATCTTTATATTCACGTAATAAATTGATATTTAATACTTTCACACTATTTGATTTATTATAGATCCCTCTTTTCCCAAAGGCATTCACATCCAGGTCTCCGTAAACCAGATCACTGAGACCATTAGAATGAGCCATCTTTTCAGCATCTTTGTACGCATCCTTGAATGTTTTATTCTCATCTCCCATCATTGTTGTCTGAACAAAATTATACTCATCCTCATCCTCCCAAATCCGCCATCCAACAAAAGCATGATTGGGCACAATCACTATGATCGGCTGAATACCAATTTCTATCAACAAGCTGGACATCAGGACTGATAGCTCAATGCAATTGGCACTGTGATCACGAATAGTCTCATATGGCAGATTGATACTCTGACCCACTCCGCCACCATCGTATGTAATCTCATACTTGTCATTTAAAACGTTGTATAATGTTTCTACCTGGTGACGGGTTATTTCATCAATATCAAAATCGTCCAGACCTGTTTTTTCAATAAAGAGTTCTTCCTGGTATCCCACAAGCGCTGCTCCAGGTTCTTTTTTCGCAGTGGATATAACTTCCTTCACTTTTGGATCATTAGGATTAATCCAAGAGGAAACAAGGGCAAATGGACTTCCTTCTTCCTTATCTGTATTATATATTTCTGTCATATTCCAATCCATTGTGCCAAGAGCCAGCATTGTGATCATTTCTGAATTTTCAGAAATTGATCGCTCTTTTTCCAATTGTCCCTCATCAGAATAAATCATTTGTTTCACAAGCCATTCAACATAAATATTTCTGTCCGTAGCAAACTCTCCCCGTTTCTCTTTGATATTAAGGGGTGGATTAATTCCGATAGTTGTGTCTGTTTTTGCAGGTAACTCAATCTTTTTTCGAATACCGTTTG
>DTUJ01000011.1 GCA_012964235.1 Fidelibacterota bacterium
CGGTTTTTATGCCGCCGGAGAGTGTGCCTGCGTCTCAATCAACGGGGCCAACCGCCTGGGATCGAACTCCCTGACGGAACTTCTGGTGTTTGGGAGTCGTGCAGGGAAGGCGGCAGCCCAGTTTGCACTGGAGAGCCCCCGTCTTAACACGGCATCGCTGGATCTACAAGTTGCTGAGGAACAGGAACGTATCAGAAGGAACTTCTTTAAAAAAGAGGGGGGAACGGAAAGAATTTTTACTCTTCGGAAAGAAATGAACGAAACCATGGAAACGAGTGCCGGCATCTATCGCTCAGAGAAAAGTTTGAAGGAAACATGCAATAAAATAAAAGAACTTAAAGACCGGTTTTCTAATATTATAATGGAGGACAGAAGTGTCACTTTTAACACTGAACTGACCTCAGCGCTGGAACTTGAATTTATGTTGGATGTGGCGGAAGCAATCGTCTACAGCGCCCTGGAAAGAACGGAAAGCAGGGGCTCTCACCAACGAACTGACTTCCCTGGCAGGGATGATGAAAATTTTTTAAAGCATTCTTTGGCGTACCGAAACGATACTGAACCACGAATTGATTATAAAGATGTGGTGATTACTAAATGGCCACCTGGAGAGAGGGTTTATGGAAAGGAAGAGTAAGGTATAAGCAATGGCAGAAACCATGAAATTGGAAATCTTCCGCTACCGACCTGAGAAAGAGAAAGAGCCCTCTTTTCAGACATATAAAGTCCCATTCCGTGAAGACTGGGTGGTGTTGGATGCCATCAATCACATTAAGGACGAAATTGATGGAACGCTTTCCTACCGCTGGTCTTGCCAGATGGGGGTCTGTGGCAGTTGTGGTATAATGATCAACAACGTTCCAAAATTATCCTGCGCCGCATTTTTAAAGGATTACTACCCAGATAAAATCCGTATAGAACCATTAACGGGTTTTCCTGTAGAGCGGGATCTCATCTTTGAAATGGATGACTTTATGACAAAACTGACAGAGATACAGCCATACATCATTCGAAAGGAAAGTGAAGAGAAGCCTCTGGAAGAGGGTGAATACCTACAGTCCCCTGCTGAGTTGGCTCACTACAAACAGTACTCTATGTGTATTAACTGCATGCTCTGTTATGCTGCCTGTCCCGTTTATGCCCTCGATTCCACCTTTATCGGACCCGCCGCCATTGCCCTCGGTCAGCGGTACAACATGGACTCCAGAGACCAGGGTAGGGATGCCCGGCAGGAAGTCATCGCCAGTCACGATGGAATCTGGGAGTGTACTTTTGTAGGTGAGTGCAGCGTCGTCTGTCCGAAAGATGTGGATCCAGCCGCGGCAATCCAGAGGGCAAAAGTCTCCAGCACTGTTGACTGGTTTAAGGATATTTTGATCCCGTGGGGGAAAAAGAAATGAGTGTTTATCACAGACCCGTATCCAATATATGGTGGCTTAAGCGCAAACCGTACATTTTATTCATGATTAGGGAACTAACTAGTGTTTTTGTTGCGGGATATTGTATTTTTCTGCTGGTATTGGTTTACAAACTAACACAAGGGGCTGACGCCTATGGTAATTTCATGGTCGCTTTGAAGTTACCCAGTAGCGTGGCGCTGCATCTCATCTCGCTCGCTTTTGTGCTTTATCACACCATCACCTGGTTTAACCTGACACCCAAGATCCTTGTGCTCTACAGGGGAGAAGAGCGGATTCACCAAGGACTGGTGGCGGGGACATTTTATGCCGTGTGGGCAGTGATTTCCTTTATGGTTGTATGGCTGGTATTGGGAGTTTAGAGATGGCGAAGTCCAACGAACCGATCTGGTGGTCACTGTTTTCAGCTGGTGGCATGGTAGCAGCAATGGTTCTTCCTGTTCTGATCGTAATCACGGGTATCCTAGTACCGTTTGGATTGGCGGGCGAGGATCCTCTCAATTTCGAAAGAATTCATTCCGCCGTGTCCCAGAAAGACTCTGTAAAGCTGGTCCTTTTCATCGTAATTACCTTACCGTTCTTCCATTGGGCTCACCGCTTCCGCTTCACCCTTGTAGATGTAGGACTGAAATCCGTGAGCACCCTCATTTCCGTCCTTTGCTACGGCGGGGCGATTGCCGGAACAATCATCTTAGTAGTTATATTCTGGAATATTTAAGGGATATTATTGAAAAATCGGGGTAATTACCCCTTCAGTTTAAAATTAACAGAGATTGAAAGATGATTAGTTAAGCCAGCTCTGTTTAAGACAATGAAGTTTTTTTCTTTATAACGTATAGAAAATATTGTCAACAGCCACTTGGTTAAAAATGAACTTCAGTTATTTTATTCTATGGACTGGTGTGGCTCTATACCCATGTTTCTTAATTTATTGTCTAATTTCTCAGTATGATTATTTAGTTGATCAATTCTCTCTCTCCTCCCAGAAAAGAATAAAGATCCATGGAAACTCTTCTCCTCTTCTTTCTTAGATGCTTCTATAGGTGCTTCTATCGTTTTTGATGCAACTATGTGTTTTATCACCTTTGATAAAATTCCCATGGTGTTTTTCCCTATTAGACTACTCTATTTCTAATGCTGATTCTACGTCCCACAGTTTACAAAGTTCATTGAACATTGTTTTTTCATTTTTATGAATAACACCATCTATTAATATCATCGCCTTGATTACTTCAATGAAACTTTTCTTAATACCCTCACTGTCTTTTGTTTCATTTATGAGTTTTCCCATTTCCATAGTTCTTGATTTTATCTTATCGAATCCTTTAGAAATTATATTTTCGTTATCCTTTATTTGTGATTCAATTGTTTTTTTTTCTTCATCTGTTAGTTCCCTCATTGTATTCTCAATGATTTCAGCCTCTTTATCTAATACATCAAAATCACAATTCATGAACATATAAAGAATGTTAAACAAGATGACTTCTGCTGTGTTTGTTTTGTTATTCATCTTTACTGCTTGATTTGTTTATGAATAACTCTCCTTATTTACTTTCTGAGTATAATAATATTTTGGGTAAACAAGGAATGGTTATTAAGAAATAAACAAAAACTCCTAGATAAAAACAAGCCGTTTTTTTTGAAAAACCCTGAATTATCTATAAATAAGTTCTCGTGTTCTTGCGACGTAGTTTTTGGTATTGTTTCATGACCACTGTCTTCAGGTTTGGTTGGAAAAATTTCTTCGCAACTCACAGACAACGTGAGAAAGGACAACGAAAAGAAGGGGTTGGATAAATATATCTACAACATGAACGAAGGCCTCAATCTATAAGTCCCCCTGTTGGATTTGCTATCAAGATTTACGTACGTTGCATCTTTCTGATTATTAATATGGTTAACTATTCTCCATAAGGTCCTCCGTAGGCACCCATGTCGTTCTGGGAGCCGTTATTGTTCCGGTATTCATCTCCTGGATGTCCAGTGTTGGTACAGGGTGAATCGGGGCGTAAATGGAAATCTTCATTGGCCACTTCAAGAAACAAAGGATCATCTGGAATATTTCCGTTAGAATCCGTTGGGTCGGCATCCTTGAAACGACAGTATGCCACAACAGAAGCAGGGGCATCATCCGTTACAAGCAAATCAAACCCCGTATGCCCCGAGATAATATTATTCAAGAACGTCACTGAACTGTTGGTGATTGCGACGCCCCCTAAAGAATCACCTACAATAATATTCCCTACAATCGTGTTATTGATCACTTTTCCTGTGGCGTTGTTGATAAAGATGCCCCCCACATTATTGCCGACATTATGAAAGACAATATTATTGTATAGGCTGGCATTTTCAGTAAGGTATAGTCCGCCGCCTTGCCCTGGGGCGGTATTTTCAGAAATATAATTATTTTTTAAAATAGCGCTTCCGCTTGCATAAACACCGCCGCCAACATTAGAAGTACCATCCTTATAATAACGAAACCCCCCGGTAATTAAAAATCCTTGAAGCACACCCTTGTTGATATTGACACAACGAAAATAATCATCTGCAATAATAGATGTGGATGTAAAACCATGCGTTGATTTAATAACGACATTTTTTCCAAGAACCCCCAAAGAGCCATTGTATTCTCCCGGCGATACGATTATAGAATCACCATCATCGGTAATAGGGGTTGAAAAAGCGTGCTGAATTGTATCATAATCAGCCGGGACAAATAATTTGGTTGTGAGTGGAATGGTAGTTGATGCTTCACCTGAGCGAGCATTTCCGTTAATATCTGAAATACTGACGCGGTAATAAAACGTCGTATCATCATCCACCATATCTGTATAAGAAGAAATTGTAGGATTTGAAATTGTTGCACGTTTTATCCAAGTAGATTCAATTGCAGATCGTCTTTCTATAATAAAATGAAAAAAATCTTCTATAGTAACTTCGGTCCATGAAATTTCTACAATTGCAGAATCAACGATTCGTGTAATATCATGAGAAATACTAACTATAAAATATTGACTTTCATCGGTAGGGGTTGTGTCAAAAGGCCATTCACAGGCAAAGACTAGAAAAACCAGGAGATAGAACGGTAGTATTCTCACTGTTTAACCCTCTTATCTGAAAGGGTTAGTTTGAGGGAAAACAATGTTCTATAGGCCTCATAGTAGTTGAAAGGATCAGTAGAGTAGTGGGCATAGTCCACAAATGTGACTTGATCGGAAAAGAGGTTTCGTATTGAGTAGCTTACACTTGCGTCAAACAGCCAGATCGATTCTGTAAGCGTTAACGTCAGATTAGTGTTTTCACGACTATCATATTGCCTGATCTCAACACCTCCTCGCTGATAGACCCGTGATCCTTCATAAA
>DTUJ01000012.1 GCA_012964235.1 Fidelibacterota bacterium
TGGTGACACCCAATGCCCCGGCGGCTGGTTATCAACCACCCCAATTGACAGAAATCGATCATATTGACGGACCAGGAACTGGTTCAATCTCGATTGAAATTATTGATCTAGCCTACGTGAAAGAAAGTCATACCTACCAGGTAAGATTTCAACATGAAGGTCCTTTTCAAACAACCTCTTATTCTGTTTTTGATATGCAAGAGAATCCACTTGATACGTTGATCGCGAACAGTCCTTATGTATTTATTGACTCCATTTTAATTGATCCTATATTGAATCGTTATAAGCATATCCCTCAAGAAGGTGATCTTTTTGATGGAATGAGGATATTGGTAGAGAATGATTTAATTGTATTAGATACGGTTAAAATAGGATGGACTGAAGCAAGCCAGAGTAACTTAAAGTACAGAATTAGTTTAACATCACAAAGTATACTGTACCCGGTAGATTACGAAATCGAATTCTTTGATGCAACGGTGGATACATCAACCTATGGCAGTCCAACTAACTTTAAAGTATGGAACGTGACGGAAGAAAAATGGATCGAATTCTATTTTAGGGATCGTAATGATAATGGAATTCCTGACAAAGCCCAAGAATACATCTTTATGTGGGAGACGGTAGATGAGATCGCAGTAAAAACCTGGAAAGTAGTTTTTTCTCCACCTGATCCAATAATGGATACAACCTGGATTACTCCTGACAGCATGATCATTGTCGAAACTCCAGAGGACACAATTCTTCCTGCCGCCGGGGATATATTCCTGATCAGTACATATAAACCGTTCCGCGGAGAATATGGGGATAGTCTCAATTCAATAATGGGTGATATTTTCGAATTTACTACCAAAGCCGCCATGATTGATAAACAACAAGCAAAATCCGGATTAGATCAGATTGCCGTCGTACCTAATCCCTATATCGTTTCCGCTACTTGGGAACCGAAAAGCCTTTTTTCAACAGGTCGCGGAGCAAGGATGGTGGAATTCATTCATCTGCCAAAAGAGTGTACAATCCGAATCTATACGGTGCGTGGATATTTGGTGGACACGATCCATCATAATAAATATATAGATGATGGTAGTGAGTTCTGGGATTTAAGAACGAAAGATGGAATGGAAATTGCTTACGGACTTTATATTTTTCACATTGAAGCACCGGGAATTGGTGAAACCATTGGAAAGTTTGCGGTGGTTAAATGATCTTCATCAAACAAATTCTTCATAAAGCAATACCATACTGGTTCCCTGAAAAAAATTGTAATCTTTCCGGGTTCAAATCGTTGAGTTACTATTTTTTAATAATAATCCTATCAAATCCTGTCTTTAGTCAGTTCGCTATTAATGTGTCAAAGGTAGGGACAACCTCTGCGCCGTTTCTGGAAATTGGTGTTGGATCCAGAGCCATAGGGATGGGTAGTGCGTTTGTTGCTGTTGCCGATGATGCCACGGCATTATACTGGAATGTTGCAGGATTATCGCGCTTGACGCAGAATGAAATGATTTTTATTCACTCCGAATGGTTAGCGGACATCAAATATGATTTCGTAGGAGGCGCTTTTCCTTTGAGTGGTTTTGGGACCATAGGCATCAGCATTATATATCTGAGCACTGATGAAATGAAAGTGAGGACAGTTGATGAACCGGAGGGGACAGGCGAAAGATTTAGTGTGGGTGATATAGCAATGGGTATCGCCTTTGCTAAGAACCTCAACGATAGATTTTCAATTGGGTTTAATGCAAAATATATCCAACAAAAAATCTGGCATATGAATGCAACTGGATTTGCCATTGATATTGGAACTTTATTCACGACTCAGTTTGCAGGTATGAAAATCGGCATGAGCATTTCCAATTTTGGAGGTAAAATGCAAATGTTTGGGAAAGATACATTTGTTAATTATGATCTGGCACCCACTCAGGAAGGGAGTAATGATCGAATACCTGCTAACTTGAAGACAGATAAATTCCCATTACCTCTTCTTTTTCGAGTTGGATTAGCGATGGATGTTTTTAAATCCGAATCCAACCACTTAACTATTGCCATGGATGCAGCTCACCCAAATGATAATACAGAATACATGAATTTCGGAATGGAATATACCATAAATAATTGGTTGTTTCTAAGATCTGGCTATAAAAATATATTTATGCTCGATAGTGAAGAAGGCTTGACTCTGGGGGCAGGATTGAATTATAAAATCAACAGAGCTGTATTAATGAAAATCGACTACAGCTATCAAGATTTTGGACGGTTAATCAATGCTCAGAGGTTATCATTAGCCTTAGAATTCTAAGGTTTAATCCTTTCGCTGATATAAAATGTCCCGTGCATTTAAATAATCATGGGTGTTGATCTTAGTCACATGCCGGGCGGATTTCCACTATAAGTGCGGATTATCCCGACTGTTTGGAATGACCGCACAACCGATAATTCCCCTTTTGAGAGGGGTTGATTCCATTTCGGTTATCCGGTAGGGAAGACAGTTTGTCCCAATATATCGAGAGCGTCTGTAAGTGACGTTGGAGCCTTTGGGAAGCCCATGCTTGCAAAAGAAACAGATGTATTAAAATGAAAAGAATACTGAGAATCAAAACACTGCTGCCATATTTAGCAGTGGTGCTGGCAGTTAACCACAATGCCTTTGCACAGGTTTTTGTATTTCCCAAATTCTTGAATTTCGATGAGGTAATGTTTGGGCAAACCGTATCACGATCCCTTGTCATATCGAACCAAGGAGATACAACTATTGTTGTAAATGATATTAATTTATCCCACTCTTATTTCCAAGTTTCAGACACCTCGTTTTTTATAGATCCAAACGATAGTCAAATTGTAGTTGTTACTTTTTCTCCACAAGAGCAAGGCGTAGCTGATGGAACTGTGAGTATTTTTGTAAATGTTCCATCTGATACAACGTTAGAGGTAGACTTAACCGGATGGTCTCCAATTGATCTGAACAATGAATTGCTCAGAAACGAATTTTCGATGCCTATATCCTTTAACTTGCAGAAATCAAGAGAATTTCTTCTCCATCTGCAGGTGTCCTCTGAGACCAGCTGGTCTATCCCCGACTCAGAAAGTGCTGTACTGACGATCTATATCGATAGTACAGGTGGCTCTCAAAATCAGGACATCGTTCTATTTAAAGGTGATGAGTTTTTCATATATAAGGTATCATTAGGGAGAATAGACAGTGGAAGCCATTCTATAGCGGTTTATTTCAACGGAGATAAATCCACTCTAGGCGCCCATTATATTTATCTGGAGAAATGCTATATCATTCCCGTACCTTTAAGCGACCAGAACTACGACATCTATCGATTTTCCCCCATTTTGTACGGCAGGAATCTGATCAGCGATGATGAGAGCAATCACACGGACACGCCGCTTTTGCTGTGGCACGAAGTTGAATATGACGGGGTAAACAAGTGGATCGTATACAGCATGATTTGGAGCAACGAAGATGGGGGTACTAGTAGCATTGATTTGATGTCCCGGTGGGGTCGCACAACAGATATCGAATGGATTTATAGAGTGAAAGTCGATCCCGGAGGAAACGTTCTTCAGGAATATTTTCAGGGTCCAGGGCATTCTACTTCGATTTTTCAAGGTAATAGGATTAATGATCACCCAGTTTTGAAAACGGTTACCATAAATAATATGGTGAGCGATGAAGGGGTATCAAATTATAAATTTTTTCTTTCTCCCGAAAGGGGCAAACATGAAATACACTCACGGGAAATCCTTATGGATGAAGATCCATGGACTTATGAAATCATGGCTTTGGAAATGATCGCTGAGGGTAAATATGAAAGTCCGGCTGACCCTTTTAGTTTGGCTGTAAGCGATGCCCGTAATTATCTTTACCTTGAATTCAATACACAAATGGTTGGGTCCGGCTTAAGATTGACTTTCGCAACGAAACTAGGAAACGAGGCGTATTGGTACTATTCAGATCACGATAACTCTTCTGTGGCTGCCGTGAATGCGGCAGGGTGGAGACGGTCTACCCTTGAACTTCCACCAGAAACTGCTCTTGAGGATCTTGACTCATTAAAAATAATGGGCTCTGCTTCCGGTTCTTTTTCTATTACTTTTGAGGAACTTTCTAAAGTTTTTTTGTTAGATGAAGACTTTACGCTGTTGGAGTCTCCCTTATTATTCGCTGAAACTTTTGTTTTGAATGAAAGCAACAACTCGATCCAGTTTGCCTTTGACGAATTGACTTCTGTAGCTGGAGAAGAAGTGGTTTATAAACCAAAGATATTCTTATTATCTCAAAACTATCCAAATCCTTTTAATTCAATAACTAATATACAATACCAGCTCCCAGCGTCTAGTGAAGTACTCTTAACGATATACAATATACGTGGACATGAAGTTTTACATTTGGTTGAAAATGAACAGCCGGCTGGATATCATCAAATCACATGGAAGGCTCCTAACGTTGCATCAGGAATGTACTTTTACAGGATACAGGCGGGTAAATTTGTGCAGACCCGGAAGATGATCCTTTTGAGATAGCGGGGTGAAATAATCATCATGAAATTAATTCGATATTCTGGTAATCCTATTCTTAAGCCGCGTGGGGACGATTGGGAGTCCGTGGCTGTTTTTAATCCGTCAGCGGTGTACTATGATGGGAAAATCCATCTCCATTATCGGGCTGTGGGCGAGTATTACCCCTATACCTCCCGTCTGGGATATGCTGTCTTTGATAAAGAGCTTAATTTAATCAAGCGATATCAGAATC
>DTUJ01000013.1 GCA_012964235.1 Fidelibacterota bacterium
ATGGTTGCCCATACAGGTTCCAGGGCATAGAGTACCGATGCTCTAACGGGGTCCAATAGTTTTTGAAAATAATTCACTAGAGTCAGAGCAATGAAGGTGCCGAAAACAGCTGTCAGTATCAATGGGATGAGAAATTTACTGTCCGTCAAAAGTCCAATAATTTGGAGCTCCCCCGGATTTAAGGACACATATACAATAGAAACCAAAAAACAGATTAGAGCCGATAATAAAATAGAAGTGAAGGTAACAGCGATAGGTGAACTACGTTTCGTGACCACATCTGTGGCGATAATATGACCAGCAAACAGTAAGGCGCACAAAACGGTTAACCATTCTGCCAAATCGAAATGTAATCCTGGAGGTCCCTGGATATACCCTGCACCAAAGGTAGCTAACAAAACCCCAAAAAGTATGGTATATGTTGGTACATATTTTTTCCAGATAACCACAATCAATGCGGTAAAAATAACATACAGGCTTGTTAAAAATGCAGATACTGCAGGTGTGATCCCATCAAGTCCAATCATCTGAAAAACAAAACCTCCAAGCATAAACAGGGCTAAGATAAACCCATCTTTCCAGACAGCAAAATCCTTAATATTGACCCGGGCTTTCTTAACAAATAATGGGAGAAAACATGCTGCTAAGCCAAAGCGAATACATACAAATATTAAGGAGACCGCAGTTGTATCATCAGTAGTTGAATACATCTTTGAAGCTTCAAGAGCCTGCTTCAGCCAGACAAAGGTCCAGCCCCAGATGAATGTAACTATGAAAAGTGCAATTGTTGCCTTATTCCTCATGTTTATTTTAGTAATATCATCTTTCTTGTGTGGCTAAACTTCCCTGTTTTGATCTGATAGAGGTAGACCCCAGCACTCACAGGTTTTCCATGAATGTCTGTTCTGTTCCATCTGATCGTTTTGGAGCCCGCATCCTGGGTGGTATTCACCAACCGTGTAACCTCTTCGCCAAGGATATCATAGATGACCAGGGTGACATGGCTACGTATTGGAAGATCGTATTGAAAAGTTGTAGAGGGATTGAAAGGATTGGGAAAGTTTTGATGGAGAAAAATTCCTACTGGAAAAGTCAATTCAAAATCCTTATTATCCATCGTTGACGTGAAATCAAAGATCATATTGAAATTCACTAAATCAAATTCCAGAGAAGAAATATCCTGGGGCCCGCTCACCGGATTCACTCGTGCGAAATAATCTCCAGGCAGGCGAACGGAATAATCCGTCCATGTAGTGTCAGATTCATGACGTGGATCTGGTCTATAATAATCCGTGGAAATAAAATGAGCCCCGCTTGCCAGTGCTACATCCCGTCGTGATGTATCACCGGTTCGCGCTTGTTCCGTGTCCGTATCCGACCGAGTACGGACCAAATATCCTTCACTTACACGTTCAGTGATTTCATCACTGGGTGTATTCATTCCCAAAAATGCGGCTTCCGGGGTGCCAGGATTGGCTTCCACAAACAAAATGCGACCACTGAGAGAAGGATGACCACTTATATAATCATTCATTAAACTCCCACCGTTGTCAAGCCCAAACAGTATTTTTCCACGGGTCTCACCCAGAGTAGGCCAGGCACCATTCAGCACTGCCTCTTCCAGAGTCCCATAGTTTCCCCGGACCATATCTGGAGTAATTATACCCGGAAGAGAATCCCCAAAAACACTTCGAATCTCTGCCTCAGCTTCTTCCAGCCCTAAAAGATCAAAAGGTATGGGTTCTACATATGAAAGGGTAGAATCAATATTCTGTATATTTTCTATAAAATCTTCCAGGGCAGGATAATCATCAAAATAATCTGCCAGCCCATCAGATTTGCACTCAATCAGTACAAAAATGGGAACATGTCTGGGATAGAAATCAGACCAGTTTTTCATTGCTTCAAGGGCATGTGAAAAGGTTAAATACTGGGTATCAAAATCTATATCTGGGAAATGGAGGATTTTTAACCCTGGCTCATACAGATCGGGAATATCCGGATGAACATCTTCGTAATGCCCTGTCAACCAATTTCCAAGACGATTAGCAAAAAGACCACCCAGTGGGTCCCTGTAAATATCCAGTTCTATCTGTCTTATCCCGTAATAGAGAAACTGGTCTACCAATGTGAGGTGGGTATAATCAATGGTCCATGCCAAGTCCGGCGCTACCACATCAATGACACCTAATAAAGTATCATAGGGAGCAATATGATAACTGTTGTGGCTGCCGATTACCTGAAGCTGGTTTAAACGAAGAGAATCCACGAGATTTAGAATAGAATCAGGCGTGAACAAGTTTAGAAATTTACCCTGGGTATCCTGCCATCCCCAATAGCTTCCCCCATGAATCTGAAATTCTGAAGCAGAGGAATCATAAATTTGAAGAGTGAATGGTTCCGAACCTATCAGTCCTTCGTCTATTTCATCAGTGGCAGGATCATCTCCATAGATGGTCAGGATAAATACAGATCTGTTATCAATAAATTCAACCTCAGCAGCGCCTGCACAGTTTCCTGAATCATCAAAAACACCAACCCAGTCTCCCTCTTCGGCCGGCACATTATCAATAGTTGCCTGCCCTAAAATAACTGCTGAAAATGCTGTAGGCGAATGGTTAAAGAGATCCGGTTGCTGAGGCAGAATGAGACCACACAAACAAAAGGGAACACAGATTTTCCACTTTTGAGACTGTATTTTTCCTAACATAAGTGAAATCTCACTTCCATTCTTCATATCACGATTTCAAATAAATCGTCAACAGCACCTGGAATATTATTGGGCAATTCATACTGTAAAAATATAGAGCCCATCAATTGAAGATAGGCTCTATATTGAATTGAGTTATTTTTTAAAATTAGTTTTTATACTTCTCTTCAAATATGTCTGGTCTATGCCAAGCAGACAATCGACCTAATTCCAAAGGATTTCTCTTAAGGCGAACTGGTCTCTGAGACCGCTTCAGCCTGTTTTTTATACGATTAATTAACTTCATTGTACTAAATATCTCCAATAATAAAAGGTTATTACTTGCTACTTCATTTCAACTGGCTGTTGATCCATGCAAAGTGCAATTGCTGTTTTTTATCCAAATCAGCACACGAAGTTATTACAATTATTATCCATGGCTATAGAATAATTATTTTGATTTACGTGCAATTAAATTTGCATAGCCGTGAGTCAATAAAAAGTCTTTTTTTAAAAAAGTAACTATTTCATTATGTTTTACAAAATTTTGTTTTTTTACTATTTCAATCCATTCATCAATAGATTTACCTGTTTTATCAATCATATTTTTAATCATCGCTTTTTCCATTGATAATGGATCCATAATTAACCTCTTTTATAGAATTAGTAATTATATTAAAATCAATAAATTTTAAATGGGTTTATTCTCCCTTCAATTTATTCGAATAAATTGATTTTAATATTTTGGATTTTCTATGATGAATTCCGGAGTCTTTTCAATTCTTCTTTGACCGTCCTTAGTTTCAACAATCCAGAGCACATTTAAATCTCTTCTTTCAGAGATCAATTTATTCCCTTCTTCAAAATTCAAAACCATGAGAGCGGTAGCCCAACCATCCGCTTCCATGCAGGAATGTGTAATTACTGAAACGGACAATACATCCGTTTCAACAGGGTAACCGGTTCTTGGATCAATCGTGTGACCCAAAATCTGCCCATTTTTTTCAATAAAATTTCGATAATTTCCCGATGTTGCCATAGCTTTTCCATCAAGATGTACAATTGCAGATAATTCTTCTCTGGGAAGAAAAGAGATTTTAGGGTCAATAATTCCAACCCGCCAGAACTGACCGTTCTGATTTATTCCTGCACAGCGGACTTCTCCGCCAATCTCTACAAAAACGTTTTCAAAGCCATTTTCAAGAATCCATTCAAAAATCTGGTCCACACCGTACCCTTTCGCAATCGCATTCACATCCAGTTTTATATCAGGATTTAATTTCCTCACGCCTTCTGGCTCTATGATGATATTTTGATATCCCATCCTATTTTTTACTTCTTCAATTTGGACATCAGTGGGTAAACCCGCTCTCGGATTAGGGCCAAAACCCCATAGACTCATGAGGTCAAATACAGTAATATCAAAAGCACCATTCGTCGCCTTAGAAATTTTCAAACTATTAGAAATAACATTCCTCAGATGCGATGAAACTCTTGTCAATACTTGTTGTTTATTTTGGTTGAATTGTGAGATTTCACTACTTGAGTCCCAGATTGACAAATGTTGATTCACCAATATTAAAACAGAATCAATACCTTTTTGAATCTTCCCATGATCTATTACAGAATTTTCACTAACGATTTTTACAGAATAAGTCGTGCCCATGGTTTGCCCAGAAAAAGTATATAGTTTCAAAGGTAAACTGCATCCCATCCATAAGAACAAAAAGCCCAACAAAAATAGGGCTTTTATTTGAATGGATTTGAAAGATAGATTATCCAAAAATGTCATAAGCAATTATTTCTGGAATAACTCATTACTGATAATAATCAGCCAATAGATTCTCTCACTTTTTTCAGTAATTCAAGTGTCAGGCGGATGCCTTCCATCTCGCTGTGAGCAGTACCTTCATATTCAATTCCCACATGGCCATTATAACTGGCATCTAACACTATTTTCATCATTTTATAATAATCTGTATTGATTTCATTCCCATCGGAATCAAATTCATGACTCTTCGCGCTTACAGCTTTGGCGTAGGGCATGAGCTCCCGGACTCCCTGATA
>DTUJ01000014.1 GCA_012964235.1 Fidelibacterota bacterium
CACCTGTTCTTTCTCTTCCCGGATTTTATCGATTTTCACTTCAATATCTAGAATAGCCTGAGGGACTTTCATATTCAGCATGTGAGAACGAGATCCAGCTTCATCCATAGCATCAATCGCTTTATCAGGAAGAAAACGATCACTTATATATCGATGTGATAGGCCAACACATGCTTCTATGGCTTTTTCATGATAAATAACGTTATGATGATTTTCGTAATTGGATTTCAGCCCGTTTAAAATCTGGACAGATTCTTCTGTCGTTGGCGGGTTAATCAAAATCTTTTGGAAGCGTCTTTCCAATGCGCCGTCTTTTTCAATATGTTTGCGATATTCATCCATCGTTGTGGCGCCAATGCAGTGAATGTCGCCTCGAGCCAAGGCTGGTTTAAAAATGTTAGATGCATCCAAAGAACCCGTAGCCCCACCAGCACCAACGAGGGTGTGAAGTTCATCAATAAATAAAATAAGATTATCCGTATTTTCCATTTCAACCATGATCGTTTTCATGCGTTCCTCAAACTGGCCGCGATACTTTGTTCCGGCAACGATAGCTGCCAAATCCAATGACAAAATCCGTTTGTTATGCAGCAATCCTGGAACAGATTTTTCAGTAATCCGATGTGCTAACCCTTCCACAATGGCAGTTTTCCCAACTCCTGGTTCACCAATAAGAACTGGATTATTTTTCTTCCTTCGCGTCAAAATTTGAGCAACCCGTTCAATTTCATTTACCCTTCCAATAACAGGATCCAGTTTCCCCTTCCGCGCCAATCTTGTTAGATCCCTTGAAAAATGATCCAAAGCAGGTGTTTTTGTTTTAGATGATTTGCTTAAAACAGAACGTTCAACTGGTTCTTCCTCAGTTGTTTGTTTTTGTAAAAATTCTTTTACACTCTCATAGTCCAAATTATAGGCGTTCATCACTTCAAAAGCAATCCCCTCTGATTCCCTTAAAATAGCCAGCAATAAATGTTCATCATCTGCAACCGCAACACCCAAAGCTGTCGCTTCGTTGTAGGCATTTCTCAAAATGCGCTCTGCTCTGCGTGTTAGGGGCAAATGGCCAAGAGTCATGGTCCCGCCGGATGCTTTGATCATATCTTCAACCATGGCACATATCCCATCTACATCACAGTCAAAGATATCCAATATGTTCATCGACAGTCCTTTTTTCCCCCGAAGAATTCCCAATAAGAAATGTTCAGAACCTACATAACTATGCCCAAGACGAATAGCTTCCTCTTTGGCATATTTCATAATAGCTTGAACACGCTTTGAAAAATTTTCTTTCATACTATCTGGAAGTTACGAGTTTGACAATCAGCTATAAAAGTGTTCATTAAGTTATTACATGAAGAATTCCATTTTCAAGCCGACATGCACGTGATCCAATAGAAGAAACATTCTGATCGTGGGTTGTAATGATCATCGCCTGCTGAAAATCCCGGCAGATATTTATAAAAAGTTCCAAAAGCCGCTCTGCGTTTCCAGTATCAAGGTTCCCAGTTGGTTCATCAGTTAAAATTATATCCGGTGTGTTGATGAGGGCCCTCAAAACAGCCACTCTGAGCCGCTCCCCCCCAGAGAGTTGGGATGGAAAATGATCCATTCGTTCCGTAAGGCTGACATATTCAAATAATTCCTTCGCCCGGCTTTTTGCATCGTGTCCAACTCCCATTAATTCTGCTGGTATTAACACATTCTCCAGTGCTGTGAACTCCGGTAAGAGATGATGAAACTGGAACACAAATCCAATATGACGATTTCTCAATTCAGCAAGAGATACATCGTCCAAATAAGCAACATTTTTCCCGCAAATAATTACCGTGCCCGAGTTTGCACTATCCAGTGTTCCTAGAATATTCAAAAGTGTGGATTTGCCTGAACCAGAAGGTCCCATAATGGTAACAATTTCCCCCTTGTCAACTGACAGAGATAGTTCCCTTAGAACAGTGAGTTCCTTGGCGCCATTTTGAAATGACTTTGATATCTGTTTTGCTTCCAGTATCATTTTTCCATGTAAATAGCGTCTTTTGGTTGAATCAATACAGCCCGTTGTGCTGCTAATCCAGATGATATACTTATCAAAATAATTGCAATAAATGGAACAAGGATCACATCTTTAACAGTCAATATCATGGGTAGATTTTTCATAAAATAAATGTCTTCCGGCAAACGAAGTAAGCCAAAATTTACCTGTACAATCACAACCAAAAAACTTAATCCTAATCCAACTGCAGCACCAATACCACCGATCATAAATCCCTGCTTTATTAGAATTGACCGAATCGTACCAGTGGTAGCTCCAACTGCCCGCAGAATACCGATCTCCCTGATTTTCTGGACAGTAACCAGAACCAGTGTGGAAGTCAAATTAAACGAAGCTACAAGAATAATCAAACTTAATACCGCAATGGCACCGATTCGCTCCATTCGCATAGCCTGGAATAAACCTTCATGGATATTCTCCCAGCTCTCAATCGTCATGTGAGGGAACTTATTTAATAACCATTCCCGGGCCATATTTATTTCTGTCTCCGCAGTCAACCGGATATCAACACCGTCGAGTCCTTTTTTTCTGGTAAAAAGAAATTTCCCAACAGACAACGGAACAAAAACTAACCTGTCATCATAATCCAATACATTTCCCTGGAAAACTCCCACCACCTTTACCTGCACTTTTCGGGGCAATCCAAACCGCGACGGGTGATCAACTGGGCTCATCAGTTTGACGTAATCCCCTACTGCTAAATTTAATCTGCTTGCAAGCAGTTGACCAATGATAATAGGGAAATCAGATGGGTTTAGTTCAATTTCGTTCAATCCAAGCTGGTAAAAAGAAGAGGTCTTATTCATATCTACCGCTTTCAGTGTCGCAATTCTGAGAATATTTCCATCTCCGATGACCAGACCCTTACGCTCCATGAAAGGCATGTAAGATAAAACACTTTGTTCCTCATCCAGCTGTTTCTGTATATCAATGAAATCCAGGGATGCTCCTGAAACTCGGAGATCTCCCTCAAATCCACGGATTTTCGCAGTTACTTTCTTCTCAAAACCATTCAAAACTGCAATGGAGAGTATGAGGGCAAAACATCCCACCGCCATCCCCGCAATAGCAATCAAACCAGTAAACCTGCTTGCACCAACACCTCTTTCGCCAAGTAGAAATCGTTTTGCAATGTAGGTCGAGATATTCATGTCACTCGTACCTAAGGGCTTCGGCAGGATGTATTTTTGCTGCCTTTATTGTTGGTAATAATGATGCCAGCATGGATGCAACCAATCCCGCAAAACCTATAAGACAGGTAAGCCATCCATTCATGGCAACTGGGATTCTGTCCATGAAATACACATCTTCCGGGATGGAAATTAACTGGAAACGTAATTGCAGCCATATCAGCAGCAGGGCGATCAAAACACCGGCTAAAGATCCAATGGCTCCTATAATGGTGCCTTCAAAAAGAAAAATCCTTCGAATTGCGTGAGGCGTAAACCCCAGGGAAGTAAAAATACCAATCTCGCGGATCTTTTCAATTATGATCATTGCCATGGCAGAAACAATATTAACAACCCCAACAAAGGCAATGAGTCCAAAAATGAACAGAATAGGCCAGCGCTGGACCCGAATCCAATCAAATAAAACATGGTGTTTATCTTTCCATGACATCACATACCATGGATAATCCAATTCTTCTTCAAGCTGGGAGTAAGCTGCCCCTGCAAGTGCAGAATTTTTAAATAGAAGCATAAGCCCCGAAATCTGCTTTTCCATACCGAACAGATGCTGAGCGTCTTTTAGGGATGTATACACAATAGATCGGTCATATTCCAGCAAACCTGAGTGAAATAATCCGGTGATTGTGAATGACTTTACTCGCTGGCCGGAAGATACACCGGTAATGGATTCCATGTCAAAAAGTGCAAGTTTGTCTCCAACCTGAAGGGACATATTATCAGCAAGACGTTTCCCGATCAGGATGGAACCGGGGTTCAAATTTAATGTTCCATCAACGATAATATGTGTCAACCCGAATTTCTTATCAGGTACAACAAGTCCCTCCACAATGACACCCTCCGCATAAGAACCTCTCCTCAAAAGAGCTGGCCTCTGGATAAAGGGAATGACCGTTTGACCTAAGGCTGTTCCCAGCAAACTGTCCAAGATCTGGGTTTCTTCCGGTACAGGTGTATCCATAAAATGCTGGAGTCGTATATGTCCGTCAAACCCGGCAATTTTTTCTGAAATGGTGGTTTCAAATCCTTCAAGAATACTTAAGGTAATGATGAGAGCTGCAATCCCAATTCCTAATCCGGCAATAGCCAGTATCCCCGCAAGTGTAGAAAAACTGCCCTTTTGGGGAGAACGGAGATGACGGAAAGCAATGAAAGTAGTTAGATTCATTTACGGGAGAAGTTTTTCTTCCTTTAACTGATTGGGTTCACTCCTTAACCGTTTTCAAAGAGGGAAAAAGAATGACGTCTCTGATCCAGCGATTCTCTGTTAAAAGCATTACCAGACGGTCCACTCCCACACCAACTCCCCCTGTTGGGGGCATGCCGTACTCTACAGCCTGCAGAAAATTTTCATCAACTGGATGTGCTTCCTCATCACCGGCAGCATGAAGCTTCTCTTGGGTTTCTAAACGATCTCTCTGATCAATTGGATCGTTCAGTTCAGAAAAAGCGTTCGCGAATTCTGCACCGCCAATAAAGAGTTCAAACCGCTCTACAATTTCTGAATTATTAT
>DTUJ01000015.1 GCA_012964235.1 Fidelibacterota bacterium
AGCCTTAGCTGCATTTGCCGAAAAGCCAAACCTCTCGAGCAACGTGCTTATTTCTCTTTCAATATTAGCCAACTTGGTTATTATATGTTTATTATAGGGTTAAATTGTGTTGATCGCTTTTGGTTAATATACTTAATTTAATAACAGTAACTCAATAGTGAGTCACTAAATTTTTGAATTAATGAAGAATTTTTATTCAATCTGGATTTTTTTCTTAGCAGTCTTTATATCACCTATAAAGAGTTCCGAAACCTATCGCATTGATCATTTAGAACCCCCATTCTGGTGGGCTGGGATGGCGGAGAATAAACTGCAGCTGATGGTTCATGGCAAGAATATTTCGGACCTGGAACCAGAATTTTCCCACCCTGGAATAGAGATTAATCAAGTACATAGGTTAAGTAATCCAAATTACTTATTTATTGATCTATTTTTATCAGAAGAAGCAATACCTGGTGAATTCGAGATCATCTTTAATAAGGAAGGTCAGCCTAAGACAAAATATAATTATACACTGCTAAAAAGAGAACCGGATTCAGCTGACCGGCAAGGGTTTTCACCGGCAGATGTCATTTATTTAATTACGCCTGATCGCTATGCCAATGGAGATCCCGGCAATGATTCATCCTCACAGTTGAAGGAAAAACAAAATAGGTTAAAGAAAGGCGGTCGACACGGTGGCGATATTCAGGGGATCATTGATCATCTAGACTACATATCTGATATGGGCTTTACCCAGGTTTGGTTAAACCCAGTTTTAGAGAATGATCAACACACTTATTCTTATCATGGTTATTCAACCACAGACTACTATAATATCGATGCAAGATTTGGTAACAACGAACTTTACAAAGTTCTTTCTAAAGAGGCTAAAAAGAGAGGAATCGGGTTGGTGATGGACCTGATCTTAAACCACATAGGCTCTGAACATTGGTGGATGAAGGACCTACCTACGATAGACTGGATAAATAGTGATGGTAAGTTTGTTAGATCAAACCATATTCATGAATCTGTCCATGATCCACATCTGACGGAATCACAGAGGGATCTATTCACCAGTGGCTGGTTTGTTGAGACCATGCCCGACCTAAACCAGAATTATACGTTTTTGGCAAATTATTTGATACAAAATTCAATTTGGTGGATAGAATATGCTGATCTATCGGGTTTTCGTATTGATACATATCCTTATATAGATAAAAATTTTCTTTCTATCTGGAGCAAAAGAATAGCGACAGAGTATCCCCGATTCAATTTTGTAGGCGAAGAATGGTCAAGCAATCCTACAATGGTCTCATACTGGCAGAAAGGAAGCAACCGTTATGATGATTATGATTCATATATACCTAGTATGATGGATTTCCCATTGCAAGAAGCACTTGTTAATGGCTTATTGGGTAATGAGGACTGGAATAGTGGTATTGTAGATATTTTTCGTGTCATATCAAATGATTTTCAATATGGAGATCCATACAATCTTGTAGTATTTGCTGGGAACCATGACATGAAAAGAATTTATTCCCAATTGAATGAGCAAATGGATCTCTACAAGATGGCAATGACAATCATAAATACAGTTAGAGGGATACCACAGATCTACTATGGAACAGAGATAGCTATGTCAAGCACAGGTGACCATGGAGCTTTACGCAAGGATTTCCCTGGTGGCTGGCCAGGTGATAAAGTAAATGCATTCACTGGTAGATCACTAAATAAAAAAGAATTAGAAGCACAGAATTTTATAAGAAAATTATTGAACTGGCGTAAGGAAAACATTGCCATAACCATGGGTAATATGATTCATTATCCAGTGGAAAATGGCATATATGTTTATTTTAGAAGCTATAATGAGGCACTGGTTATGGTGATCATAAACAATAATAAAAGATCAAAAACAATTGATCCTGGTCGCTTCAATGAAGTTATAGCTGAAAAAAAACAGGGAATAAGTATTTTGGATAATAAAGTATATGATCTTACAACTAAAATTAATCTCCCCGGTAAAGGTGCTCTTATCCTCGAGATCGACTAAGGGCAATAATGCAACGATTTAATAAAGACTTTTTCTTTCGGTTGTCCTTGGATCAGCGATTAATTGCAGTCATTTTTACAATCACTTTCTTTTCCTGTGATCAAGCAAATGACCCAGGATTAGCAGAGATTGACGGTGACATTATTACCCTCAATTCTTACCTCCTCCGGTATCAATCTTTTCTGTCAAAAACACATCAAACTGATAATCTTTCGAATCGCTACGCCCTATTGAATTCGTTGATTGATGAAGCAATGCTAATGGAATATGCTGAAGAAAAAGGAATTCCAGAAAAGATAGACAAATCCCCCCAGATGGAAAAAGACAAAGGCCAACTCCTACTGAATGCATTCTATAAACAAGAGATCGATCCTCAACTGATAGCAGGAGAAACAGAATTAAGAAGAATGTACACCTGGTCCAAATCTTCAATTCATGTTAGGCACCTTTTTTCAAGGACCAGAGAAGGAATATTAGATATCCAGGATCAATTGGATTTAGGCAATTCCTGGGAGAAGCTTGCTTCGAACTGCTTCACAGATTCTCTCCTTTCATCCAACGGTGGTGACCTGGGATTCAGGGAGTTGGGAGATCTGGATCCAGCATTTGAACAGATTGCTTTTCAATTAAATGATGGGGAAATTTCTCCACCAATTATGACAGGAGATGGATACAGCATTATCCAACTTCTGGAAAGAAAATACGATCCATTCCTCATTGAAAATGAATATTTACACATGAAAGACCGATTAGACATTATTGCCAAGACCTATAAAAAACGTCCTGCCGTCCGTGAATATACTGATCGGGTTTACAATCAATTAAGGTTCGTATTTAATCACGAAAATCTATTACAACTACTGCCTGAAATTAATTTATTAAAAGGTAAATCTGTGGAGATAAAATCCGTCTTGCCCGATATTACTATTGTAAAATCATTGTCACTGAATACATATTGGACATCTACAGATATTCTGGAAAAATGTAGAACCTTATCACAGGAAAAAATCGCTCGGATCAATTCAGTTGAGAATGCAAAATCTATCATATCGGGTTTATTGATCAGGGAAGTGCTTCTTAAAAAAGCGGTTGAAGCAAATCTCCACCATGATAAGGATTTTATGGAACAGGTTGATAAATTAAAAAAGCAGCATACTATCCAAAATATATTTTATGGAATTAAGAACCCCGATATTGAACATGATGATCACTCCTCAAGATTCAATGCATTTCAGGATTTCATTGATAACCTGAGAAAAGAAAGTGACATCACTATTGACAGCACGGTGGTGAAAACCTTTATCCTTGACAAGAGAATGCACATATGAGGATTCTTGCAATGATTATAGTAGCAGCAGGTCTGGTTTTAGGAGGAACCACAGGAAAATTAACCGGCACTGTAAAAAATAAGAATGATAATACGCCTCTGGTTGGATGTAATATCGTCATTCTGAATACAGACCTGGGCACCGCATCGAATCCTTCCGGTGAATTTACCATCTTAAATATTTCTCCCGGTGTATATTCAGTGAAAGCCATGATGATTGGATACCAGTCTGTAACTGTAACACAAATTCCCATTTCAGTTGACAAAACATTCAGACTGAATTTTTCTATGGATATCCAAGTTGTTGAAGGTAAAGAAATTATAGTGGTAGCAGACCGTGGGGTCATCCAATTTGACAGAACAAATTCGGAAGCCAGAGTAACTTCGGATGTACTGGAAACGATGCCGCTTACTGAAGTGAGTGATGTTATTAAACTACAAGGCGGAATCACACAGGATGAAGGCGGTGGTATTCACATTCGTGGTGGCAGGGGAAGTGAGATAGTTTATATGGTTGACGGGATATCCATGACAGATGTTTATGATGGTGGGATTTCAGTTACAGTGGAAAACGATAACATCCAGGAATTGCAGGTCATCAGCGGGAATTTTAATGCTGAATATGGTAAAGCAATGAGTGGAGTAATCAACATGGTAACTAAAGACGGAGGAGATACATTTGAAAGCTCATTGAATTATTATTCCGGGGACCATATGACCTCTGATCCTATTTTTCGGGGCCTAGATACCTACTCGCCGTTTAATGATGTGAATATTGCTGGATCATTGAGCGGGCCTCTATTGGGCGACAGGGTAACCTTTTACAGCTCTGGACGATTGTACCGATCAGCAGGATGGCTGAATGGATTGAATACATTTAACATGTATGGAGATACATTGTTTATTGATGAAAATAATAATCGTGTCCGGGATATAGGAGAACCCTATCACGATGAAAACAACAACGGCCAGTGGGACAATGGAGAGTTTTATGTGGACCAGAACGGCAATTTAGATTGGGATGACCCTGAGCTTACATTGACACCAGAGACTAAACCCATGAACTGGGTAGATAAATGGTCATCTCAAAATAAATTAACGTTCAAACTAAATCCTAAGGTCAAACTGCGGATAAAATATATTTTAAGCCATGATGAATACCAATCCTATGATCATCACAGACGTCTCACACTTGGAGGAAGAAATACCCACTTCAGTGATGGAGAGATTCTCGGGCTAAATTTTTCCCATTCCATATCTTCAACATCCTACTACGATTTGAACATATCCCAATCAAAGAAATCCTATAAAAATCAGGTTTTTGAATCAGTGGATGACCCAAGGTATCAGATACCAGATGAATTTTATTTTGCTTTTATGGGACAAAATCC
>DTUJ01000016.1 GCA_012964235.1 Fidelibacterota bacterium
CGGCTGTGGGCGCTTCTGTATGTGCGTCTGGGAGCCAGGTATGTATTGGAAACATGGGCATTTTCACTGCAAATGCAGCAAAAAAGGCCAAGAACAGCCATAATTGAAGTCCGGCGGGATAGCTCACCCTGGAAAGTGCTAATATATCAAAAGTCTTGCCACCTGCATTGTAGAGCACAATTATTCCGACCAGCATAAGAACGCTTCCAGCCAGCATAAAAAGGACAAACTTCACCGCAGCGTATATCCTTTGGCGACCACCCCACACACCTATCAAGAGAAACATCGGTATGAGGGTGAGTTCCCAAAAGATATAAAAAAGGAAGACATTAAGTGAAACAAAAATTCCAATCATTGCAGTTTCCATTATTAAAAGAGATATATAAAACTCTTTTGTCTTTGTCTGGATTGCCTTCCACGATACTGATACGCAAAGAATGCTTAAAATTGTGACTAGAATTATGAATAATACGCTGATTCCATCTACACCAACCTTGTAGTTTATATTCCATGCCGGTATCCATGAACGGATTTCAACAAACTGCATTTTGTAGGTTGTCTTATCGAAATACTTGTAAATAGGAAGTGTAACAATAAACGTTGCAACCGTAATCGCTAGAGCAAGCCATTTTATAAGAGCTCCTCTTCCTAAGAATAGAATAATAAGAGCCCCAGCCAGCGGTAGAAAAATGCTTACCGTCAGTATTGGATAATCGAGATTATTAATTATAATTCCTTCCATCTCTCACCTTCTTAAGGTAACACCATTACAATTATAATTACAGCAATGACTCCCGCGACCATAAGCATTGCATAGTGTTGAATCTGACCACTCTGAACTTTCTGCATCTTTCTGCTACATGCCATAGCCAATTTGCCTACCCCATTGATGGTCCCATCTACGACAACGGTATCTATTTTCTTCAAATAAACCGCAACTCTCATTATGGGTTTCTGAATAATAAATTCATAAATCTCACCAATAACATTGTACTCTAAACTTGCCATCGGTTTATTTATAAACCACATAAATGCTTTTGCACTCTTCCTTGGAAACCAGTCCGTATCCAAACTAATCGTATTTTTACACCAAAGCTTTTTAAGCAGCAGGAAGAAACCAAGTTGTGTAAATAGCAGTATCTGCAAAGTCTCCCAGGTATGATATGCAGTATAAGGTTCGAAATGGACAGAATAAGGGAGTAGTGCATAAAGGGGCTTGTAGAAAACTCCGAGTCCAATACAGAAAAGTGAGCTAATTATCATGGCAAGCTCCATATTCCATGGTGGTTCCTTCGCTTTAATACCCTGATCCTTGCCAAACCATATGAAATACGGCACCTTTAGACCTGTATGAAGAAACGTTCCTGCAGAAGCGAGCATGAGCGCCATAAATGCCCAAGTTAAATGCGCTTCACCAAAGGCAGTAACAGTCATGGATTTGCTCACAAAACCGCTAAAAAGGGGAAATGCAGAAATGGAAAGACCCCCGATTACGGTATAAATCATTGTTCTCGGCATAGTTTTATAGAGACCGCCGAGTTCTGTCAATTTTGCTGTCCCTGTCATGTAGAGCACTGAACCTGTTCCCATAAACAAGAGAGACTTATACAGGATATGGCAGAAGGCATGTGCCACAACTCCGTTTATAGCCATATGGGTTCCCAGTCCAACACCGGCAACCATATAGCCTACCTGACTGATAATGTGATATGCCAGAAGCCTGCGGGCGTCATTCTCAAGCACTGCATAAACCACACCATAAATTGCCATAACAACACCCAAAACAATCAGAATCTCTGAACCTGCACAGATCCGGATCAGTGCATAGACGGCGGTTTTAGTAGTGAAAGCACTCATGAAAACTGCTCCGGTCACAGTGGCTGCAGGATATGCATCAGGAAGCCAGGCGCCAAACGGAGGGACAGCCGCATTAACAATAAGTCCTATTAGAATGAGAAATGAAGCTAGACTCTGTGGATCAGCAGGCCACCAACCATGAAATGGTGAATATTGTATTGTCAAATCACCACTTAAAGAATATTGAAGTATTATACCAGCCAGCAGAATCAGGCCACCAGCAACATGCCATAAAAGATACCTGAAACCAGCATGGACGGAAGACTTTGATTTCCTATACCATACTAGAAAGACCGATGAAAAAGCCATCATTTCCCAGAATAGGAATAAGCTGAGGAAATCACCCGCAAGAGTCACTCCAAGTGAACCTCCAACATAGTAAAATGCAGCAAGCTGTTCACCATCATTCTTTACATGGATAGAATAGATTACCCCTATCACACCCATGATTGCGAATATATAAGCGAAGACCTTGCTCAGCTTATCCACATTTCCAAAGGTTAATTTCCAGTCTAAAAACTCATAAACACCAAAGGTACCATGAGGCATATTGACAACAGCAAAAAAGGCTAAGAGAGCAATCAAAAGCATATAGCCTTGCCTTACCCTGCCTTTGAGCAAAGGTATGAGGAGTCCTCCTATGAGATAAAATGCTGAAGGATGTACAAATTCCAAACTAAACATCTCCCTCATCATAATAATTCTCATGCTGCATAAGCCCAAGATGACCTATCCATTTAGATACTACAATAATCAACACACATGCGATAAAGCCAAATAAAGACCAGAATCCGGGGATTTCGTCCCCAAAAAAATGAACCTCGTGGCGTGGGATAAAAAAATCAGTTATGATGAGTAAAATGAGCACACCATAAGCAATTCGCCTTACTTTTTTTGTTCGAAGTACCTCTACGATCTCTAATAATTTCATCGGATGACCATTTTAGCTAATTGCACTATAAAGTCGGGGTATAGACCCAATACAACACTTACTATTGCAGTTAAAGAGAGAGGCACCACTAGAAACGGGTTTTCTTTAACTTCCTCATGTTTATGTAAATCGTGATTATGATTCTCAGCTTCTGAATTTTCCGTTTTAAAGAATGCCTTGTATACAATCGGAGCAAAGTATGCAGCATTAAGAAACGAACTTGCCAGCAGAACAGTGAGAACCGCTAAACTATGACTCTCCATGGCACCGATTACAAGATACCACTTTGTAATAAACCCAGATACAGGAGGAATCCCTATCATGCTCAATGTAGCAATGGTAAAGGCAGCCATCGTCCAGGGCATTTTTTTCCCTATCCCATTTAACTGACTGACTTCAGTCTTATGTGATGAGACATATATTGAGCCGGCGCAAAAAAAGAGAGTGATCTTTGAAAAAGCATGATTAGTGATATGTATTATTCCACCTATCATGGCGCTGGGAGTAAGCAGCGCTGCTCCTAAAATAATATATGAAAGCTGGCTTATTGTTGAGAATGCCAGACGCGCCTTCAGGTTATCCCTGCTCAGGGCAAGAAGAGATGCGATGATGATGGTGAATGATGCAAATGTGATAACGAAGACATCCACACCAATATCCTTCATGAGGTTAGCACCGAAAACAAAGAAAATGACTCGTAGGACAGTAAAAACCCCTGTCTTGACCACGGCAACAGCATGAAGCAGTGCGCTGACAGGAGTGGGAGCCACCATGGCCGCTGGAAGCCAGCCGTGAAAGGGCATAATTGCACACTTGGCAAACCCAAAAAGGAAAAGCACGAAAATCACATAAAGCAGTTCCGGATGGACCGATTGAACATCTGTAGGAAAGATCCCAGCTTTTGAAAACTCAAGTGTACCTGTAAGATTATAAGTAAGAATTATAGCCGCGACCAAAAAAGCTTTGGCAGCACCCAACAGGTAAATGGCATATTTCCTCGCTCCGCTTTTTGCCTTGGCTGTACCTTTGTGAGCAACAAGTGGATAGGTAATAATAGTCAAGCCTTCATAGAAGAGGAACATGGTAAATAGGTTTGCTGAAAATGCCACACCGATTGTACAGGAAAGTGCTACTGCGAAACAGGCGAAATAACGTGTTTGAGAGCCCTCATTCGTAGATCGCATATAGCCAATAGAATAAATGGACGTTGCAATCCAGAGTAACGAGGCACCCATTGCAAACAAAAGCCCAAAAGCATCAACCCTGAAACTAATTTCTATGCCAGGCAGAAGGGTGAACAGTGAATATGAAATTACTTTTTTATCATACACCACATCCGGGATCATGGATAGTACAATAACCAGTTTTATTGCTCCAGCGATTAGAGACCAGGATTCTCTAATGTTCGGTTTTTTTCCCACAAAAATGATGAGCAAGGCTCCTATAGCAGATACCAAGACCGCCACCAAAGGTTTTATGGATACAATCGTTTCCATCAGTAAAGGTTAATTCTTCATCAAATTTATTTCGTCAATATTCACCGTTTGGCGATTTCGGTAGACAGCAATAATTATCGCCAAGCCCACCGCTACTTCGGCGGCGGCAAGGGTCATGACAAGAAAGACAAAGACCTGCCCATCCACACTGTTGTAATACCTTGAAAAACCTACCAGAGCCAGATTGACCGCGTTCAGCATCAATTCGATGGACATGAAGATGGTAATAGCATTACGCCGAAACAAAACACCCAACACCCCAATGGAAAAAAGGGCCAAGCTCAATGCAATGACATGTTCTAGAGGAACAACCATCAGATCTTCCTTTTGGCCAAGTAGACCGTTCCAATCAGTGCAACGAGTAGCAAGAGAGAAGCGACTTCAAAAGGGAGTAGATATTTTGTAAAAAGTGCCTCTCCAAGTGAGTAGACACCTCCCGCAGAAAATCCCCCCTCTGGCTGATGCAACGCACTTGAATCATTTAGCAAGAGGAGAAAAACCCCGAGAAAGAAAAGAACAACTAGAAATATGGACAATCCTCTCTGCAAATACTTAAAATGCTCCAGAGCCTTTTCCCGTCCCAAATTGAGTAGCATAATAACAAACAAAAATAGTACCATGATAGCACCAGCATAAATGAATACTTCAAGAACAGCAAGAAAATATGCTTCAAGAAGAAGGTAGATTATCGCCAGCGAGAAAAAACAAAGCACCAGTAAAAGGGCACTATAAACAACATTTTTATTCAGCACCACCAAGACCGCTGATCCAACGGCTATTAAAGCAGCAATATAAAATAGGAGCGGGAGTGACATATTATATCTGAATAAAATCCTGACCGATATTTAAGTCGCAGGCTTTTTGCTTTTATCTGTTCGGGAATAATAGTTTTGGTTTTTAGTCAACTCATATACTTCTAAAAGTCCCTCCCTATCGATGAGAAGATCCTCTCTGGAATAAGCAGAAAAGTCGTAAATCTCTGTTAATTCAATGGCTTCTTCCGGACAAGCCATTTCACAGAAACCACAAAAAATACATTTTAGAAGATCAATGTCAAACTTGACTGGGTATCTTTCCTTTCCTCCTTCCCAAGGAGCAGGACCGGGGACAATATAGATGCAGTCAGCGGGACAAGCTGCGGAACACATTTCACAAGCTACACACCGAATACGACCGTCAGGATACTTATTCAGGCGGTGAAGTCCACGATATCCATCTGGCGGAACGTACTTTTCATCTGGGTATTGAATGGTTACTTTTCTTTTAAAGAAATACCGTAATGTTACCATTAAACCCTTGATCAATGCGGGGAAATAAAGTCTATCCCAGAATGTTGGTTCGTAGGATTTAGTAATAATTGCCATTAAACCACCGACTTGATGGTAAGATACCCAGCTGTGACAAATATGTTAAAAAGTGCAGTGGGAAGCATAACTTTCCATCCCAGTTTCATTAATTGATCATACCGGAAACGTGGAAACGTCCATCGAACCCAAATGAAAAGAAATAGAAAAAAGCCCATCTTTAAAATAAAAGCCAGGACAGATAGCGCTGTTCCCCAATTGCCTAGCATAGTTTCATTTATTAAAGGGAAATCCCATCCGCCAAAAAATAGCGTAACCGTTAAAGCTGCTGCTGTGATCATATTGGCATATTCAGCCATAAAAAACATGGCAAATTTCATACTGCTGTATTCCGTATGATAGCCTCCCACCAACTCTTGTTCCGCTTCTGACAAATCAAAAGGCAGTCGGTTGGTCTCAGCATAGACTGCTACCAAAAAGATAACAAAAGCCAAAGGCTGTTTAAATACATTCCAAGATAAAAAGTAACCCTGTTGATCAGCAATAATGTCATTCAATTTCAATGATCCTGATAGTAAAATAATACTCACCACCGCCAATCCCATGGCTAATTCATAACTGATAAGCTGTGCAGATGAACGAAGCCCGCCAAGCAGAGAATATTTACTATTAGATGACCAGCCCGCCAATACGATGCCATAGACGCCAATACTGGTCAGGGCAAGGATGTATAAAATTCCCACATTCACATCTGCCACCTGAAGAGCAATCTCCCGCCCTAAAATTGTAATCGAAGAACCAAATGGAATCACCGCAAAAGTCATGAGGGCTGGAATAAGGAGAATTGCCGGGGCGAGAATAAAAATTGGTTTATCAACGCCTGCCGGAATAAATTCCTCTTTCATAAGAAATTTGATACCATCTGCAATAGGTTGAAGAATTCCCTTCGGTCCCACGCGATTAGGACCGAGCCGTCCCTGCATAAAAGCGGAGACCCGCCTCTCTGCATATATCAATATGAGCACAGTAAGCATAGTGGCTGCGAATACAACTAAAACTTTAACAAGAATAATTATAAAACCTAAAAAATCCATCAGGTTAACGCCATTCCCTGAGTCCCAATTTTGAACAATGAAATCCCTGAATAATTTGGAAACTGATCACCCATTTTTTTAATCACCTCGCCCAAATCAGCAAAATATTCAGACTCTTTGTGCAAAGCATTTCTAACCAACATAAGGATTTCCCAATCTGGTTTAGAGTCACCTTTTGTGGCTAGGGATGGACGTAACCATTGGATACGGCCTTTGTCATTAGTGATGGTCCCCTCCCGTTCAAATGGAGCCAATCCTGGAAGCACTATATGTGCTGATTTGGCTAATTCCGTCATGGCATAGCTCTGGACAATTACAAAATCCATCTTTGCCAAGATATCTTTCCAACTATCATCCAACTTTCGATCAACACCATCATCCAAAATGTATAATCCACGAATATCGCGAGTCTTGATTATGGAAGTAAAATCTTTTACCAAATCACCACAAATATCATTCACACCCCTGAGATTAGGTGAACGATCAGCACTAATCCGAAATTTTGTTGGGAAAGTAATCTCTTCACCTGTTATTGGTGGTAGGTAGCCCAGGGTTTCCTTCATCAAAAGGCCCAGTAAATAATTTGATTCATTTGTGTGAAAGGGAGAAACAATACCGGCAGTTTTCTCTTTGGATTTCTCTATTAAATCTGCTGTTTTTTTTATCGCTTCATCCCAATCAAGCACATTAAAAGATTTACCATTTCGCACCATAGGGTGACTAATCCGTTCAATTTTTTCAAAGCGATGAAAGCCATACCGTCCAATATCGCACATGAAGTAACCATTCACATCTTGATTCTCTCTTGCGGTCAATCGAAAAATCTGATCTTGTTGAGAAAATACATCTACATTACAACCGACACTACAATCCTGGCAAATTGAAGGTTTTTGCTCCAGATTCCAAATACGGTTTTTATGGATATAATCTGTGCTTAGTAACGCTCCAACAGGACAAATATCAGCCACATTACCTGCTAATAGATTATCTAAAGGCTTGTCTTCAAGCGCTGCGATTTTTGAGTTGTATCCACGGGCTTCAACAAATAATTCACTGGTACCTGAAATTTCCTGTGTGAAACGAACACAACGACTACATAGAATACAGCGATTGTGGTTAATAACAATCTGGGAGCCAAGATATTCATTTGGACGTACTCTTTTTTCTTCCTCGAATCGGCTGTGGGCATTGCCAAATTTGAAAGAGTAATCTTGAAGATAGCATTCACCGGCCTGGTCACATACAGGACAATCGAGTGGATGATTTAAAAGGAGAAATTCCAGTATATTTTTTCTCTCTTTGACCACGAGTTCATTCTGCGTATAAACCACCATATCATACTTACCGTTTACTTTGCGGTCTGGATGTACTTCCCCAATAAATGTGTTGCATGATACTTGTAGTTTGGACATTCCTTCTACCTGCACAAGACACATCCTGCAACTTCCCACAACTTCTAGAGCTGGGTGGTAACAGTAGTAAGGTATTTCTATCCCACTGGCGATAGCTGTTTCCAGAATCGTGGTACCACTTTCAACCTGAATTTCTTTATCATCTATTTTCAATAGGGGCATCAGGCAACTACCTTTTCTTTGGGCAAATATGCCAGGAATTCATCCTTAAACTTTTCCACAAAACTTCTTACAGGCCAGGCTACTGCTTCACCAAACGGACAGATGGTCTTGCCAAAACTTCCCTTTGAAAAATCAATAAGGCCCCCGATGTTATCCGTGATCTCAAAAATCATGTCAATATCTTTTGGTGTGCCACCACCATTAACTAAACGTGTAAGCATTTTCACCAACCATCCAGTACCCTCTCTACAAGGAGTACATTGGCCACAGGACTCATGAGCATAAAACCGGGCGATATTGAGACAGGCCTGGACCATATCTACTGTTTCATCCATAACAATGACGCCAGCGGATCCCAGCATGGTTTTCTTTTCTACCAATTCGTCAAAATCCATGTTCACGTCCAAGGCTTCTTCAGCCGTCAAGATCGCGGAAGAAGAACCGCCAGGAAAAACAGCTTTTAATTTCTTGCCATCAGGTATACCACCTGCCCTTTCAAAAATCAGGTCTTTAAGAGCAATACCCATAGGTTCTTCAAAAACGCCAGGATTGTTAACCCGGCCCGAAATACAAAATAATCTCGGCCCCGGTCCTTTTTCAGGACCGATAGATTTAAACCAACTTGCCCCACGAGTGATAATATGGGGAATGCAGGAAAGAGTTTCAACATTATTCACAATCGTAGGGCTTTGCAAATAACCCTCGATTGCTGGAAAAGGAGGCTTTATCCTAGGCCACCCTCGTTTTCCTTCAAGGGATTCAATTAATCCAGTTTCTTCACCACAAATATAAGCGCCTGCTCCACGGTGGATGACAACATCAAGATTATAATTTGAACCAAGAATATTTTGACCCAAAAGATTACTCTCATATGCTTCATCTACAGCCATCTCCAGCATTTTAAATTCTTTGTAAAATTCTCCTCGAATATAAATGAATGATGTCTGACAGCCGATGGCATAGGCAGCAATTATCATCCCCTCCAGCATTTGATGAGGTACTTTATTCATGAGTAATCTATCTTTAAATGTACCTGGCTCACTTTCATCTGCATTATTAATTAAGTATTTTGGTTTATCCGTATCCTTTGGGATAAATCCCCATTTTATACCCGCTGGAAAGCCTGCACCGCCTCTGCCCCGAAGATTTGAATCTTTTACTTCTTGAGTAACTTCAGCAGGATTCATTTTTAAGACTTTCTCAAGAGCAGTGTATCCCCCGACACTTTTGTAAAATGAAAGTGTATGGCAATCTTTCTGATGAATATGTTCAGTCAGAACTGGTTCAAAATCACTCATGGGATAGAATCCAACAATTTATCTAATTCATTAATTGAAAGTCCTTCGTGGTAGTCGTTGTTGATTTGAATCACAGGAGCAGTCCCGCATGAACCGAGGCATTCAACTTTCAATAAAGTAAATTTACCATCAGATGTTGTCTCTCCCGGCTTTGTCCCATACTTTTGAGTGATATGATCAACAAAGTCATCAGCCCCATTTAAACTGCATGAGAGTGTCTGACATACCTGAAGTTTATTAGTACCCAGAGGACGGCGAAAAAACATGGTATAAAAAGATACGCAATCCATAACCTCAGCCGGATGTATCTCAGTATATTGCGCCACTGCATCAATGATTGCGCCCGTAATAAATCCCTCCTGTGTTTGCGCCAGGTGAAGCAGAGGCAGTGTTGCCGATCGTTTATCAGGATATTGGGAAAGTATTTTTTCCATTCTACCCGAATCAGTGAAAATAAATTTTTGCTTGGGAGTGCCATTGGAGTTCATCGATCTAATTCTCCAGCGATAACATTTATACTGCCGATGATTGCCGGAGCATCCGAAAGCATATGTCCTTCAATAAGTTTTGAAAAAATTGAATAGTTCATCAATGAGGGAGGTCGTGTGCGAACACGATAGGGAGTTCGATTTCCATCGCTCACAATATAAAAACCTAGTTCACCATTAGGCGATTCAGTTGGTACATAAGCTTCACCAACTGGCGGTGTCATGCCTCTGTTGGGCATGGTCACTTCAAAATGATAGATCAGGCCTTCGATGGAGTTGTATACTTCATCCTTGGGTGGAAGGCTATATCCTAAGCCCGGATCTACAATTACATCACCTGAAGGCATTTTCTCCAACGACTGACGACATATCTTTATACTCTGGCGAATTTCCTCCATCCGCACCAAATATCGATCAAATACATCACCATTTAAAGCAATGGCTACATCAAATTCAAAATCTTCATAGCTAGAATATGGCTCGTTCACTCTAATATCCCACTCGATACCTGTTGCTCTCGCCATTGGACCAGTGATACCATACGAGATTGCATCCTCCTTGGAAATGATACCAATTTTTTTGGTCCGATCTTGCCATATTCGGTTCTTATTCAATAATGTTTCAATATCATTGGCTACTTTATCAACTTCATCGAGAACTTTTAAGACTGCCTTGTCATATCCATCGGGGATATCCCTCATCAAACCACCCACAAGGGTGTAACTGGTTGTAAGGCGAGTTCCTGTGGCTATTTCAAAAAGATCGTATATATCCTCCCTCAGTTTGAAGCCATAAAGGAATGCTGTCAGTGCACCCAAATCTACGGCCAGCATACCTACATTTAACAGATGATCAGCTATGCGGCTCAATTCACACATAAGTACTCGGATATATTCAGTACGTTTGGAGACTTCTATTCCAATTAATTTTTCAGCTGCTAAGGCATATGCAACATTGTTACAGAGAGGAGACAGGTAGTTCATGCGGTCTGTAATAGTAATATATTGATTGAAATCCAGGTCTTCTCCCAGTTTTTCAAAGCCAGAATGGAGATAACCGATTTCTGGTGTTGCTTTTGTAACAGTTTCACCATCCAATTCCATAATTATTCTCAGTGTTCCATGGGTCGAGGGATGTTGAGGTCCAAAATTTAGAACCATTTTATCAGTTTCGAGTGGCAGTTCAGTTACTCTGGTCATTCTTAACTTTTCTTTTTTTGTATGCCCCGGTCTACCACAGGAAAATCACTTCTCTCTTTGCGTCCCAATCTGGGATAATCCTTTCTCAAAGGGTATCCCTCAAAATCATCCGGATTCATGATACGGATTAAATTAGGATGTCCTTCAAATTTTATACCGTATAAATCAAACACTTCCCTCTCCTGCCAGTCTGCCGTTTTCCACAAAGATTCTACGGAAGGTAATGACGGTTTTTCCTCAGGGATATAGGCTTTTACTGTTAATCTCTCCCCTGTCTGGTGACATAATAAATGGTAAGACACAGCAAAGCGCTCATATCCACCCAGAGTTAGATTATCAATTGCGGTGAGGTCAGCCAAGAAATTGAAACCATCGGCTTTTAATTTGGTCAGCAACGTCAAAATATCCGGGCCTCTCACATGCAAGATCTGTTCCCCCGCGAATTCTGTCATATCCAAAACCGCCTCAGGGAAATTTTCTTTTATCTTAGATAGTATATTCGCTGCTGTCATTTATTTGGCTGGTGCAGGGGCGTAATCAGCCAATTTTTCCTTGCCCACCAAATCCTGAAGTTTTATAAACCCTTCAACAACACCCTCTGGCCGCGGTGGGCATCCCGGAACATAGACATCCACTGGAATAAATTGATCAATACCTTGGATCACGCTATAGGTATCAAATACTCCTCCGGTAGAAGCGCAGGCACCCATGGACATAACCCATTTCGGTTCCGGAATTTGTTCGTATATGCGAATGAGGACTGGCATCATCTTGATAGAAATTCTACCGGCAACAATAAGAAGATCTGATTGCCGGGGCGAAAAACGAATTGCTTCAGCACCAAAACGGGCTAAGTCTGTACGGGCAGCTAAAACAGCCATGAATTCAATCCCACAACAGGCAGTACCAAAGGGCATGGGCCAAAGCGAATTTTTCCTGCCCCAGTTTATGGCACTCTCCAAGGTCGTAGTCAGAACATTCGATTTGATATCATCTTGAACCATGGTTATCTAAAATTATATGGTTTCAAAAACAAATATTCGGAGCATTTCCCTGCTTTTGCCAATCTTTGGATTCCCCAATTTTTTTCCAACTATTCCCATTCTAGAACCCCATTCCGCCAAGCATATACAAAACCAAAAGTAAGGATAACAAGGAAAATAACCATTTCAAAAAAAATGAAGGGTCCCATAGAAAGAAAATCTTTGAACACAACAGCCCAAGGGTATAAAAAAATAATTTCAATGTCAAAAATAATGAAAAGGAGAGCAATTAGAAAAAACCGGATCGAAAATCGGATTCTTGTTTCACCAACCTGATCCACTCCAGACTCATAGGGCATCATCTTAATGGGGTTGTAGATTCGGGGACCCACTAAATGCGTTACAATGAGACTCACGAAAACGAACCCTGAAACAAGGATAAAAACAATGAGAATAGGTAAGTAATTTTCAATCATGATAAGAGTTAAATTTACTTGTTCCTAAGAATCAGACCTACAATTTTCAACCCAAATTTGATCTATCTTCAATACCTTCAGGCAAACTATAAAAAAATATTGAACAGTGATAAATAGTTAATGACAAAACTCGTATTTTTCTTTTTATAATTAAATACTCTGGTAATAAAATCTCAAAGAATTTGTTATCCATTCTGCAATTGGTGTCCAATAAATTCCTAAAAGCAGAGTGGGAACAGCTAAAGTGATTATCAGAGTGGATTCAAGGACAGAAGGGAACAAGAGTTTCTTTTTTGATTCTCCTTCAAAAAACATCACTTTCACCACATGCATATAGTAATACAAAGAGATCACACTATTCACTGCACCAGCAAATACGAGCCAGTAAAAAGCCGGACCTGCTTTTATCACCGCAGCAAAGAGATAAAATTTTCCAATGAATCCTGCGGTAGGAGGAATCCCCGTCAGAGAAAGCATAAATAACGCCATAACGATGCCTACAATAGGCATCTCCCACCCTAAACCGCGAAAATCCTCAAAGGTCTCCCCCCCCGTCTTATTCTTTACAATAATTACAACAAAAAAAGCACCAAGGTTCATAAAGAGATACATTACTAAATAAATCATTATTGCAAAAACGCCGTTCCCAGAAAGAATAGGCATCGCCATGAGCATGTATCCCGCATGGGCGATGCTGGAGTATGCAAGCATTCTCTTTACGCTTGACTGCTGAATCGCCACCAGATTCCCAAGGGTCATGGTCGCTACCGATATACCAGCCAAAACCTGTGGCCAGGGTATGGTTGAAATTCCATTCCCAGAGTCGAGAAGTAATCCAGCATCAGTGAATAGCACATGAAAGAAACGAATTGCCAAGGCAAAGCCAGCCGCCTTTGGAGCTACAGAGAGATACGCTGTTACCGGAGTTGGAGCACCTTCGTACACATCCGGTGTCCAAAAATGGAAAGGTACAGCAGAAATTTTATATCCAAACCCGGCAAGAATAAAAATCGAAGCTATAATCAAAGCAAAATGGGAAGAAGTATCCAACCCAGCGAGTGCATTTTGTATCTCGAAGAATTTTGTGGTCCCTGTGAGACCAAATAAGATGCTCAAACCAAAAAGCATCAAACCAGAAGAAAAAGCTCCATAGATTACATATTTGAGTGAAGATTCATTGGAGCGCTGATCCTTTTTCAAATACCCTGCCAAAATGAAGGATGAAATAGAGACAACTTCAATAGAAAGATATACCATGATTAGATCGATAGCGGAAACCATGAGAAACATACCAAAGACCATTATGGCAATTAATGTGTAATATTCTCCGGTTCGGTAATTCCTTAACTCATTGCTTTTACGACTAATAAGAATAACAAACAGGGTTGAAAAAATTATAATCGTTTTAAAAAACTGAGCGAATGGATCCAGTGCAAGTGAATCTAAAAATAGAGTTATGTTCCTTTCCGCACTTGTGAACCAATTTGCGAATAGAGTTAAAATTAAACCTGCAAAAACCAAAAGACCAACTCTCTGACTCTCAGACGGTTTTGTTAGAAGATCATAGATAACAGCAGTTAAAATGATAGTTACAAGAAGGAGTTCCGGCCAGTAATAGCTTAAACTTTGCAGGTTATTCATAAAAGCATATTCTCCAGATTAAGGGATAACAGCAAAGTTTCCTATCAGCACAACCTGATCAATTAAAACCGACATAGTCTCCTTGATCATATTCAGGAACGGCCCCGGATACACTCCCAGAATCAAAGTAATTACCGCTAAAGGAATCAGGGTAAACAGTTCACGTCCGTCAATTTCAGACAGACCGGAATATTTTTCATTTAATTCACCAAAGAATATCCGTTTGTAGGCGGACAGGAAATAAGCAGCGTTTAACACAATTCCCAGAGTAGAAATTATCACAATCACCCTGAAAACAGGGAATGCACCCATAAAACACATGAATTCACTGATAAAACCAGACAGCCCCGGAAGCCCAAGCCCAGCCATAAAAGCTACCATAGTTACACCAGCGTAAACAGGCATCTGCTTCGCCAATCCACCAAACCCGTCGATATCACGATGATGTGCGCGATCATAAATAACTCCCACCAGGATGAACAACATAGCTGAAATGGTACCATGGTTAAACATTTGGAAAACTGCACCAGTGATTCCGGCTTGAGCAGCAATGTAATTCTCTCCATGAAGACCGGAAGCGGCGATGACTGCGGCCATTCCCAGCATTGCAAACCCCATATGATTGATACTTGAGTAAGCGACCAGTTTCTTTAAATCCTTTTGTGCCAATGCACACATAGCGCCCCAGATTATATTGATCAACCCCAGAACTGCTAAAGCACCAGCAAACCAGAAAACCGCATCCGGAAGCATGGGATAGTTGATTCGAAGAATACCATAAATTCCCATTTTCAACAGGACACCAGCAAGAATTACAGAAACAGCAGTTGGAGCTTCCACATGCACCAAGGGGAGCCAGGTATGGAATGGAAACACCGGTATTTTTATTGCAAATCCTACAAAAAGAAGAACCCAAATTACCTTGATGGCACTCATGCCCCACCATAATGAACCATCCAAAGCGCTTGGAGCTGACTCTATAAGCTCGGGGATACTGAATGTATATCCGCATGTGAAATACAGAGATAAAATTGCTATCAGCATGAGTACAGATCCCACTAAAGTGTACAAGAAAAACTTTATAGCGGCGTATTCCCTCTGGGGGCCGCCCCACATACCAATGAGGAAATACATGGGCAAAAGCATTACTTCCCAAAAGACAAAGAATAAGAAGAAATCTAAAGCCAGAAATACACCGATCATTCCCGTATCAAGAAGCAGGAACAAAGCAAAATATCCTTTTACGCCTCTATCAATTTTCCAACTTACAAAAATGCATAAAAATGAGAGCAACGGAGTAAGAATAACCATAGGAAGGCTTAATCCATCTACACCCAGAGCATAGGAAATATTAAAAGACGGGATCCATGCAACATTTTCCATAAACTGGAAAGATCCGGTTGCGGAATCAAAGTTCAACCAAAGCATAATTGCCAGCCAGAGCTGAAGTCCCGTAGATACCGCTGCTACAATTTTAATAACCTCTACTTTATTCCTCGGAATTAATAGAATGGCCACCATCCCTGCTACAGGTAGCCAAATGAGCCAACTAAGTATGTTTGATACCATTTTTTATCCTTTACACATTTTGTCTCAAAGGTCTAAACCATTGTTTGAACAATCACAATCAGAATTACTCCAAACAGAGCGAATAGAATATAATTTTGAAGCCGTCCAGTCTGCAGATTTCTCAAGATATCCCCTAACCGATTGGCAGTACGTCCTGTTCCATCCACTATGCCCTGATCAAGACCATCATAATCCACCTTTCCAATTAAATCTGCGAACCATTCTGTAAATTTTCCAAATCCATCAACAACATATTTATCATAAAGATCCCAATCCAAAAATGCAATTTTATCTGCTAACTTCAAAACCGGAGTATAGATAAACCGTGCATATAGTTCATCCACATAAAATTTGTTTAATGATAAACGATGTAATGTGGAAAATTTATTTGCATAACGCTCCGCAGACAGCTTTCTCTTGAGATACATTTGCCATGCTAAAAAAAATCCAAGTCCGGCCACCAGCACTGATATTATCATAGCTGGAAGATGACTGTGGTGAATCCCTTCAGCAATAGCATGAGCAGATGGAGCTCCATGAACGAGGGAAGTTTTTGCTTCAATGACATAGGTAAACCACCCCTGGTCAGAAAATGGATTGAAATATGGAAGCGTGTAAAAAATGAAAAAACTTAATGTGGCTAGCAGTACCAGGGGAAAGGTCATTTCCTTCGGGGATTCATGAATTTCCTCAATGAGTTCCGGCATTCGAGGTTCATTATGGAATGTCATATACATTAATCGAAACATATAAAAAGCTGTCAACAAAGCTGCGCTGAATCCAAAGATTGGCAGAAGGAAATGTTCAGGATGGTGGTTTGCAAACGATAAACTGCCGGAAAGGATAGCATCTTTGGAGAGAAACCCGGAAAAAAACGGAACTCCTGCAATCGCCAATGTACTTACCAACATAGCCCTGTAGGTTGTTGGCATCCGGCTTTTGAATCCACCCATGTTGCGCATGTCCTGCGGGTCTGTTTCATGATCGTTCTTTTTATGAAGAGCATGATGCATAGCATGAATCACACTTCCAGAACCATAAAAGAGATTTGCCTTGAAAGCAGCATGAGTCACAAGATGGAAAAATGCCGCTACATATGCACCTGTTCCCACAGACATGATCATAAATCCAAGCTGGCTCACCGTTGAATAAGCCAAAACTTTTTTGATATCATTCTGGGTAATTGCAATTGTGGATGCAAACAGGGCTGTAAACCCGCCAATGTAAGCGACAAAAACGAGTGCGTCCGGTGTCATAATTGGAAACAGCCGAACCATCATAAAAACCCCCGCTGCAACCATGGTTGCAGCATGCATCAAAGCAGAAACGGGAGTGGGACCCTCCATGGCATCCGGAAGCCAGATATGCAAAGGGAATTGGGAAGATTTACCCATTGCGCCTATAAACAGGCCAATCCCTGCCATGGTGAGCAAAGTGCCAGCCAAATTACCATCAGCCACACTTGTAAATATATCGGAATAGACTACTGAACCAACCGCAGTAAATAAAAGCATGATTCCAATAAAAAAACCGATGTCTCCTACTCTATTAGTTAGAAATGCCTTCATACCAGCATCCGCTGCAGATTTTTTCGCAAACCAGAATCCGATCAGAAGGTAGGAACTAAGCCCAACCAATTCCCAACTCATGTACAAAAGCATGAGATTATTTGAAAGGACAATCCCGTTCATACTAAAAGTAAATAAGGAAAGATAGGCGTAATAGCGAGAATAGAGCGGATCTCCGGCCATATATTTAATGGAGAAAATGTGACTCATACTGGAGATAAGTGCCACCACTAACAGCATGGTGATAGTAATATTGTCTACCAAAAATCCTAACTGAATATTAAAATCACCGAGGTTGATCCAAGTGAAGGATGATTCCACTTGAAAATCCGGATCGTAACTGAAAATCATCCCGGCAAACATCGCCATGGAAAGAGCCAGCGTGAAAAGTACAGCCCCGATGGACACCCAATCACCTTGACGGGGAAGCCGTTTTCCAAAGAAAATATTAATCAGGAAAGCTGCGAGGGGAAGGAAAAATATGAACAGAGAATATTCAATAAAAATATTCATCGTTTTAATTGACTCGCTTCATCCACATTAATGGATTGATAATTGTTATATAAATTAATAATTATTGCCAAGGCTACTGCAGCTTCCACCGCCGCCATAATGATTACAAAAAGAGCAAAAACATGCCCGTTAAAATTCATACCGCCGAACCGGGAAAAAGCAAGAAAGTTTACATTGGCTGAGTTCAAAATGAGTTCCACTCCCATGAGAACTGCCACAGCGTTTCGACGGGTAATAACGGCAAAAAGTCCCAGTGAAAAAAGCGCAGCAGCGATAAAAAGATAATTTTGCAGCTGGTCCATTAATTTGCCTTCCTGGATAACATTGCTGCACCTATGAGCGCTGAAAGAAGCAAAACAGATGCTACCTCAAAAGGAAGCAAATACTCAGTCATCAACAACCTTCCAATCCTCCCGACTGTCTGGGATGGCTCCTGCTGTACTATATGGAGCCAGGGAGTCTTCAATATCATCCAACCCAATATAGAGAATATCCCCATAACAATTACCGCAGCTATACCTTGATGGAATTTCGAATGGGAAATATTTACGGAAGAAATCTTATTTGTGAGCATAATTCCAAATAAAATTAAAATCAGGATACCACCGATATATATGAATACCTGTACTCCAGCTAAAAAATCTGCCCAGAGAAATACATAGAAAGCCGCGACACCAAAAAGAGTAACAACAAGCGCAAGTGCAGAGTAAAAAAGATTGGAATGAAGTACGACAATTAAGGCAGAGCCAATAGTCATGGCAGTCATGAACCAAAACAATAATTCACTCATTCCGTCTCTTCCTTTTCAGTGGGTTTCTCTGGTGTTTCAGTATCCGTATAGCGGTCGATTTCTTCCTGTGTTGCTGTAGCAAAACGATACATCAATCCCTCCCGATTGTATTCAGAAAATTCATAATCGATGGGATGTTTAGATGAATTAGGACCCCCGGTCATAAAAATACACTCTTCAGGACATGGATATACACAAAGATTACAATACATGCACTCCGTCATATCAATATCAAAACGATTAACCAAAAGACGCTTTTTTGTATCATTAGATGTGATACCTATATCCGTTCCTTTGGGAACTTTTATCGTTTCAATTTTGATACAATCAACCGGGCAGGCACGGGCACATTTATAACACCCGATACAATCATCCATATCCACATGGAGTTTGGATCGAATTACATTATAATCCTTATGTTCAAATCCTATATTTCGTTCCGGTCGGGGCCATTTCTCCTCCGGATATTGAAGGGTAACATTTCCTTTACGAATCCTGAGAAAATGTTTGAAGGTAATTCTCATACCAATCATGGAACTGGAGACTGAACTCCATAAATCGTGCAAATATTTACTCATACATCATCCTGTTAATAATGTCCATATTCCAACACCAAAAATATTTAAAAGAGCAAGAGGCAGGAGGACTTTCCAGCAAATATTCATGAGCTGATCAACACGAAGCCGTGGAAACGTCCAGCGAAACCACATCATAATAAAAATGAGCATCCCTATCTTTGAGATGAACCAGAACAGGCTCCATCCCGGGGATTCCAGAAAACCGGGAATCGGGCTGTGCCATCCTCCAAGGAATGCTACTGCGGCGATACCGCTTATGATCAGCATATTGGCATATTCACTTAGAAAAAAGAAAGCCCATCGCATCCCGGAATACTCGGTATGAAAACCTGCAACCAGTTCGGACTCTGCCTCAGGAATATCAAAAGGAGTCCGGTTCACTTCGGCAACACCGCTGATAAAAAAAATAAAAAAAGCTATAAAAGAGAAGGGATTATTAAAAAGAATCCAGTTTGGTAATATTCCTAAGGTAGTGCCATCTTGGTAGGATATAATACCCTGCATACTCAAGGTCCCTGTGAGCATAATGACGGATACAATGGAAAGGGCAACCGGAATTTCGTAACTTACAATTTGCGCCGCAGATCTCATAGCTCCGTATAATGACCACTTGTTGTTAGATGACCATCCTGCCATGATGATACCAATTACGCTGATAGATCCCACCGCAAGAATATAGAAAACTCCTATGTTTAAATCAGCAATCAGGAGATTCTGATTAAAAGGGAGAGCGGCAAGTGCTATAAAAGGGGTAACAAAAATGATAAAAGGTGCTATTATGAACAACTTACGATCGGCTAAGGTTGGGATTATATCCTCTTTTAACAAAAGTTTCAAAGCGTCAGCAACGGTTTGCAATAAACCCCATTTACCTGCATGTAACCCTGGCCCTTGACCCATTGGACCAACTCTGTCCTGCATAAAAGCCGATATTTTAAGTTCTGCATAAACAGCCACCAGGGCATTGACTGCCATGAGAAGAAAGATCGGCACGCCTGCAATGACTACCACGATTAAAAACAAAAGTGGAGATCCTGCTTCCCATAACGTCCAGGATTCAAACCACTGCATAAGATTATCAACGACCATTGATCAAATACCCTTTTATGCTCATTAACGTATTCATCGATCGATCTCTCCTAAAACAATGTCTAAACTCCCAAGAATTGCTATTACATCGGAAATCATCCATCCTTCCGCTATTGCGCTTAAGGCACTAAGGGCGGTAAACGCAGGTGACCTCAATTTAACTCTCACTGGAGTTGGTTTTCCATCGCTGATAATGTAAAAACCCAGATCTCCCCTGGGCGACTCGGTACGTTTGTAGATTGATCCTTTCGGCGGTCGGATTTTCTTTGGGACCGTTTCCTGTACATCCCCTTCAGTCGGTAATTGGTTAAGAGCCTGGCGAACAATTCCAATACTTTCTTTCATTTCCTGAGTTCTGACCCAGTAACGATCCCAACAATCACCAATTGTTCCCATTTGGCCAGTCCCAACAGGTATTTCAAATTCAAAGTGGTCATAAATAGAATATGGTTCATCTTTGCGTAAATCCCATTTAACACCGGAACCACGCAAATTTGGCCCTGTTACCCCGTAACTAACAGCTACTTCAGGTGGAAGAACACCTACATCCGCAGTACGTTCAATAAAAATTTTATTATACATTAACAGATCATCGTTTTCTTTGATTTTTGGCTCGAAATAATCCAAAAAATTATATGTCTTTTCCACAAAGCCGACCGGAAGATCATGGGAAAGGCCACCGATCCACATATAATTATAAAGAAGACGGGCACCGCAGGTCATCTCGAAAAGATCCAGGATGCTTTCACGATCCCTGAACATATAGAGAAACGGTGTAAAAGCTCCTACATCCATCCCGAAGGTTCCCAGTGCCAGAAGATGACTGGCTATACGATTCAGCTCGGCCATGATCACCCTGATGTATTCAACTTTTTCAGAGACATGGATATCCATCAATTCCTCTACCGTAACTACATAGCCAAAATTGTTGTTCATGGAACTAATATAGTCGCAACGATCGGTAAATGGTATCACTTGCTC
>DTUJ01000017.1 GCA_012964235.1 Fidelibacterota bacterium
ATTCCTGATATGACTGCATATAAGGGATTGTATGATAAATCTGTCAAGGATCCCGAAGGTTTTTGGGCAGAACAAGCCGAACGTCTGGACTGGTATAAAAAGTGGGACAAAGTAGCAGATAATGATCTCACAAAGGCTCAAATTAAATGGTTTGAAGGCGGGAAGCTAAATGTATCTTATAACTGCCTGGACCGTCACATCAAAGCAGGGCATGGTGATCAGACTGCACTCATATGGGAGGGAAATGACCCCAATACAGATACAGCATTATCCTACGCGGAATTACTCTCAGAAGTGTCGAAATTTGCAAACATCCTGAAAGAAAAAGGGGTGGAAAAAGGAGACCGTGTTTGCATTTATATGCAGATGATCCCGGAACTGGCAATCGCTATGCTGGCTTGCACCCGTATTGGTGCAGTTCACTCTATTGTTTTCGGGGCTTTTTCACCGGATTCTCTGAGGGACCGAATTAATGACTCTTCCTGCAAAGCTCTCATAACTCAGGATACAGGTGTTCGGGGTACTAAACAGAATATCCCCATGAAATCAAATGCAGATATTGCCCTGAAAAATACACCTTCCATTGAAACCGTAATTGTCGTTCAGCGCACTGGGGAAGAAGTTTCCATGCAGGAAGGGCGGGATTTCTGGTGGGAAGAACTGATGAAAACTGCTGATGATATATGCCAGCCTGTAGAGATGGATGCTGAAGATCCTCTCTTTATTCTCTATACATCTGGTTCAACAGGAAAACCAAAGGGGGTTCTTCATACCACTGGTGGATATATGGTTTATACTTCTTTTACCCATGAGCTTGTCTTTGATTATCATCCAGGAGATATTTACTGGTGTACGGCTGATATCGGATGGATCACGGGCCATTCCTATATTATCTATGGGCCCCTTGCAAATCGGGCCACAACTCTCATGTTTGAAGGTGTACCCAATTATCCGGACTTTGGGCGGTTCTGGGATGTGGTGGAAAAACATAAGGTGAATATATTCTACACTGCACCCACCGCATTACGGGCTCTCATGAGAGAAGGCAATGATTATGTCATCAATCGTGACCGTTCGTCCATTAAGATACTGGGGACCGTTGGTGAACCCATTAAGGAACCGGAATGGATGTGGTATTACGATGTGGTAGGCGAAAACCGCTGCCCGATTGTAGATACCTGGTGGCAGACAGAAACCGGTGGAATCCTCATTACGCCATTGCCATCTGCAACGGAATTGAAGCCTGGTTCAGCAACATTACCATTCTTCGGGATTATACCCGTTATCCTGGATCCGGATGGGAATGAACTGCATGGCAACCCTGCAGAAGGATTATTGGCTATCAAAACATCCTGGCCTGGGCAGATGCGGACCATTTATGGGGATCATGAGCGGTTTTATGATACCTATTTTTCTATGTTCAAGGGCTATTATTTTACCGGTGACGGCGCCCGCCGGGATGAAGATGGATATTACTGGATCACCGGGCGGGTGGATGATGTCCTGAATGTGTCCGGTCACAGGCTGGGCACGGCTGAGATAGAGGGTGCCATTGGTGCCCATCCGTCTGTAGCTGAAGCTGCTGTAGTGGGATATCCCCATGATATTAAAGGGCAGGGAGTTTATGCTTATGTCACCCTCATGGCAGGAGTGGAAGCGGATGATAATACCTTATCTGAAATCAAGCTGAAGGTAAGAGAGTTGATTGGCCCTCATGTATCGCCGGATAAAATTCAATTTACTCCAGCGCTTCCAAAAACAAGATCGGGGAAGATTATGCGCCGGATACTTCGGAAAATTGCAGAAGGGGATACAGAAAATTTGGGAGATACATCCACGCTGGCAGATCCGGGTGTGGTAGATGACCTGGTGGCTGGGATGCAGTAAGCTGCAGCCCCATCCCATTAGCTTATAAAGTATCAGCAGATTATTCGGCCTTCCGGATTCAGTGATTACGTAATCGGCATAAGCTTCTGGATCCAGGTAAATCCCTGCACTTTCACACCAAACAGGTAAAAAGGTTCGCTGATTGGACAAAGGGTGGATTTAGGGGTAAATTGAGGGGATGAAAAAAATCCAAAAATGCTAAAGGTGAAAAAGAATTAATGTCTATTAAATTGAATGGAAATGAGTTAACTGTTGAAAAACTCGTAAGGATTGCTAGAGACGGTGAACAGGTAGAACTCGCTCAGGATTCTCTCCGTTCAATAATAAAGTGCCGAGAGATGATCGAGGAGAAAATACAAGCAGGCGAGATAATGTACGGAGTAAATACTGGTATTGGTGAATTTTCCGAAATTGTTTTAGATGATGCTCAGATTAAAGATTTTCAAAAGTATCTCATTTATAATCATGCAGCAGGTATTGGTGATCCGGCACCAATTGAATATGTGCGGGGTTCCATGGCAGGTAGGATCAATGTTCATGCACATGGAAATTCGGGATGCCGTGCTGAAATCACCCAGGCCCTGGTGGAAATGCTGAATAAGGGTGTAACACCCTTTGTTTGCCAGAAGGGTTCTGTTGGAGCTTCCGGTGATTTAGCTCCAATGTCGCAAATTGCTTTGGTTCTTTTGGGAGAAGGGAAAGCATATTATCAGGGTGAGTTGTTGGATGGAAAAATTGCCATGGAAAAAGCAGGGATTGCTATCCCGGGACTGCAGGCAAGAGATGGCCTTGCGGTTATTAATGGATCGAACGTATTGACTGCAATGAGTGCGATTCTTTTATATGATACAAATTGCTGGTTCAAACAAGCGGAAATCGCTGCAGCAATGACGCTGGAAGCACTGAAAGCAAATATGAAACCTTACAGTGAAAAATTGCACCAGGTTCGGGGGTTTTCCGGTGCAATTCGATCCGCAAATGCCATTAGAAAATTGGTTATTGGTGGAGATGTAATGGAAGGAAAGGTTAAAACTCGTGTACAGGATGCTTATTCTATGCGCTCAACTCCACAAGTAATCGGTGCAGCGCATGATGCCTTGAAATTTGCAAAATCACAGGTGGAAATTGAACTAAATGGTGTTGGAGACAATCCTGTATTTTTCCCGGATGAAAATATTCAAATCCCCGGAGCCAATTTTCAAGGCACACCTGTTTCTCTTCCAATGGATATGGTGGGAGCATCTATCACCATGGTGAGTGTAATGTCTGAGAGACGTTTGAATCGCCTGAATAATCCCGCATTGAATGTTGGACTTCCTGCATTTCTCACGAAAGGTGCTGGTATGTTTTCAGGGTTGATGTTATCTCAATACACTGCAGATACGCTAATCGTGGAGCAGCGGATACTCTCTGCACCAGCATCCATACAATCTATTCCAGCAGCTGCAGATCAGGAAGACTTTGTCTCTATGGGGATGAATACTGCATTACAGAATAAACAAATACTTGATAATGCTTATGGGATTTTAGGAATTGAATTTATGGCAGCTGCACAGGCGTTGGATTTTAGGGAATATCAATTTGGAAAAGGTGTGAAAACTGCAAAAAAAGTGATCCGAAAATATGTAGAATTTTTGGATGTAGACCGGCCACTCTATCCAGATCATGATCGAATGAAAGAATTGGTAGAATCCTGTGAAATTCTTAATGAAGTGGAAAAAGTGATAGGGAGTTTGGAATAAAACGAAGATGGGAACAATATTTGATCTGGTAGCGAACAGTAGATAATAGTAATCAATATTTAATGACTTTTATTATTTTTACCTGTAATTTCGATCGAGCTATGGGAGAAGATATGATGCGCTGCAGTACACAGAGAGAAAGTATTTTGGAGATTATTAAGGATATTTATGGTCATCCTTCTGTTGATTGGATTTTTCCCCAAGCACGTCTGATTAACCTGTAAACGAAATTAAAAAAAAGGAAAACATCATGTTAGTAACAAAACAAGCTCCGGAATTTAAAGCCACTGCTGTCATGCCGGATAATTCATTTAAGGACATTAGTCTTTCGGATTATAAAGGAAAGAAAGTTGTCCTTTTTTTCTATCCCCTTGATTTTACATTTGTGTGACCATCCGAGCTCATCGCTTTCGATCATCGCATAAGCGAGTTTGAAAAGCGAAACACCCAGGTCCTGGGTTGTTCGGTAGATTCACATTTCAGTCATTTAAAATGGAAAAACACTGCTGTTAATGATGGCGGAATAGGGAATGTTCAATATCCAATCATTTCAGATTTGGACAAATCAATTGCACGGCAATACGATGTACTTTTAGGAACACAGGAAGCTTATGTTGACACCGGTGAGAAAGACATAGAGACTACGGTAGGAGGAGATGTAACATTGAGAGGTTCATTCCTCATTGATGACGAGGGAACAATTCGCCATTCAATTGTCAATGATTTACCACTTGGGAGAAACATAGATGAAATGCTCCGTCTCCTTGATGCATTAGATCACCATAATGCGCACGGAGAAGTGTGTCCTGCTGGCTGGACGAAGGGTAAGACAGCAATGAAACCCTCCAATGAGGGTGTACGGGAATACCTAACTGCAGAAGCGGATAATCTTTAATATTTAAATAAGGAGAATACACGTGGAATTAATTCATCCCATTTTTAAATGGTTGCATATTATTGCAGGAATTACCTGGATAGGATTATTGTATTTTTTCAATTTCATTAATGGTCATGTCGCAGCAACCATGGATGCTGATACGAAAAAGAAAGTTATGCCGGAGCTCATGCCTCGAGTCTTATACTGGT
>DTUJ01000018.1 GCA_012964235.1 Fidelibacterota bacterium
GTGAAGCGAAAGATCGGTGGGCGGATCACCGACAAAATGCTGATAATCTTCTGGATCATGCCCAGCCAGAAACGCGAAGGCTCCTTTTCCAAAACTCCCATGTAAATATTTTACCTGGTCTGAAGCCGGGTCTTCCCCCATGATGATAATGTGTTTCTTGATTTTGTCTTTGAGAAAGCCCGTAGTCTGTCCCATAAAACCCTTCACAACACCCACGTGATTCTGAGTAAGCATCGCGGGGACAGGATCATATTTTGCAGAAAATTCAAAGAGTGAAAAATAGTCTGCTTCTGCACCCCGGGTCACTGGTTTATTGCTGGGTGGGTAGTCAATATCGGAATATTCATAAATCATAGGATCGGTGATAATAGAAAAATCAGTAAAGGCAAACGTTTTACTGTAATCCAATTTTTGTTGAATTTTTGGTGTTATTGGAGTCCCGTCAAAGACGCTGTGGGCACCATCCAATCCTTCTTCTGCCAAGGCGATATCATAGGAATCAGTAGCGGAACACATTGCAAAGAGAAACCCCCCCTGCCCAACGTAATTTTTTATGGTTCTGACAACAGCCTTTTTTTCTTCGTGTACAGAGATAAATCCCAGGCTGGAGGCCAGAGCTTTAAACTGTTTGTTTTGTTGAATGTACCAGGGAGCCCGGTGGTAATTGCGGTAGAATTTTCCATATTGACCGGTAAAGTCTTCATGATGAAGATGAAGCCAATCAATGTTATCTAAGCCCCCGATAAAAACTTTTTCATCCCAGAGCGATTCGTAGGGCACTTCTGCGTAGGTGAGCGCAAGGGTTACTGCATCGTCCCACGGTTGTTTATTTGGCGGGGTATAAATGGCGATTTTCGGGGCTTTTTCAAGAAGGATTACTTCCATGTTGTTCTGATCAATTGTACCGTAAATCGATAATACATCTCCCTCATGAACTCGTTCGAAACTGACTCCCCGGATCCTGCATTCTTGAGGGATGAAAGGATATTCGTCCACCATGAAAGAACCCCCGCGATAATTTAAGAGCCATTCCACATTGATATTTTTAGTGAGGATATCAAAAGCAATTCCGTATGCCTTGAGATGATCTTTCTGGGAAAAGTCCATCGGTATCAGGATTTTCTGACACAAACTAAATTGAATTATGAAAATTAATAGGAATATTATTTTTGTTCTTTTCATTTTTGGGATCAGCTTTTCAGCTTTTCATTTAATTTTCTCACATGAAACCGAACTGGTTCACATAGAAGGGAGGCAGGGAACTCTTCTAAAACCCTGTAATAATAATCTAAAGCTTTTTTGGGTTCGTTTTTTGATTTTTCCAGGATCTCACCATAAAGTACCCACCCAATGTCTCCATCTTGAGTCTGCGTGAGTTTTTCAGCCAGAAGCAGTGCTTCCGGAATCTGATTCAGGGTTTTGCGGATGAGTGCTTCTCTAAGAATTGCCTGTGACAGGATAGAGGCATTGGGATATTGTTCCCGTAGGTAATATAATGCCTCTGCTGATTCTGAAAGCTTTTTTTGCCGGATCAGAAACTCTGAAGTAAAGAATAGTTCAAATGCCATTCGGTCTTCCGAAGAACCGGAGAGATAGTGTTGTTGGATAAGGTCACGCAATTCCAATAAATCGTTAAAGGAAGCTGCTTCCGGGCGAATGGTTCCCAGGGCAGATTTAATAAGAACCATGGCGGTGTCCGGGCGCCCTGCAAGTAAATTAGCCTGAATGAGACGGCTGAGAAATGTTGTTCCCCTAGAGCGCTCGTGTTCAAAATAAGCCAGGGCGGCAGTTGTGTCACCTTTAGCCAGATAAAGATCCCCTATTCGCAAACGAATATCATTTTCCAGCGTTTTTTTAGGTTTGGAACGTAAAGCTGCTTCGTATGATCTGGAAGCGCCATCAAAATCCATTGTTATCCTATATTGTATTTCACCAAGTCGGAAGTGGGCGGAAGCCGAAAAGGATGAAACAGGTATTTTAACCAGTAAAGAGTCATAGAATTGAAATGCGGTTTCAAGTGAGGAAAAAGAGAGATTTTGATCGTCGTAAAAATGATTTTCAAAAAATATATTATCAGGAAAATATTGAACCAGGGGGGATTTGTCCTGGCTGGGGATAATTTTATCTTCAAAAGTGAGTCCCAGTCCCAGCAAAGCTTGTCCGATAATTTTGGTGTTATTTGATATTAACTCAGGAGAGAGAAGTAGTTCATAGGACTTGACTGCCAGCTCATATTTCCCTTCCCGCCGAAGATTATCAGCAAAACCTAACCAGCGTATCATGTCTTCCTTGGTTGTAAATCCCAGAGTATAGTGTTGATTAAAAGCCTTCGTATAATTACCGGTTTTAAAATAAAATGAGGCCGCCAGTACCCGTAAAGCTGACTCGTTTTTTGCTACATTTTCCAGAATCTTTTTTTCAATCACGGCACGAGCTTCTTCTTCATCGCTCATGTGGAGAATCCTGTCTGTAATCATCTTTTTCTGCCGGAGATTTGCAATAAGGTAACGAATAAATTCATCCATAGCTTTATCAAATACTCTTCGTGCCTTATAGTAATTTGCCAGATCCAGAGAAAGTAAAGTATGGTTATTAAGTTTTTCACGTCCCCGGTACACCACAGCCTCCATTTCTTCTTGGAGTGACAATCGGCTGTACATATACATGAGGATTCGATAAGTGTTGGGAGTATTACCAAACTTAGATTCTAAATCATTCCATATTTTTTCTGCACCTTTAATATTTTTATTAAGATACTTAGCTTCTCCCAACTCTAAATGGGACTGGAGATTATTAGGAAATAATTTTATATGTTCTTTAATTAAAAGGACCATTTTGGGATAGTTTTCCAGTTTTTTGTATACGTTTTTTAACTTTTGATATGCCTGTAAATTTTTTGGTTCATTATTTAGTAATCCTTCATAAATGGCAACGGCATTTTCCAGGTTTCCCCGTTTTTCCATAAGGGCAGCCGTTTTTAAAGCGGCTGAAGAGCTTTGACTGTATAAAATTTGTATTCCCAGAAAAAGGGGGAGTAAAATGGTGAGGAAATTTTTATTCATTTTCAATGTTTTCATTGATAATATTTTCAGGCTCTTTAGAGGTTTCTAAAAAACTCGCTTGGCCTAGAGCATTAAAATAACGTCGGATCATTGTCTGATAATCCCGGGAATATCCGGCCTTCATTGCCTGATTCAATGCTTCAATAGCAATGCTTTGCCTTTGTCCCAGGTCAACGGGGAGACCTGATGGACCTATAAATACATTGTTTTGGTTTGCTGTTGTTGCCAACCGTTCTTCCTTCTGTCCTCGTCTGGTTAAGGATTTTTGAGAGTCCAGCATTCGGGAAAGGATGCGTTCCTGTCTTTCATAGGTTTTCCGTGAATATTTTCGAGATTTAAGGTCTTTAATTACTTCTTCCATTTCCTGTGCTGCACCACTCATATCTCCAAGACCCTGGTGTCCGGACTCTGCCATTTCATTCATGAGTTCCTGCAAAGATTTTTGCACCTGCTTTTGGCTAGAAAGCATTTGTTGCATCATAGCCTGCTGTGCGCTCGCAGCAAGCTGGCTAAAGGCAAGCTGCATTCCCTGGCTGTTAATAGATTGCTGCTGCCCAGACAGGGCTTCCATTTGTGCCAGAAATTGTTCAAATCCACTGGCTGATCCACCGGACTGCATTTGCTGAATGGTATTGTATATTTCTAAGGCGGCCTCATTCAGCGACTTCATGGCGAGTGCCTGATGTGATTTGGCATTATTCCCTTTTCGTTCAGCAAGATTACCAATAGACTCTTTAATCTCTGCTGATGCCCTCCCTAAAGACTTTCCTATTTGTGGTGTAACAGCAAAGGTTTTTTTGGACAGATCCATTAGTGCTGACATAACCTGAGTGAGTTGGTCGCTCAGCATTTGCTGGTGCACTGCAAGATCCTTTATTCGGGGGGAGTTTCTTGGAATCCCGGAGGTTGTTTCATGAAGAGATTCTTGAGATTTTGAAAGCGTGAGAATGTCCTGCATAATTGATTGAAATTCTCCTACCATTTCAGAAGTGGTTTCCTGCTGGAATTGTTGTTGAATGTTCAGTGCCATTTGATGAAATGACTGAAGATTCTTGAGGGCAGAACGGCTGGATTGTTTGGAGGAGGAAGAGGCTTCCTCTCCTAATTGATTGGCAGACTCAGAAAGATCTGCTTCGGTTTCTTCTGCCAGCTCGGACTGGGAAAGGTTCTCCATCGCCTCAGAAGAAGACTTGCTGTATTCCTCCATAAGATCTGAGGCATCCTCCATGATATCCAGGATGTTTTGGAATTCCTCCAGATTTCTTTTTTCTTCCTGCTCCAGCCTGGAAAATTCAGAAGGATCAGTAGTATCATTGGTTTGCTGAATATTATCATTTAGAACATCCTGTTCTTTAACAAGCTGCTCAAGGCGTTTAGTGATTTCATAGGTCATTTGTTCTGCCTGTATGCGTTTTAGAATATCAATAAATCGATCAAGCTCCTGTTCAATCTGCTCCATGTTTTGAGATAATTGATCCATAGCGGACATGAGGTCTTTCATATCCATATTTTCCAGGGCGTTCCTGACCTCATCCATATTCATGAGCAGATCTTCAGAAATTAATTCATTCACGAGGTTTTGCAATTCTTGGAATTTTTCCATAAGGTCTTGTGAAAAAAGACCATGTTTTTCCCCAGATTCTTCCAGAGTTTCGATGGCTTCGGTCAATTTTTTCAACTGTTCAATTTTCTCTGAGGCTTCTTTCAGTATCTTTTTTATTTCTTGCTGTTGTTCCCAGCTAATTTCTTCACTTTTCAAGAGCTCCAAATCAGTTTTTTCCAAGTGTTCTTGGAGAGCATTGAGTTCCTCAAGCTGGATTTTAGTTTCTTCGATAATGTTTTGTTCTTTCTCCCCCATAGCTGTAAAAAGATCTGCAAGGGAAGGCAACCGAGCAATAAAAGTTCCTGAAAGTGTTTTTTTGGGTCCGGAGATCTCATCATTGTCATACAGCTCAAAATGAAAGTGAACCTCATCTTCTGGCATAAGCCCTAAATCGGACAAGTTCCATACAGTATATATTTTTTGATGAAGCTGTTCCGGTATGAGATCAGGGATTGTAAAGATTGATATAAATGGGTCTGTCTGGAGATAGGTGGGCCGGCGGAGTTCATATCCAATCTGGAGTGTTGAAAATCCGAAATCGTCTTCAATTTCAAGATGAAGCGGTAATAGCTGGTTTTCTCCAAGTTCGATGACTGGGGGTGGAGCAATTATGTTCAGATCGGGAAAAAGGTCTGGAATAACCTCTAGGTGGTATGGGATTGGATTGCGGTTCGTGATTCCGCGCTCATCCAGAAGGTGTACAGTAAACATACCATCCTGATGAAGCAAAAACTCTCCTTGAGCGCGTTTCCCACGAGAAGTTAATTGTATTTCATTGTCACCAAGCAGTAAAAAACTTTTCTCCAGCACTCTGTTGCTTGAAAGTTTTATTGATATAGTTGATCCTTTTAATCCACGGACATTTGCCTGATTGCCTGCTTGTATTTGTGGTTTTAACTGGGAATATTTCGGCGGAATGACTGTGATGGAGAAATCCTCCATTGTCGGCCTATCAGTTACAAGGATTCGGTATTCATTGGAAGAAACCTTTTTCCATGTTTGCCAGAAGTGATCGGCAGGAACAAATGCCTGATAAGAGTAATCATGATAGATATCATTTATGACAAATGTATAGAGTTTGCTTGAATCAGGAGATGATTTGACCAGCAGTGATGATGTTTGAGTTGAATCCATGTCCTTACTGACCAAGGGAGTGAGGCTCAGGAAAACTGTATCCGGCAGAGCGGAGGTTGCCTTAATGGATAAAGAAACCGATTCTCCCCCTAAGATGCGGATATCTTTTGTGACACTTTCAAGAACAAATGGTTTTGGCACAGCAAATTTAGTCCTGGGATGTATCCAGCGATAAACGGCGCCAGAGCTATGATTCCAGAAAATTGAGATGGATAACGCCACTAGAATTAAGAGAGTAAGTGTTATTTTTTTCCCGCTCCAGACTGCATTTTTTGGAAAAAGATCTTTTAACTCTAACGTTGTTAACTTGTGAAAGACCTCTTGTATAAAAGACTGGCTTAGACCATGAGACATACTTTGAGATAAGTTGCGTTCCAATTGCAGGGCGTTGAGGACTGTATCCTTTTTGGGAAATGAAAGAACCCCGGCGTTTCGAGCAATAGTCGATAAACGAAAACGGTATATTTTGTTTTGGAATGTTCGAAAAAGAATGATGATAATAAAGATGATACAGAGAGAAGCAACCACGAGCAAGGCATTCCATGTTCCTAAACGAATGTTTGCTGGTAAATAGAATACAGATTCGATGCATATCCCTAAGAGCACTAAACTGAGGATAGAAGCATAGAGGATCCACCCTAAGAGATAAAGATCATTTTTGATTTTTACAGTTCGAATATGCCTTAAAATACGAGTAATAGATATCTGAGAGTTTGTCATATCAATAAAATAAATTCAATTAATTATATAATGGATCATTGTGTAAGAGCGAAGTAAATGATGTTTACACCCATTTGTAAAGCTTTCTCACGGATGTCCGCGGGATCTTTGTGCACTTCCTTGTCTTCCCAGCCATCACCAAGGTCACATTCATAGGTATACAACACCATAAGTCGATCTTCATTGAACAGTCCAAAAGCCTGGGGGGCTTTTCCATCATGTTCGTGTACTTTCGGAAGACCATTTGGGAAATCATAGTAGGAGTGAAAAAGAGGATGGTCATAGGGTAATTCAACAAAATCTTTGTTTGGGAAAACACGTTTCATTTCCCGACGAAAGGATTTATCCATTCCGTAATTATCATCAGCATGTAGAAATGATCCCCTGAGTAGAAATTCCCGTAAAATAATAATTTCTTCTTCGCTGAACCGGACATTTCCATGTCCTGTCATATAAAGGTAAGGATAACTGGTTAATTCCTTATCTGTTAGTTTGATACGAACCTCCTCTTGGACCGATTTAATGAATGTTTTGGAAGAAAGATAGTTCAAAAGATTGGGCAGGCTGCTTGGATCGCTGTACCAATCGCCACCGCCGCTGTACTGAATCCGTGCTACTGTAAATCCCTGTGCTGGAATACTACTGAGGACAGGCAGGAGGACGATCATTATCCTAACATAACACAATAATAGAGTGTGGTGTAATTTTGGTCTGTTCATATTCAAGAAAGCGTTCATTTTTATGGATGAGGGACAAGAATGTTCCCTGTAAAAAAACAACAAGGAAGTTAGTGATAAATGATGATTTGTTAAACAATTGTTGGATGACCTCTTTCTCTTGTTCAATACATCTGAAATCGGGTATTTTGAGAAATGGTGATTTCAAGAAAATTTTCATTCCTAGGTTTATTTTTTGTTGTGGTTGTTGTGATTTATGGTAAAGACACCAAAACTGACTCTGTTGTGACTGCCCCAAGGAATTTTGTACCGGTTGATCAATATGAAGGGCTTGAATATGAACAGGGATATTGGACAAATCGTATTTTCCATCCCCGGGAATTTTATGAGGAAATCCCACTTATTCCCCTTGAAGTTCGTTATGGTTTAGGTTTTAATGGAGGTGGCAGTACGTTTGACCAAATGAAAAGTGGTTGGATAGAATACGAAGATCCAAGTGTAGAGGAGTTTGACGGCGGATCGTGGAATGCGAGAGTTGGCCATCAGTTGGAGTTGGATGTTCTGAAAACAAATTTGAGTTATTTTTTGTTAAAGACAAGCTGGGCCGATATTCATACGGGATTGAATTTTAAGTATTCATCAATATTTTCCCCGGAAGTACTCCCTGATACATCTTGGGGGGAGAAACGATCATCTTGGGGAGTAGGTGGCAAAAATTTCTCTCCCCTTCTATTGGAATTAGGCATAAGTAATTCTATGAATATACAGTGGTATGATTCCTGGTTGATTCATTTGCGATATACATATGGTTTGGCAACGGGGACATTTTATCGGGATGCGAAATCATATGATAAAAGCCCAAATGGTTGGGGCCCCTCTACCTCATTCAGCATTGGTTTTCGGTATGTCCTGAATCCAGGATCTGGGAATCAGTATTTATTAGGAGCTGATTTCAAGCACAGTTATACAAAAATAGACCGGATTTCCGATCCAGACGATTTAACTCCTATTTCCAGGTTTGATCTTGCAAATTACGGTTTATTTTTTACTTTGTCTGTTTCCAAAGGGGGAAAGAAAACAGTCGGAGATATTGGGAAGGAATATTACTATCATAGGGATTTTATTTCTGCTAAAGAAAACCTGGAAGAGTTCATCATTCGATATCCGCTTCACTCTAATCGATATAGAGCAGAGAAATATATTGAAGAGTGCAGGAAGAAGATTCCAATTCAACTGGCAAGGGCGGGAATGAATTTTGATGAACGTCATTTGACAGGAAAGGCATTAGAAAAATATCGCCAAGCCCGGAAATTAACCTTGGATGCAAATCTTCTTGCTGGGTTAGATGAACGAATCAGCCAAATTGCAAGAAAATATATGTACGATGCAGAAAGAATGGTCGTTAGAGGTCAAAATGACTCTGCACTAACAGTCATTGTCAAAACGGCTGCTTATTCTGAAGAAGCCCGCAAATCCATTCCTTATTTTAGAGCAAAAATATATCTTGCGGAGGGTAAAAAAGCAATGCAGTCTGGATTCTTTATGAACGCGTTAGATTTATTTGAAAAGGCGTTATTGCAGGATCAGGACTTGAATATTGAGGTAGAATTATTACGATACGAAATAGCCACTATGCTGGTAAACCAGGCCAATCAAGCCGAAGACATAGCTGCCATACAGCTGGTAATTAAATCACTGGAGGATGCACAAAATATTACAGGTAATCTTGGTGAAGATAATGAAAATACATTAAAAGCTTTAAAGGAAAAAGTTATCAGATTTGAGGAAATCAGCATCCAAAAGGATATTGATAGACGTATGGCTGATGAGAGAGAAAAAAGAGAAGAGCGTTTGCGTCCGACCCTTCAAATTGGCATGACCATTCCCCAGGTGCAGGAAATTTTGGGAGAACCGATGGAAATTATCCACAAAACGAACAAAAAAGGGGAAGACATGCAGTTGTGGCTGTATGGATCAGGCGCAGATACAGTGCTGCAATTATCATTCTTGGAGTTTATACTCTTTAAAATTGAAAGGGGTTAGGATATATTTAAAGTGAGTTTAATATGTAAAAAAGAATTTTCTGTAACCTCTCAAAACACAGTTGGTATACCATTTTAAGACGGGGTATTTTGAACGATGAAGATTTATCAAATATTCACTGTTTTCATTTTTATTGTATCTTTCGGAGGATATTGTCAATCCTCCGCCCAGGACTTTGATGAGGAATTGGATTCACAAAAAAATAAGATTGAGTCCATCAAAAAAGAGATTGAACGCACAAAAAAAAGGATAATAAAGGAAGAAAAAAAGGAAAAAACCGTTGCTAGGAAAGTCACAATTCTTGGAGAAGAAATTTTTCTCATTAACCGCTTACTAACAGAAATTGAAAAAGAAATACAGTCAATACGCAGGGCAATAACCAGATATGAAAGGGAAGAAAAAAATATCCGTACTAAGATTACAAAAACGGAAGAAAAAATAGCAAAGAATGAAGAAGAATTATCCCTTGTACGGAATCGGTATGCAAACCGTGCTGTATATACCTATAAAAGAGGAACCCTCTCAATTCTGGAAAAATTATTAAGCTCTACATCCTGGAGGCAGGCTGTTTACAGATCACATTATTTATATCTGATTTCCGAAATTGAATCACAAATCCAGGATAGGTTAAAGACTCTGCTAGCGGAAATTAAAAAACAAAAGGAAGGTCTTGCAGAGTTACTGCAGGAAAAAGTCACTTTAAAATCAAAACAGAAATCCGCGTTACGTAGATCCCAGGTCCTTGCAGAAGAACGAAAACGGCAGAAAGGCGTGTTGAAAAAGAAGAAGCGATCCAAGGAAAAAGAACTTAAAAAAATAAAAGAAAACAAGGTAGAGCTGACACATTATATAGAGGAAAAACAGGTAGGATTAAGAGAATTAGAAATACTCCGAAAGAAAATATTGGAGGATAAAGCCCGGTTTGAGAGAGCAGAGCGCATTCGCCGTCAACAGGAATTATTAAAATCAAAAACCTTTGCCGAAGTTGAGGGCCTGCTCCCCTGGCCTGCGGAAGGGAAAGTTGTCACTAAATTTGGCAAACATCGGAATCCGGAACTCAAAACGGTCACAGAAAGCCTTGGGATTGATATTAAGGGGAAGCTGGGTTCGCCGATTCGATCTGTTTTAGGAGGAGTGGTTACAACCATCACCTATATTCGTGGATACGGCACTATGATCATTATTGACCATGGGGGAGATTTTTATACAGTGTACAGTCATGTGTCTGATATTCAGACCAGTATAGATAGTGAAGTACAGGCTGGAGATATAATCGCTCATATGGGGGATTCCGGATCTGTAAATGGAGCCGCGCTTCATTTTGAAATTTGGGGAAGGAATCAAAAACTGGATCCGGAAAAATGGCTGGTGAAAAAATGATTTCTGCTTCCATATCTTTACAGCCAAGAATTTGGGAAAGACTTCAGGGGATTATTGCCACAGGAAGAGTAGGAAGTGCATACCTTTTTTCTGGTCCTTCCGGCTGTGGAAAAGAAGGCATTGCAATAGCATTCTCCGCTGGACTTAATTGTGAAAGAAAACCTCAGGGTCCGTGCGGTGAATGCGGGTCCTGTAAACGATTTAGGACACTTCAGCATGAACATCTTGCCTTTATTGTACCTCTCCCCGGCAGCGCAAGCACTGTTGCTGGCGGAAAGGGGCAACTGAAAAAAGACAGAGAAAATGTAGGATTATTTCAGGCGGCCATTCAGGAAAAAGCGACGAATCCGTTTTTTAAAATTGTTTTCCCAAAAGCAAAACAAATTTTAATCAGTTCCATTAGAGACCTTAGAAAAACACTTTATTTAAAATCTCATATTCAGGGTCGAAAAACTGTTTTGATTTTTGATTCCCATCTTCTTTCCATTGGTCAAGGTGCTGCGGGGAATGCACTTTTGAAAATTTTAGAAGAGCCCCCTAATAATACAACTTTGATTTTAGTGACAGACTATAAAGAACAACTTTTGCCAACACTTTCATCCCGCTGCCAACAGGTTGATTTTCCCCCGCTAGATCCGGAAGTCATGACGCTGTACCTTGAAAAAATGGGTATCAGTTCTGAACTGGTTCCTATTGTTACAGAAATTTCGCAGGGCAATATGCATAGAGCCTACTCTCTATTGGATAAATCTACAGAAGATATTTTGGTTATGATAAAGGATATGGTTGTATCAATTTTTACAGAAGATGGTTCAAACTGGAAACAATTTATCAATGAATATTCCCAGCTGGCTTTAAATGATCCCCAAGAGTTCATATTTAAATTTCACCTGCTTCAACTTTGGCTCCGCAACGCATACAGGGGGAAATTAGGTCTATCCAGCAATGTATCTTTAGTAGGATTGGATGAAGGATCTCTATCGTTTGTTCAAAAACTTCGGGAAATTGACTTCCTTCGAATTGATACATATCTAGAAGAAATACTGACTGGAATGACTCGAAATTTGAACACATCCATAGCATTGACTAATTTATTGATCAAATTACATCGAGAAATGAATGAAGGCAGGCTATATGGCTAAGAATACTTTTTACATTACGACTCCAATTTATTATGCGAACGATGAACCTCATATTGGGCATTCATATACAACTATTTTAGCGGATGTATTGTCCAGATATCACCGTTCTATGGGACAGGAAGTGTTTTTCCTCACGGGTCTTGATGAACATGGACAAAAGGTGCAGCAGGTAGCGGAAGAGCGGGGAATTGATCCACAGCAACATTGTGATGAAATGGCTTCAAAATGGAAACATCTATGGGAAAAACTGCATATTCAATACGATGATTTCATTCGTACGACCGAACCCCGCCATGAAAAAGTGGTAAAAGCTGTTTTGAATGCGGTAAAGGATGCTGGGGATATTTACATGGATGAGTACGGTGGCAGCTATTGTATTGGTTGTGAACGGTTTTATACGGAAAAGGAGCTGGAAGACGGGAAATGCCCTCAACATGAGAAAGAACTGGAATACATAACGGAGAAAAATTACTTTTTCAAAATGAGCAAGTACCAGAAGGAACTCATTGATTATATCAATGAAAATCTGGAGTTTATTCAACCACAGCATCGGAAAAATGAGATTCTTGGATTCCTGAGTCAGCCACTCGAAGATCTTTGTATTTCACGCCCGAAAAACCGACTGAACTGGGGGGTGGAACTGCCTTTTGATCATGATTATGTGACGTACGTTTGGTTCGATGCTCTCCTAAATTATGTTACCAGCCCCGGCTACGGAAGTGATCCGGAAGTCTTTGAAAAATGGTGGCCTCAGGCAGTTCATCTTATTGGTAAAGATATTTTAATGACCCATGCCGTATACTGGCCCACTATGCTTATGTCCGCCGGTATTCCTCTACCGAAAACCATCTTCGCACACGGCTGGTGGCTAATTGAAAAATCGAAAATGAGTAAATCTGTGGGCAATGTGGTAGACCCCATGGAGCTCATAGATGAGTATGGTGCAGATCCGGTGCGGTATTACCTCATGCGTGAAATGGTGCTGGGGCAGGATTCTAATTTTACTATGGAATCCTTCACTAAACGATATAACAGCGATCTTGCCAACGATTTTGGGAATTTGCTGAGCCGTGTGAGCCGGTTAATCCATAAAAACTTTGATGGGAAAATGCCTGAGTGGGGAGAACCCACGTCTGCTGGGAATGAGATGAAAAAACTAGCGGAAGGTACTATTGAAAAAGTGAACAAACTGATTCAAAACATGCGGATCAATGAAGCTATCGAAGAGACAATGCAGTTTATCCGCAGTGTAAATCGGTACATGGAACAGCAGGTGCCTTGGAAACGAGTAAAAGAGGATAAATCAGCAGCAGGGAGAGTGTTGATTACCGCCGCAGAAGCAATGCGACTAGGGGCGTTATTATTGCAGCCGGTTATGCCAAACCGGACATTGATTGTACTGGAAACTCTAAATGCTGAACATACAAGCTTAGCGTGGGGACAGCTTAAACCTGGGAGTGAACTGAAAGAACATCCATCGCTATTCCCAAGAATTGAAGTGAATACTTAAGGTATTGGATAAAAAGAAGGACAAGGGGAAAGGTCAGGCTTAATTGATATATTTAATAAAGGCAACCCCAATCAATTCAGGAGTTTTAAAGTAATCACCGTTTAATAGTTTTTATTTTATTATATACACAGTGAAGGCCAACCTTGTTAATTGATACACACTGCCATCTTTTTTATGATGACCTAAAGAATGATCTTCCGGGAGTTCTGGAAAGAGCCAATGAACTTGGTGTTACTCGCTTTATTTGTGTGGGAACAAACCTGGAAGATTCCAGGGAAAGTTTGGAGCTGGCCGAAAAATATGAACCTGTTTATGCTTCAGTCGGTGTCCACCCCCATGATACAAAGGATGTGAAAGATGGGTATTTGCGAGAACTGGAGGAATTATTAGGACATCCTAAAGTAGTTGCCTGTGGTGAAATGGGGTTGGATTTCTTTCGAAAAATTTCTAAACCAACGATTCAAGTCAAGGTGTTTCGAGAACAAATGGAATTGGCACAAGAAATGAAAAAACCGGTTATTTTTCACAACCGTGAAGCAGACGATGATGTGGTCAGTATTCTTTCAGGCTATCCAGGCATGAATGGGGTTGCTCACTGTTTCTCCAGTGATTTGGCGACAGCTAATTCGTTTTTAAAACTGGGATATTATATCTCATTTGCCGGTAACCTGACTTTTAAAAACAGCAATTTGCCTAGGGTGGGAAAACAGCTCCCCCTTGAAAGATTGATGGTTGAAACAGATTCACCTTATCTCAGTCCTGTTCCTTTTCGGGGAAAACCAAATGAACCGGGGCGGACTCGTTTTGTAGCGGAAACACTAGCGGAAATCCAGGGGATATCAATTGAGACAGTGGCTTCCCAAACCAGTGAAAATGCAAAATGTCTTTTTGGTCTGAAATCAGAACTCTCTTAAGAAGAATTATCCTGTAAAGGCATGAGCCGAAACCTGTTTATTTTTATGAAAAAAGAATAGATTATTTTGAAACGGTATGCAAAAAAGAAATGGGGGCAGAATTTTCTGGTGGACAAGAATTTACTTGGGAAAATTGTCAGGACCCTTAATCTCAAAAGCGAAGACAGAATTCTTGAAATCGGCCCCGGTGAAGGTGCTCTGACGGAGTTGATGTTACCCGCTGTGGAACAAATGGTAGCAGTGGAAATTGATCCCGAGCTTATAGCTCATTTACGATCTTTGAAAGATTTGCAGTCTTGTCATTTTCTTCATAAGGATATTCTCTTGCTGGATTTAGATTCACTTCCCCTTGCATTACCTGTAAGAGTTATGGGGAATATTCCGTACAATATTACTTCCCCTATATTGTTCTGGTTAATCAAGCAACGGAGTCACTGGTCAGATGCGTATTTGATGGTACAGAAAGAAATGGCGGAACGGCTGACTGGGAGAGTAGGGACAAAAGCTTATGGGCGCCTCACTGTAATGATTGGAGTATTTATAGATGTGAAAATTTGTTTTAATATTTCTCCGAATGTATTTATTCCAAAACCAAAAGTTGAATCATCAATTATTCGGTTAGTGATGAAACCGAAACCATTAATTCGAGATGATCAGTTTAAACAATTTGAAAAAATTGTACAATCGGCATTTTCTCAAAGACGGAAAATGCTCAGAAATTCTCTAAAAGAATTCAATTTTCATTTAAAGATTCAAGAAGAAATTGATTTTAGAAGAAGACCAGAAACTTTACTGATTCAGGAGTTTGTAAAACTTCTTCAAAACAGATAAATGACAAAGCTTGGATTCTTGTCTAGAATTTTGTATACTTATAGGATATTCTTGAAATAAAAACAGGGAATCTTTATGGCCAAGACTGGAAGAGCTATCAACGAATCAAACCGCAGTTTAAGTCGTTATTTAGAAGAAATTGGAAAGTATGAGCCTCTTAAGCCAGAGGAAGAGATTGTATGTGCTCAATTAATAAAAAAGGGCAACTATCCGGCATTGAAAAAATTAACAGAAGCAAATCTAAGGTTTGTTGTGTCAGTAGCAAAAGATTATCAAGGGCAAGGACTTCCTCTAACAGACCTGATTAATGAAGGCAATCTTGGGTTGATAAAAGCTGCAGGCCGGTTTGATGAAACTCGGGGATTTAAATTCATATCCTATGCAGTTTGGTGGATTCGGCAATCCATTCTTCAGGCTTTGGCTGAGCATTCCAGGATTGTACGTCTTCCATTAAACAGGGTTGGGACAATTAGTAAAATTACGAAAAGAGCTGAAAAACTAGAAGCAGAAGTAGAAAGAACCCCGAATGAAGATGAACTTGGACGCCAATTAGAAATGTCCTCTAGTGATGTCCTTGATGCAATGCGAATCTCACGGAGACACCATTCTTTAAACGCACCCTTTAAGGATGGAGAAAAAAATGCACTCATTGATGTCATTGAGGATGATAAACAAATACCACCAGATACTCCGCTCATGAGTGATTCATTGAAAGATGAAATTCGTCATTCGCTAAATACATTAAAAGAAAGGGAAAGAGATGTGATCAGAATGTACTTTGGTATTGATCGGGATTACGCTTTGACCCTGAATGAGATTGGTGAAGAATTTAATTTGACCCGGGAACGGGTACGACAAATCAAGGAGAAGGCAATCAGGAGATTGCGCCATCGTTCACGGAGTAAAACCTTGAGAACCTATTTAGGATAATCTATATGAAGGAGGCAATAAATTGGTAGAAGTTAAAGTGCGTGATGGAGAACAGCTAGAGCGAGCCTTACGGCGATTTAAAAAAAAGTGGGAACGGGCAGGAATATTGAGAGAAGTCAGGCGAAAAGCTTACTATGTAAAACCAAGTGATGAAAAAAGGGTAGAACGGAAAAAAACCATGAGAAGGCTGGCAAGATTTGCCAGGTATTCTTCTTAATAGATATCTATTTGATAAGACATGTAAAAGGTTCGGTAAATATACCGAACCTTTTTTATTTTTATCTGTTTATTATTAAAATGTATACACAATGCTGATTCAGAATATATCAGGTGTACGGGGTCTAATTGGAACCCATTTAACTCCTCGAAAAGTAAGACGATATGCAGAAGCGGTACATTCCCTTCAGCCAAATGGAGTGATTATTGTTGGACGTGATAGCCGTCCATCAGGGCATGAAATAGTCATGGGAATTGTTGACAAGTTAATTCAATTGGGAAGAGATGTAATTGATTGTGGCATTGTTCCAACTCCCACCATCCAATTTTTAGTTGGCGAGACAGATTCTGCCGGGGGAATTATGGTGACAGCAAGCCACAATCCAATTGAATGGAATGGTTTGAAATTTGTCCGTGAAGACGGTATCTTTTTCTATCCTAAGGAATGTGAAGAGCTGTTTTCCTTTGTAGACGATCATTTGAAAAAGGAGCCATCCCAACCAAACGGAATGTATTGGAAAGATAAAAATTCAATTCAAAAACATATAATCCATAATGTTAGTTTGAACTGTATTAATATAAATAGAATTCGCCGTCGCAAATTTAAGGTTGTAATAGATGCAGTAAACGGGGCCGGTGCGGTAGCCTTGCCGGCTATGTTAGAGGCACTTGGTTGTGATGTAGTGCCTTTAAACTGTGAACCTTCCGGGGAATTTACCCGGGGCACGGAACCGTTACCGGAAAATCTAACTGACCTCTGTCAATCCGTTATCGCCAACAGTGCGGATGTAGGTTTTGCTGTGGACCCAGACGCCGACCGCCTGGCTGTTGTTTCTGAGAAGGGTGTGCCATTGGGAGAGGAATATACATTGGTGCTGGCTGCAGAAGGATATATGAAAGAAATGGGTACATCCGAAACATTTGTTGTCAATCTCTCAACCAGCATGGCATTGGAAAAAACAGCAGAAAAGTACAAATGCAGGGTGGAAAGAACCCCTGTGGGAGAAATTAATGTTGTAGAAAAGATGATTGAATTGAAAGCCAAATTTGGAGGAGAAGGGAACGGCGGTGTAATCCTGAAAGAAGCACACCTGGGACGGGATTCCCTTGTAGGGGTTACTATGGTCTTGAATCGGCTGACCCAGAATAAAAAACCTTTGAGTGAGATTTATTCAGCGTTGCCTCAGTTTAAAATAGTTAAAGATAAAATAAACTTGGGCGATATGGATGTAGAATCCGTTCTAAAAAATGTGAGGAAGAAATACAGTGATGTTGAGACGAATGACAAGGATGGATTGAAATTTACCTGGGATGACCGCTGGGTTCACTTGCGGAAATCCAACACTGAACCCATTTTACGTATCTATGCTGAAGCGCCTAATAATTCTGAAGCCCTAAACCTGGTAGAAAGTGTAAAATCTATCCTGTAAGAAGAACAGTAAACGGAAAACATGTTATAATGAACTACCATCCTCAAATCCACCCAATTGATCAGGTAGGCGTAGGAGAGAGAGCCTCCCGATTATTTTCCAGAAGTATAAAAAAAGAATCCAAAATTAGGGCTTTGAAATTAGCATTAAGCATGATTGACCTGACCACGCTTGAAGGCAAGGATTCTTTGGGTAAAGTAAGGCAACTCTGTTATAAAGCATCTCATCTTCATGATCAGTTTTCAAATCTTCCCCAAGTGGCTGCAGTGTGTATGTATCCCAACATGGTAGAGGTAGCGAAAAAAGCATTGAAAAGTAGTTCAATTAAAATAGCTGCTGTTGCCACTGCATTCCCCAGTGGGATGGCAACCTTAGAAGCTAAGTTAAATGAAGTAAAATCTGTTGTGGATGCAGGTGTCGATGAGGTGGATATGGTAATGTCCCGGGGACGGTTTTTGCAGGGAGATTATTCTTATGTTTTTGATGAAGTAGCAAAAGTTAAAAACACATGTGGGAAAGCTCATCTAAAAGTAATTTTAGAAACGGGAGAATTAATCACATTGGACAATGTGCGGAAAGCGAGTGATTTAGCTATGGAGGCAGGAGCGGACTTCATCAAAACATCAACAGGGAAAGTAAAACCGGCTGCTACACCGTCCGTTGTATTAGTCATGCTGGAAGCCATTCGGGACTTTTACAAACGGACCGGGAAAATAGTTGGAATGAAACCAGCCGGGGGAATCAGCACTGCAAAACTTGCCATCCAGTATCTGGTCATGGTTCGGGAAACTCTCGGACAAGAATGGTTGACTCCAGACAGGTTCCGCTTTGGGGCCAGTTCTTTGGCGAATGACATTTTGATGCAAATTGTCAAACAGTCAACAGGCATTTATCAATCCATCAATTATTTTTCTATTGATTAGAGAATAAAACAAATGAATAAAACAAAGACATTAAAGTTTGATACAAACTGGTCGTACAGTCCTGCGCCTGAAAGCATAGATTACATAGAGCTGAAAGATCGGTATGGATTATTCATTGACGGAAACTTCACCTCCTCAAAAGGGGGCAATTATTTTGATACAATTAATCCTGCCAATGAGGAGAAACTTTCTGAAGTTTCGGAAGCCAATGAGAAAGATGTGGATAAAGCAGTTCAGGCAGCTCGGCAAGCTTACGAAAAGGTGTGGTCAAAAATGAAACCCTCAGAAAGGGGAAAATATATTTTTCGGATTGCACGTATAATTCAGGAACAGGCGCGCGAGTTTGCAGTGATTGAATCCCTGGATGGTGGAAAGCCAATCAGGGAATCCCGCGATATTGATATTCCGCTGGCAGCAGCGCATTTTTTTTATTATGCAGGTTGGGCAGACAAGCTGGATTATGCTTTCCCAGGCCGTAGCACAAAATCGTTGGGAGTTGCCGGGCAAATTATTCCCTGGAATTTTCCTTTGTTGATGGCAGCGTGGAAAATTGCTCCTGCATTAGCTGCTGGTAATACGGTAGTTTTGAAACCGGCGGAAACCACACCTCTTACTGCTTTGAAACTTGCGGAGGTAATTCGTGAAGCGGATGTGCCTCCAGGTGTTGTGAATATAATAACCGGGGGTGGCGAAACAGGAAAAATGTTAGTAAAGCATCCTGATGTGAATAAAGTTGCATTTACCGGTTCCACCGAAGTTGGAAAATTCATCATGAAAACTTTAGCAGGATCTGGCAAAAGATATACGTTGGAGTTGGGTGGAAAGGCAGCAAACATTATTTTTGAGGATGCTGCCATTAATCAGGCTGTGGAGGGAATTGTTGACGCAATTTTCTTTAATCAGGGGCATGTATGCTGTGCCGGTTCTCGTCTTTATGTACAGGAAAGTGTAGCAAAGGAAGTCATCAGTAAACTGAAAGATCGTATGAATACCTTGGTGATTGGAGATCCGCTGGATAAAAATACAGATATTGGCGCTATTAATTCCAGAATGCAATTGGAAAAAATATGTAAGTATGTAGATATTGGTAAAAAAGAAGGAGGATCGATTTATCAACCATCCTGTACACTTCCGGAAAAGGGGTTTTGGTATGTCCCTACTCTTTTCGCTGACGTATCTCAATCTCATCGGATTGTTCAGGAGGAAATTTTTGGTCCAGTTTTAGCCATTCAAACTTTTCGCACAGTTGATGAGGTAATCTCAAAAGCCAACAATACTCCTTACGGTCTTTCTGGCGGTGTGTGGACAGATAAGGGGTCAAAGCTTTTCAAAGTGACTAAAGAAATCCGGGCGGGTGTTATTTGGGCAAATACATTTAATAAGTTTGATCCAGGGTCTCCTTTTGGTGGATATAAAGAAAGCGGTATAGGAAGAGAAGGTGGTGTTGAAGGACTCCATTCATATGTTGAGTTGGTCTAACGGGGGAGTTGAAAAATGAGCAAACGATTAGGCATTCGTAAAACGTATAAACTGTATATAAATGGGAAATTTCCCAGAACGGAATCAGGGAGATACTATAAATGGACTGATGAGAAAAAAACTGCAATCATGAACATGTGTCGTGGATCCAGGAAGGATTTCCGAAATGCAGTTGTGGCAGCTAGAAAGGCTTTTGAGGGTTGGTCCAGCCGAACTGCTTATAACCGGGGCCAGATTTTATATCGAATCGGCGAGATGCTTGAAGGGCATCGTGACCAATTCATTGGCGAACTGATACTGCAGGGTTTAACGAAGAGAGCTGCAGAGAAAGAGATTACACAAACCATAGACAGGTTTATTTACTATGCTGGATGGGCGGATAAATATCAACAGGTATTCAGCCGGGTAAACCCGGTTTCCATGCCCTATTTTAATTTTACGGTTCCGGAGGCCACTGGTGTTGTGGCTGTCTGTGCACCTGAAGAATCCTCTTTGTTGGGGTTTGTCTCTGTGCTTGTTCCCGTAATTGCAGGTGGCAATACCTGTGTGATTTTAGCATCTCAATCACGGCCTCTTTGTTCTATCTCATGTGCGGAGATTTTGCATTCTTCCGATGTTCCTGCAGGTGTGGTGAATATTCTCACAGGTTTACGGACTGAATTGCTTGAACATTTTTCATCGCATATGGATGTAAACTCCATGATTTATTGTGGGGAGAATCTTCAGGAAATCAAAATGGTGGAAGAAAATGCCGCCCTTAATGTAAAACGTGCTGTTATTTACAAAAATGAGGCTTGGTCTAAAAAAACATCTCAGGGACCGTATTATATATTAGAAACCCAGGAAATGAAGACAACTTGGCATCCCGTCGGGGTGTAACCTTTTCCTGATATTTACTAAACTATTCAATGCCGGATTCTAACTTTGTTAAAAAAGGTGCAGAGCTTACACTCAAAATTGAGTCGTTGGCTTTTGGAGGTCGGGGACTTGCACGGTATAACGATTTTGTTGTTTTTGTAAAGGATGCAATTCCCGGACAAACAGTAAAAACATTAGTCTATCGGAAAAAACAAGGGTATGCTGAAGCACGTGTTCTTGAAGTGTTAGAAGATTCTCCTAATGCAGTGCAACCACCTTGCACGCATTTTGGTGTATGTGGTGGATGCAAAACTCAAAATTTAGTGTATAAAGAACAACTGAATCAAAAAGTCCATCAGGTTGAAGATATTTTTCGCCGTCTTGGAAGATATCCTAAATTTGAACTTGACGAAGTGATTCCGGCAGAAAATGTGTATCATTACAGGAATAAAATGGAATTTACCTTTTCACC
>DTUJ01000019.1 GCA_012964235.1 Fidelibacterota bacterium
GCAAATCTTTTCTTCAAATTAAAACTGGGGTACAACGTTAGACAACGATGTTTCTAAACCAGTTTAAACGATGTACATTTATCCGGTAATTTACAGTAAGAAATTGATGATCAATGGAAGTTAAACACTTTAAAAAGTCAGATACAAAAACTTGGGAACTCTTCGTATCACAAAACAATAAGGGTACTCTGTTTCATACACGGCGGTTCCTTAATTATCACCCCGCAGAACGTTTTAAGGACCACAGTTTAATGTTTTTTGAAAAGGAGAAAATGGTTGCCCTTTTCCCTGCGGCAGAAATTACAAATCATAACAGAAAGATGCTTGTTTCCCATCCTGGAGCATCCTTTGGCAGTTTTGTAACCTCAGAAAATATTTCTTTCCGTAATACCATGGAATTAGTAAAAACACTAAAATCCTATGCATCTAAACATGAATTCAATGTCGTCCGGATAACCCTCCCTCCTACGATTTACAGACATCAACCCTCAAACTATGTGGATTTTGCCTTGTTAAAAAACGGATTCACTTACCACCGGAGGGAAATTTCCAGCATCCTTTTGCTGGAAAAATCAATTGATAAAACGTTAGCCCGTTTCCGTCCATCCCACCGCCAGGCTGTTCGTAAAGCCCAGCGTTACGGCATTCAAATAAGAGAATCAAATGATTTCGAAAGCTTCTATAGAATGCTGAAAAAAAATCTGAAAATAAGGCACGGAGTAGAACCTACACACACACTCGAAGAACTTTGTCTCTTGAATGAGCTGTTTCCTGACCAGGTTGTCCTTCATAGCGCCGTTCTGGATAACAAAATGATTGCCGGGGTGGTAAACTTTATCGTAAATCCTAAAATTATCCTCGCTTTTTACATCTCACATGATGAACACTTTCAAGAATCCCGTCCCCTAAATTTACTGTTCTCATTCATTTTTGAATGGGCGATACAAAAGGGCGTTCATGCTTTTGATTTCGGTATATTCACAGTAAACGAGGAACCAAACTTCGGCTTGGCTCGTTTTAAGGAAAATTTTGGTGCCAGTGGAATTTTTCGGGATACACTGGAACTGCATTTGACTCAATAGATGTCTCTTCAAACACTTGGAAAACAATCGCTGATTTATGGATTCGGGCACATTCTGACCCGTCTGGTTACATTTTTTCTTCTTCCGCTTTATACACATATGTTTACACCACAAGAGTACGGGGTGGTTTCCCTGGCCTATGCTTTTATGGGATTCGCCTTGATTCTTTACCGTTATGGTATGGATACAGCACTCATGAAATATGCAGTACAAAAAGAAGGTCAGGAAAGGGGAGAATATATTTCTACAATTTATGGTTTACAGGTGATCAGCAGTGTGGTTTTTTCTTGTATACTTTTCTTTTCCAGAAACACTATTGCAAAAATCGTTTTAGGTGTTGATAAACCCGAATGGATCGCTTTACTCTCGGGAGTGTTACTGCTGGATGCACTTTGGAACCTGCCAGTGTTGCTGCTTCGTACTGAAGAAAAGCCGGTGTCGTTTATTGCCTTTAATTTGATAAACGTTCTCTCTACAATGGGATTTAATATCTATTTTGTAGTCATTCTTAAAATGGGTATTTTGGGGGTCCTTTTTGCAAATCTGGCTGCGTCCAGTATCGTGTTTATACTCTCATTACCAATCATTATGAAGCGTGTCAGCTTCAGCACCATTCAGCCGGTAACACTTAAAATCGTGTTTAAGTTTGCGATCCCTTTTTTACCTGCCGGGATTTTTACAATGATCATGGAACTGGCAAATCGTTATTTACTGTACTGGATGGCTGGTACACAAGAAGTAGGACTTTATTCAGCAGGATATAAACTGGGTATTTTGGGTTTAATTGTAGTGATGGGATTCAACATGGGCTGGACACCCTATTTTCTAAAACGGGGCAAGGAAGATGGTGCCAGAGAGGATTTTTCACAAGCGGCAACACTTTTTCTGGGGTTGCTCGGCTTTGTTACTGTAGCGGTAAGCCTGTGGGTTCCTGAAATAATGCGCTTCCCAATAGGTTCACGAACCTTGATCGGAGAGCAATTTTGGTCTGCTGAAAATGTTGTATTCTGTATTTTGTTTGCCTATTTCTTTTTTGGCACTTATGTTATCCAATTGCCGGGGATTTTCATGAAAGAGATAACGAATTGGATTCCCATATTTCGTGCAATAGGAGCCACAGTAAATATTGCTCTGAATATTCTTTTAATTCCCAAATATGGAGTAATAGGATCTGCATGGGCAACGGTATTTGCCTTTATGTTCATGAGTTTGTCAGTTTTTATCCGTAGCCATAAAATCTATCCAGTACCTTATAACTGGTTTGCATGGCTCTATCCCGCAATTTTTATGGGAATTGTTTTTATCACAGGTGATAATGTTTGGATCCGATTAACAATAACTTGTTCCTATCCCGCTGCATGGTTCCTATTTGTGATCAATAATGAAGAAAGGGCCGCTTTAAAAAGCTATATTACATGATTACGGTAATCTCTTGTCAGCATTTTCCTGATGATGAAAGAGTGTATCACCGGGAATTAATTTCACTGAAAAAATTGGGCCAGTCTATCCGTTATTATACGAGGTCTGATTCAGAAATGGATATGTCCGATGAACTGATTGCCCATAAAAATTTTCCAGCGGCAGAATTTTCTATCCCTGAATATTTAAATGTTTTAAGAAAAGAATTTAAGGTTTCACCACCCACAACACTGCATATTCACGAATATCATTTGCTGCCCCTCACCCGACTTACAAAACGTAACTATAATTCCAAAGTAATATATGATGTCCATGAAGACCTGCGGGTTTTAAGTGAAACTTTTTCCACCCGCCATCCCAGTTTACGGGCTTTAATAATCTTCTTGAGAACTCATAAGGAGCGTTATTATTTGAGATATGTGGATCAGGTTGTGCTGATCAATCCAATTATCAAGGATTGTATTTTTAAAGATTGGGGGTTTGATCCGCTTGTTTTACAAGGCTATCCTTCCAAATTATCCATATCTGATTACCCTAACGATGGGTGTCGGGGGAATACGGTTCTCTATCACGGGCACCTAGGGCCAGAAAGAGGTATCCAGGAATTGGTGGAATCCATTCTCATTCTTAGAAATACGATTCCAGATGTTTCCTTGATCCTTCTTGGGAGTTTTCGGCTACAAAAATTTCAGGATGATATTTTGAGTACCATCGAAGATAACAGACTTTCAGATAATATCAAATGGGTCGCACAAGTTCCTCATCAAGATGTGTGGACTTACTTAAATAAGGCAGCTGTTGGTGTTATTCCGTTCAGGCAGAATTCTTTGTTCATGAATGTTACACCAACAAAATTATTTGAGTTCATGGCCGCTGGTTGCGGAATTATCGCGTCAGATTTACCTCCAATTCGCCATCATGTTGGTGAATCGATTCAATGGTCATGTCCAGGATCAGCCCAATCTATTGCAGAAGGGTTAATTAAATTGCTACAGAATCCTAGATTATTGGAAAACCAGGTTCGCAAGAACCGGAGTCTAATTCTCAATCAATATAATTGGGAATCAATTAGTAATAAGCTAATTACTCTCTACAAAAGATTACTCTAATGAAGATTCTCTATATTTCACCCGAAAACACGGTGGGTACCCTAAACCTTTGGAAACACATTCACGAACAAAATGGTCATAATTGCCGTTATATAACATTTTTCCCTTCACCTAAAAACTACGGTGATGATATTTGCCTAAACCTGCCATTTGATTTCACCAAGAAACGACTGGCAAATTGGAGACATCAGTTTTACAAAATTTACAGAGGGAAGAAGGGCTATTATACTGAAAAAAGAGGATACCCTCCTGTCTGGACTCCAGAGGGAAAGATAGATAAACTTTTTTTTATAATGAAGGATGCAACATGGAAAAGGAAAGTCGAAAAAGCTATTGATGATTTTGATTTATTGAATTTCGATGTGTATCATTTTGAGTCAGGCATGGATTTTTTTAAGGACTCATCATTTGCTCAAAAAATCAAAAAACAGGGTAAGAAAATTATTTGCCATTATCATGGAGAAGATTTACGCACACGGGGCGTGATGCCAGAACTTGATGCTGTCAGTGATTTAAATCTCACAAGCGAGGTGGACTTGTTGGGAAAACATCCCAATATAAATTACCTATTCCTTCCATTCGATACAGACAGCTTCACAACGAAACATAAACTTAACAATCCCGTTCGCGTATGCCACGCACCAACCAATAGGTATTACAAAGGATCAGCTGCAATCATTGCTATCTGTAAAAAATTGGTAAGCGATGGAATCATCGTATTTGACCTCATAGAAAATTTACCTCATCAAGAAGCCCTGAACAGAAAATTGGAAGGGGATATTTTTATCGATCAAATTGGTGACAAAGGTGGATGGGGGTACGGAATGAACTCTGTTGAGTCCCTTTCAATGGGAATCTGTACCCTTACCATGCTGAATGAAACTTACCAGAATTTTATCCCCAATCATCCATTTGTCAATGTTGATGAAACAAATCTGGAAAACAAACTGCTTTTCCTTATCAATAATCCTGAGCAAATCAAAATCCACGGAAATAAGGGGAAAGAATGGGTAGTGCAAAAGCATCACTACACCAATGTTGGGGGAAAACTTTATGAATACTACTCAAAAGATGGAATTGTCAATTGAAACAGGAGGT
>DTUJ01000020.1:0-2693 GCA_012964235.1 Fidelibacterota bacterium
TTCACGATGGTTTTTATTCCTGCTTTTGAGACATTTGCTCGCATTGTCAATTTCCGGGGTATTCCAGCCTCTCCGGTACTCGTTCAGCACTTGACCTTATGGATTGGTTTTCTTGGCGCCATTCTGGCAGCCCGCCAGAATAAACTTATCGCACTCACAACGACGCCTCTTTTTTCCATTGATGAACAATTTCAATTCGGGAGATGGTTAGCTAAGGTTGTCTCCTTTGTTGTTGTTCTAACCCTGATGTGGGGGAGCTGGGTATTAGTGAAGATTGAGTTTGCCTTTCCTGTGGATATTGCGCCAAATATCCCCCGCTGGTTTACCCAGACTGTAATGCCCCTCTCATTTGGTTTAATCGCTGTTCAAATCCTTATCAAGAGTACAAATAATAATTTATACCGTGCTTCCATTTTGATGATGGCACTCTTATGGGTAATCATTGGATTGACAGGTGCTTTTCAGGATGACTATTGGTTGAAATGGATTGGCCTTGGAATTTTATGTATTTCAGTTTTGTACGGAGCACCAATTTTTGTGGGATTAGGAGGTGTTGCTATTCTTTTTTTCTGGGGGGATTTTACTCCGATGTCTGCTATACCAGCTGAGATGTACCGGATTGTGGTTTCACCAACACTCCCCACTATTCCTCTTTTTACTTTAGCTGGATATATTTTGGCTGAAAGCGGTGCTTCCCAAAGGATGGTGGACGTATTCAGCAGTACGTTTGGATGGATAAAAGGCGGGACACCGGTTGTAGTTGTTTTGTTGTGTGGATTTTTTACTGCTTTAACCGGGGGATCTGGTGTAACAATTTTAGCTTTGGGAGGACTTTTATATCCTTTGTTAAGAAAATCAGGGTATTCAGAATTATTTTCCCTTGGTCTCATCACTGTTTCTGGATCCTTAGGTTTGTTATTTCCACCCAGTTTACCTGCCATTATTTATAGTGTAACAGCCGGGGTGTCAGTGAAAAGTGTATTTATAGCAGGATTAATCCCCGGAACATTGCTTGTCGCTTTTGTTGCCGGCTGGGCTATTTTTATAGGTGGAAAAGAACGGATAAAAGTTCAGTCTTTTCAATGGGATTCAGCTTTAAAAACCCTTTGGATAGCAAAGTGGGAGATGGTTATCCCTGTCTTGATTTTGTTTGGTGTATTTGGCGGCTTTACAACATTGGTGGAAACAGCAGCAATTACGGTAGTTTATATCCTGATAATAGAAACATTAGTTTATAAAGATTTACAATTAAACAGTCTTCCTAAGATCGTCGTGGATTGCGCAACCCTGGTTGGTGGAGTGTTAATTATTCTTGGGGTAGCCATGGGAGTGACAAGTTATCTAGTAGATGCACAAATTCCCATGCATTTATTATCCTGGGTTAAGGAAACAATAACATCGAAATATGTTTTTCTCCTCATGTTAAATGGGCTTCTACTGCTTGTAGGGTGCATGATGGATATTTTTTCTGCAATTATTGTTTTTGTTCCTCTTATCAGTCCCTTAGGACATTATTTCGGGGTAGACCCTGTACATTTAGCTATAATATTCATTGCAAATTTAGAATTGGGTTTCCTCACACCTCCAGTGGGGATGAACTTATTTTTATCTGCTTACCGGTTTGATAAAAGTATGCCTTTGATCTATAAAGCGACATTACCCTTTTTTGTTATCAGGTTTCTGGTTGTTTTACTCCTTACTTATCTCCCGATCATTTCACTTGGATTGTTACATTAAAGATGGTTTTGGAGATTTGGAACAAATCTGATCCTGATCAATATAAATGTGTGGAAAATCACACTTCTGAAACAGTACTTGACAAGTGAAAGGTTCAAAGGATATATTCCCAGGAGTAAATGGAAAACTTAATGACATATCGCTAACCGTTCTAAATACCAGGCCCTGTCTTTCGGGTCTCACAATTAATAACAATTTGAAACAACGGGAAAGGTAAGCCTAATGAAGCGTTTAGCAATATGTTCAGGATTATTACTTATAACACTTGTTAACCCTGTGTTCAGTGTGGGGGAAGCAGGAGCAATATTTTTGTTAATTGCACCGGGAGCAAGAGCCGGTGGTTTGGGGGAAGCCCAGGTTGCCGTAACGAATGATGCGTACGCCAGTTATTGGAATCCTGCGGGTCTAGGATTTTTAAAAGGACAGGAATTGTCGTTGATGTATGTCCCCGAATGGCTACCGGGATTTAACCTGGATGATATGTACTATTCTTTTGCTGCATACCGAAAACATTACCCCTACCTTGGGACAATTGGAGGTCATATAATATTTTTAAGCCTAGGTGAGCAAACCCGCACCGATGAATCAGCAAATTATCTTGGCACCTTTTCCAGTTATATGGCTGCATTTACGATATCTTATAGTGCATTATTATCTGATAACAGATCTTTTGGATTAAATGCAAAAGTATTTCATCAACAGCTTACGGATCTAGGTGCAGGAGCTGAAAAGGGCAAAGGCTATTCTACTGATTTTGGTTTTGATATTGGATATATGCACAAAGAGTTTTTATCGCAACGTCTTGATTTAGGATTGACTATCACAAATATTGGCCCGAAGGTATCCTTCATAGATCCAGCCCAGGCAGATCCTCAACCCACCAACTTTACATTGGGATTTAACTACCGCTTGATTGATGAACAATTTAATAAGCTGAATGTAATTTATGATGTTGA
>DTUJ01000020.1:2793-4707 GCA_012964235.1 Fidelibacterota bacterium
TCCATAAAAGATGAATTTAAAAAACTTATCCATCATTTTGGACTGGAATATTGGTATTCTAAATATTTTGCATTGCGTGCCGGATATTATTATGATCAGGAAGGGAAAATAAATAATCCAACGTTTGGCGTTGGTCTCCGTTTTGCAGGATATGGATTTGATTTTGGTTTTACATCTGGTGAACCGGGGCATCCCCTCACCAATACCATGCGGTTTTCATTGAATATGGAAATAAACAGCCCCAAGCAGGTGATCCAGCAATAATAATAATTCTTTTATAGGATTTCTGTATGCCAACCTGCAGGTTTCTCCTGCTTTTCTCTTTGATTTGGGCTCGATTAGTAGCTTTAGATGTTTTCATAGATCCGGTAAAAGGATTTAGGAAAATTGCTGTTATCCGGGTATCTTTTCAGCCGGATGACTCACAGGGAACAACTGGTGATGGGAAATTTCTTTTAGCACAAAACACCGTGTCCTGTGGAAACTACACCATTGACAGGTCCCCACACGATAAATCCTACTTCGAATCCCAATTACAAGCAGTTGACAGTTATTTCCGCAATGTATCCAATGGCCACTATGGAATTGACTTGGATAGCTCACAAGTATTTCCGGATGGTGAAGCAGCATCTTATCCGTTAGATCACACAATGGACTATTATCATCCTTATGGAGAAACAAATGAGGTTTACGAACAAAAACTTGTGGAATTATTTAGAGATGCTCTTTTTACAGCTGATTCTGCAGATGCTGTTCCATTTACTGATTACGATTTAATTGTTGTTTTTCATGCAGGAATCGGCCAGGATTTTTCTTTGCCCTTTCTAGATCCAACTCCGGAAGATATTCCGTCAACCTATGTAGACAGAGAAATGCTTGGTGAACCAATTTTTAATGTTGAACATGGAATTATTTTGCCGGAGACTCAAAATCATTTACTTTTTGATGAAGCGGAAGATATTTTTACCGATCCGGCAGAATCCTGTGATTACCAGTTTGGGCTTACGGGAACATTTGCTCTTATGGTGGGTTTTGCGGAAGGGCTTCCGCCGCTCTGGGATACGGAAACTGGTGAAAGCGGAATTGGTGTATTTGGACTTATGGACCAGGGCTCAAACAATGGTCGTGGAATTATTCCATCTCCGCCAGATGGATGGACGCGGATTCAAGCAGGATGGACCATGCCATCTTTAGTTACACCCACATCAGAAGTTTTGTTGCCAGCACGATCCATGCAGGATTCTATTATTAAAGTACAGATTGACGACGATGAATATTTTTTAATCGAAAACAGGAATAACTGGTTTCGTGATAATGTGAATATTGATTCTGTCAGATATGCAATATATGATAATACAGATGATTATCCGGATTATGTTGAAGTATTGTTTGATTCTGTAGATATATCATTTGATGAAAATGGAGTGGTTACTTCTGTATCTAGTTACGATTTAGGTCTGCCTGCTTCCGGTCTGCTTATATGGCATATTGATGAATCAGTTATCCGGACAGCTCCAGATGAATATTCAATTAACGCTGACAGGGAACGAAAAGGAATAGATTTAGAGGAAGCCGATGGTGCACAGGATATTGGTTACCCCAATATCCATCTTTTTACCGATCCTACAAGTGGATATTTCGGTGATATGTGGTTTGACGGAAACCTGGAATATGAAACGGTGAACGGAGTAGGACCTCCTGAATTTAGTCCGTATTCATATCCAGATACAAAATCCAATGATGGAGCGTCTACATTCCTGAGCATTGAAAATATCAGTGTTCCCGGTGACACTATGTCTTTCACGGTTTCAAATACATTTTTGGTGGATGGGTTCCCGGATACGACCGCTTTTATTCGAACTGTGTATGATCTTAATGGTGATGGTGTGAATGAGGTTTTTGGAGGGAAGGATT
>DTUJ01000021.1 GCA_012964235.1 Fidelibacterota bacterium
CCAAAAGGAAACTTTGAATTTGGCTATTGGAACCGGACCTACGAAGTTGAACGGGTTTCAATAGAGGGTGGTTCAATCAAAACCAAGGAAAGTAAACTGGGCCGTTTTGGGAAGCAGAAAGGAATCTTTGCCAATTTTAGTATGGATGTTTTCGGTTTGATAGGATTCCATATGGCATACCAGAATTTGAGAGGAGATATATGGGACGGAAATATGTTTTCCAACCAGGCAAACCAGAGTTTTCAATCAGAACTTGGATTAAAGAAAAGAATAAGTAGAATTAAAACTGCAAAATTATTTTACCAGCAATTGAATGTGCCTAATCCTTTCGAGTTTGAGTTTACCGAGAGTACGGTGATGGGATATAGAATTGGTATAGAGCTTGGTTCCGGAATGGTATTGAATTATACCTATCAACGGACATTCCGAATGAATAGTGATGGAGAGTTGGAACCTGTAAACCTGACAGGAATTGAAACGAGTTTTACTTTTTAAGTTGATGAAACAATAATCTAAACAGTTTTATTCGATGAACAGCCGAGAGATAAGAGAAACTTTTATAGATTATTTTACAGGTAAAGGGCATAAGTCTGTCCGCAGTTCTTCTGTAGTTCCTTCAGATGATCCAACTCTTCTGTTCACGAATGCCGGGATGAACCAGTTCAAACCAATTTTCCTCGGTGAACAAAAACCCGTTGCATCAAGACTAGTGAATAGCCAGAAATGTATTCGTGTGAGCGGAAAGCATAACGATCTGGAAGAGGTAGGATTGGATACGTATCACCATACTTTTTTTGAAATGTTGGGTAATTGGTCCTTTGGAGATTATTACAAGGAAGAAGCGATTCAATGGGCGTGGGCATTATTTACCGAAATCTGGCAGTTGGATAAAAATCGTCTTTGGGCTACAATATATAACGATGATGATGAAGCGTTTGAACTGTGGACGAAAAAAACGGATATTTCACCTGAGCATGTATTGCGGTTTGGTAAGAAGTATAACTTCTGGGAGATGGGAGAGACCGGACCTTGCGGACCGTGTTCAGAGATTCATTATTATGTTGGAGATAAACTATCAAAACAAACTCCAGATGGATTGAATTCTTCAGATGAATACTGGGAACTATGGAACCTGGTCTTTATCCAAAGTAATCGTGATGAGAATGGAAATCTCCATGACCTGCCGTCGAAACATGTTGATACGGGACTTGGACTTGAGCGTATCACAGCTGTTCTGCAGGGAAAGAACAGCAATTATGATACAGATTTGTTTTTGCCTATTTTCAGAAAAATTGAAAAGATTTCAGATTTAATTTTTAAAACTGATCCAGCAGCATTTCAAGTTATTGCGGATCATATACGAATGCTCAGTTTTTCCATAGCTGATGGAGTGATGCCATCAAATGAAGGACGGGGATATGTGTTGCGGCGAATTTTACGACGTGCATCCCGATTTGGCCGAAGACTGAACCTGCATGAGCCATTCCTTTATGAACTAGTGGAAACTGTTGGTGAAATTTTGGGGGATGTGTATCCTGAAATCATTGATAAAAAATCTCATATTTGTCAAGTACTTAAAGCGGAAGAAACCTCATTTAATGCCACTTTGGACCGGGGGCTGACTCATTTTGACAAAGTCGTGGAACATTTAGTGGATAATGTAATTCCAGGTAAGGAAGCTTTTCGTTTATACGATACGTATGGTTTTCCTCTTGATCTCACTCAACTTATGGCGCGGGAGAAAGGTCTCTCAGTTGATGAAATAGGATTCGACAAGAAAATGAAGCAACAAAAATTACGTGCAAAATCTTCAGGTAAATTCAGAAAGGAAGCAGTGAATATTAAATGGAATATCATCAGTGAAGGTTCGGATTCAAAATTTGTAGGATTTGAACAACTTTCGTGTACTTCTGCTATTCGACAGTGGAGCAAGCTTGAAGATGAAATTCTCATAATATTGGACCGGACTCCGTTTTATGCTGAATCTGGAGGTCAGATCGGTGATACAGGGGTTATTCTTTATAATGGAATTACATTACAGGTCATGGATACAAAGAAAGATGGAGAAACCTGTATTCATTACTGTAAGGGAGATTTTGATCCAAAGAAAGCGATACAACAGGTTCAATGCAATGTGGATGAAGATCGCCGCCGTGCTATTCAGTTGAATCATACTGCAACCCATCTTTTACACTCTGCATTGAGAAAAATCCTGGGAGATCATGTCCATCAAGCGGGATCTTTGGTTGCGCCGGATTATCTTCGGTTTGACTTGACACATTTTGAAAAAATCACCCCAAAAGAAATCATTCAGATTGAATCCTTAGTAAATCAGGAAATTCAAAAAAACACTACTTTGGATGTTTCTATAAAGAGTTTTGAAGAAGCACAACAGGAAGGAGCTCAATCTCTATTTGGAGAGAAATATGGTGATAAGGTACGCATGGTATCCGTTGGAGATTACTCCAAAGAGCTTTGTGGAGGAACTCATACAAATCAAACTGGAGATATCGGTTTCATAAAGATCATTGAAGAATCTTCGCTTGCTTCAGGTGTTCGTAGAATTGTTGCTGTGACCGGTTTAGATGCGATAAAATATATACAGAATCAAGCAAATATTCTCAGTCTGCTTCAAGCTCAGTTTAATTGTTCTGTAAATGATTTGCCTGATCGTGTGGAACAGATGATACAAAAAAAGAAGGAACTTGAAAAAGAATCAAGAAAAAGCAGGAAAGCACCCAGAATTAATACCAAATCTCTCATTGAAAAAGCAGAGAAAATTGGTGATTCTCTTTTTATCAGACAAAAAGTAGAAGCATCTTCGATGGATGAGCTTAAATTGCTGGGGGATTCATTACTATCCGGTTTGGATTCCGGTATTGGTGTATTGGGAATGATTGATGGAGAAAAACCAGCAATGGTGATAGTTGTGACTCCTGATTTGGTAAAGAAAAAGATAAACGCTGGTTCTCTGGCACAATCTATTGGATCGGTAATGGGAGGCGGGGGAGGAGGAAAACCCCATCTTGCCACCGCTGGCGGAAAAGATGTTTCCAAACTGGGCAAGGCACTGGAAGAGAGTCATAAAATAGTTCATAAATTGATCAAGAATTTTTCCTGATTCTCTGTTGATATGAAATATAAACAATTCGATCAATCCTATTTTATTTTTATTGAAAAAAGTGAATGGGTTATGGAAACATTGACAAATTTTTGCAAGAATGCAAATATCCAAAATGGTCAGGTTTCTGGAATTGGTGCTGTAAAAAACATTGAATTGGGTGCCTATGATTTGGGAAATAAATCCTATATCCGACGAAATTTTGGTTCTATTTATGAATTGGTTTCGTTCCAGGGAAATATTACACTAAAAGAGGGAGAACCATTTATACATGCCCACATAACAATTGGCAATTATAAAATGGAGATTCATGGAGGACACTTGTTTGAAATGACGGTCGCTGTTGTGGGTGAGTTCATTTTAAGAAGTTTTGATGGAAAAATATTCCGGAAAATGAATGAGGAAATCGGTCTGCCAATCTGTAATTTTCCTGAGGAGGGATTGTAGAGGTTGGTATGAATATTGAGCGAAAAAGCATAAACACACAATCGGCTCCAAGGGCTTTGGGTCCCTATAGCCAGGCAATCATCACGGATGGGTTGATTTTCACCTCCGGGCAAATTCCCTTAAATCCAATGACGGGTAATATTGTGGACGGGGATTTTAAACAAAGGGTAATGCAGGTATTAAAAAACATTAATGCGGTTCTGGAGGCCGGTGGCACAGAATTTTCTTCAATATTGAAAATGACAGTGTTTCTTACTGATCTTTCCCGTTTTTCAATAGTGAATGAAGTTTTCAGCGATCAATTCAAAGGGATTGAACCTCCCGCCCGATCCGTAGTAGAAGTAGCTGGTTTGCCAATGAATGCAGATATTGAAATTGAATGTATAGCCTCGGTTTAAAAAATATTGGTGAGAAATTTCGATTTCGTGAAGTAGTCAGGATATGGTTCATTTTTGGATTAATAATTTCATTTGGATATGGACAAGAGAAAGATACCTTGCAAATACGTACACCACAGAAAGCTGCATTTTATGCCTTGCTTTGTCCCGGAGGAGGTCAGTTATATAACAAAAAATATTTAAAAGCAGGCATTATTTTTGCGGCTGAAATTTATGCCGGAATCAAATTTAATGAATTCCGTGTAGGCTATAAATATTATAAGGATGATCTTGCGTTTCCAAAACATCAATATCTTGAAAAACGAAATAAAAGTGCCTGGTGGATTGGATTTATTTATGTTTATGGTTTCATAGATGCGATTGTTGATGCACATTTGCAGTCATTTGATGAAATAATGAGTGAAGATTTGGAACAATCAACTGCAGAAGACACAAAACAGAAAGAAGGAAAATGAGTAATCAACGGGAACAATGGGGATCAAAACTGGGCTTTATTCTGGCTGCTTCCGGATCCGCTGTGGGAATCGGTAACATCTGGAAATACCCGCATATGGCTGGACAAAATGGTGGTGCTGCTTTTACAGTTGTATATCTTGTGTGTATTCTGGTGGTAGGTCTATCAATTGTGATTGCTGAATTTGTTATAGGTAGAAGAACACAATTAAGTCCAGTTGGGGCATTTGAAACATTGGCTCCAAAAACTAATTGGAAATGGTTGGGATTTCTTGGTGTGGCTTCTGCCTTTGTAATTCTTTCCTTTTATGGTGTTGTGGGCGGTTGGATAATGAAATATGTAGTTATCTCCGTCACTGGTGGTTTTAAAGAGTTGGCGGGAGATCCGGATTCGGCAGGTAATGTTTTTAATAATTTTATAACAGGAACGTGGAGCCCCATTTTCTTTCAAGTTATTTTTATGACCGTTTGTATTTGGGTCATCGTTAATGGTGTTAAAGGTGGAATTGAAAAATGGTCCAAGATCATGATGCCGCTTATTATTATTCTATTAGGCATGCTGGCTGTGCGGGGCATGACGCTCCCTGGAGGGATGGAAGGAATTTCATTTTTATTTAAACCGCGCTTTGAAGACTTAACAGCTTCCAGTGTCGTCCTGGCGTTGGGACATTCATTTTTTACGTTGAGCTTGGGAATGGGTACCATGATCACTTATGGAAGTTATCTTGGGCGAAAACAAAATTTACTTAATTCAGCTTTGTGGGTGATTACCTTGGATACAGCCATCGCTATGCTTGCTGGTGTAGCTATTTTTACAACAGTGTTTGCTCTGGGTGCTAATCCTGCTGAAGGACCTGGATTGATTTTTGTTGTTCTGCCATCAGTCTTTCCCCAATTAGATGCCGGTACTTTATGGGGTACATTGTTCTTTTTTCTGCTTTTTATGGCTGCGCTTACATCAGCGATATCTATCCTGGAAGTTGTTACTGCTTATTTCATTGATCAAAAAGGGTGGACTAGGAAAAAAGCGACTATTCGATTTGGATTAGTCATAACAATCGTGGGTGCTTTTTGTTCGTTTTCTCTTGGCGGAGGAATAAACATAACAGCATTTCTCGGTATGTCATTTTTTGATTTTATGGATTACTTATCCTCCAAATACATGCTTCCCATCGGTGGTATGCTGACAGCGATATTTATCTTGAAAAAATGGGGTGTGAACCAATTTATGGATGAATTAAAAAGCGGAATGAATAAAATGACCATCTCTAAAAATCTCATAACAATCCTTTTAGGGATTGCTGCTTCTATTGTTGGATTTATTATTCTAATTGAAATTTTTGACGTTTTATTTGGAATAAAACTTATCCAATGATTATTTCTCGTATAGTCCCCACTGAATCCGCTGCATATAAATCGCTTTCAGCATTTTCTGAAAATTTTGATGGTTTCATGAGGTGGAAACCGTTGTTTTGGTTTGGATTTTGGATTCTTTTTGCAGCAGGAATGGCTGCGTATTCTGGACATCATGATCGTTTTTTATTTTGGGATTTTTCAAGATGGTTCATAGGCGTAATATCGCTCATTCTGATTACTACCTTATCCATATTATTTTTGATAAAAAATGAATTAATCGGATATGGGCAGGAACAAATAATGAGTTCAAAATTTATTGTCCATTTTCTTTTCAGTGCAGGTATGTTTCTGATTGGATGGGGTGGGAATATAATGACAGGTGCACCTCATTCTGTTCCTTATATTTTGGCTTATTTAGCGATTTTTATTATTTATGGCATTCCAATTCGCCAAGATAAGGATACAGGTGAAAATACCGTAATTTCTAATGAAAAACGCTGGAAATACTGTTTGGGTGCATCGGTTTTACTGATTATGTCAACAATAATTGGTTTTGCACTGGATGATCCTGTAATAAGCACCGCATCTGCAGTTGCATTCCCATTTCCCTTTGTTTCTTTTCTCATGAAACATGGTCGGCATGTTCAACGTGCGAGGATATTTCCAATTTTAATAATGGCAATTTTTGTAGCAATGCGGCAAGGATGGTTTTTGATTCCTTTATTTCTACTTTTTTATTTTTTGCGTTATTACCATTATTTCCGCTACGGGATAGTATTTCCAACATTTTCTGTTGATCAAAAAAAAGGTTAAAATAAATAGCTATGATCCAAATAGAGGGAAATAAGTGTGATTTTTGTGGCTGCTGTGTAGGGGTATGTCCGGTAGATTGTATTGAAGTGATGGAATCTATTATTGAAATTGATGATGAAATTTGTATTGATTGTGATCTGTGTGTTTTCATTTGTCCAATTGATGTATTAAGCAGTGTGGCAACAGCAACAATTTGATTGCATCGTAGTTGGAGGTGGACCTGCAGGTACCACTTTTGCTCAAGTTGCTTCCCGTGGTGGTCTCTCGGTTCTTGTTCTTGAGAAAGACAGGGATATTGGTATGCCTGTAAGGTGTGGTGAAGCTATTAGTGATAAAGGTTTGCGTTATTTTCATGACCCTGATCCTCGTTGGATTCAATCTACCATTGATCGAATTAAACTCACAGCTCCCAATGGAACAGAAATTGAATTTGATTTAAATGATAAAGGGTACATTCTTGATCGAAGGATTTTTGATTATGATTTAGCTCATATGGCTGTCCAGGAAGGCGCAATGGTTGTTACCAAAGCATATGTAAATGGATTGATTATTGATAATGATATGGTTTGTGGAGTTAAGGGAAACTACTTGAACACACCTTTTGAAATACAGGCAAAATTTGTAATTGGCGCTGATGGTGTGGAAAGTCGAGTAGGTCGTTGGGGAGGACTCCGGACTCAGGTAAAATTAAAAGACATGGAATCGGGTATTCAGAAAACCGTTTCAGGAATAGAGGTTCAATCTAATAAATTTGAGTTTTATTTATCCCGAGAATGGGCACCTGGAGGTTATTTGTGGGTGTTCCCAAAAGGTAACAAGTCTGCAAATATTGGTTTGGCGATTTCCGGCTATTATGCGAAAGAGGGGAAATCAGCACAGAAATTTCTTGATGAATTTCTGCAATGGAAATATCCTGAATGTTCAGTTTTAACCACGGTGGTTGGGGGTATTCCGGTTGATAAAACGCTGAAATGCATGGTTGCGGACGGTTTGATGTTGGTTGGTGATGCAGCGCATACGGTAAATCCAATGACTGGAGGAGGTATAAGTTCTGGAATGATGAGCGGGATGGCTGCAGCGGAAACTGCAATTGAACTTTTGCATAATAAGAAAGAACCCACTAGGGCTAATCTTAATTCTTATGAAAAGAAATGGAGAAAACTTAGGGGGAAAAAACATGAAAAATATTATCGGATTAAAGAGGCGATATTTAGATTTGATGATGATGATTTAAATCGTATTGCCGATGGAATCGCTGCTGTCAAAGAGGAAGATCGGTCGCTTAGGAAACTATTTTCTATCGCAGTCTCAAAGAAACCAACGCTTTTAATTGATGTAATGCGATTGTTTACCGGTCTTTGATTAACTATTCACTATTTTTCATTTCTAAGCGTATTGTGGAATGGGCTTTATTATGTTTGACTTTTATAAAAATGAACTCAATTCAATCCTATTATTATAATTTTCGAGGTTTGGGTTTATTAGTGAAAATTTAATTATTTTGGAAATTCTAACTATTTGGGTAAAATTTTTAATTTAAATGATTAAAAAACAATTATTAAAAAAATTAAATCTATCCTCTTTTATTGCGCTGGATTTTGAAACAACCGGTTTGAGTCCACATTCAGATCGAATTATTGAAATTGCAGCAATCCGGTATATTGATGGAAAAATAACTGATCGTTTTGTAACACTCGTTAATCCGGAGAGGCACATATCAAACATTATCACGGATTTAACAGGAATCACAAATAGTATGGTGGCTACTGCGCCAAAAGAAAAGGATATCCTTGACAAATTTTTCACTTTTATTGGAGATTTTCCGCTTATTGCTCATAATATTTCTTTTGACATGAAATTTTTAAATGCACTTGGTGATCGATTTGGCAAATCAAAAGTGGATCATTGCCAATATGATACACTCCAGTTAGCCCGAATATTTTTATTTGATAACCCGGCGTTTAATCTTGGATCAGTTGGTGAATATTTTGGTTTGTCTTCCATCGGTTCCCATAGAGCAGAAAAGGATGCTGAGATTTGCGGTACAATATTTATTCATTTGGTAAAAGAAGCAGCAAGTTATCCATTACATGTAATCTCTAAACTGGTATCTCTGGTCAAATCAGTTACCATTCCCAATAAGTCGCTTTATGTTGATTTAGCAAATGAACTAATTCGGACTGAAGATTTGAAGGCAGGGATAACAAAATCAAACGTTCAGCACAATAAGTACTCAAATATTTACCGTTCTAATGGGAATAAACATATCGAAAATATTTCTGTTCAGGACGTTTTTTGCCCCGGTGGATTACTGCAGGAAAAGATGGATGGGTTCGAAAATCGGCAGGAGCAGGTTGGTTATGGTAAATTTGTGGAAAATATTATCATTGACACTCCTGAAATTGGTATTGTTGAAGCTGGAACAGGGCTGGGGAAATCACTGGCATATTTATTTCCTGCATTGAAGCGGGCTGTTATTGCTGGAGATGAGGGACCAACCATTATTTCCTGCCATACAAAACACCTTCAGGATCAATTATTTTACAAAGACCTGCCTCTTTTAGCACAAGCGCTTGATGTATCAATTAATGCCGTTAAATTAAAAGGACGGAATAATTATATCTGCAAGACAAGATTGAACTGGGAAATTGCTGATAATGGAAAACAATTATCTCCCAAAGAAATAGAAAGCCTATTACCAATTTTTGTTTGGCTCGAATATACGGACACTGGAGATTTGTCGGAGTGTAATGGTTTTTGGAGCAGCCATCCTGGTAGAATTGCATCTTTGATTCAAAGTGAACCGGGTTTCTGCACAACAAATATTTGTTCGAAATATAAAGGGTGTTTTTTCGGGCAGGTCCGCCGTTCAGTTTTTGATGCTCAAATTATCATTGTAAATCATGCTCTTTTATTGTCTGAAATCACATCATCAGGATTTCTGCCACCCTATAATACAGTGATTATCGATGAGGCTCATAATTTAATAAGTACAGCTTACAGTCAATTCTCAATTCACATGGATCAATTTGTAATCATGTCGGTTTTGCGTAGTATTGACCCGTCAAACATTGGTACCGTTTGGTGGTCTAAGGGTTTAAAAGACTTGTCAAAACTTTATCCAGAGTTTGAATCTTATTACAAAAACCTGCAAGATCAAGTGAACGAAGGAATGGAAGCAGTGAAGGACTTTTTTGATATTCTTAGCCTGCATTATACGAAACGATATTCAGTGAAAGACACATATACAAAAAAGGTTATCATAGAAAACCTCACTGAAGAATTTGGAAGCGTTCAAGGTGAGCTGCATTGGTTGAGTTCTATCCTGAATAATCTTCTTCAAAACCTGGATCGAATTGAAAGAAAATTGCTTTCAATAGATTCTGATAAAAAGGAATATCCTGATCTCCATCATACTTTGGAGCAACGAATAGATTTACTGAAAGAAAAGTCAGCGATTTTGGTCATGTTGACGGCAAACCAGAATCCTGACTGGGTGTATTGGCAGGAAGGAAAATTTATACAGCCAGGAGCTGAGGGCAGAACACTTAGTCTGTCGTTACATAGTTCTCCCATTGATGTTTCACAGATGTTATCCTCCCAATTCTTTGAAAAACTGGATCATTGTATTTTGACTTCAGCGACTCTCCAGATTGATGAATCTTTTGACTATTTCCGTGAACGGGTAGGATTAAATAACCTAAAAAAGACACAATTGAAAACCGATGTATTTGCGAGTCCTTTCTATTATGAAGATCAGGTTAACTATTTTCAATACGGCGGGAAAAAAGATATCAGCAATGATCCAGAATCAATTGCTTCTATAATTTACAATGTTCATAATAGTCATAATAATAGAATCATGGCTTTATTTACTTCACATAAAATGTTAAATCAAACGTACCGTGAATTACGTTCCAAACCGGGGGGGAGGGATTTGCCTGTATTTGCCCAGAGATATGGTGCTTCCCGTTACTCAATCCTACAGGGCATGCACAGTAATCCAAATGGAATTTTGTTGGGTACAAATGCTTTCTGGGAAGGCATTGATCTTCCGGGTGAACTTCTCGAAACACTTATTATTACCAAACTCCCCTTTAGTGTACCCACAGAACCGGTGGTGTGGGCCTATTCAAAATCGGTTGATATGTCTGGAGGAAGTTCTTTTTTTGACTATACCATTCCCGAGTGTGTCATAAAGTTTCGTCAGGGCTTTGGCCGTTTAATACGATCCACACTGGATCAGGGAACATTTATTGTACTTGATGACCGCGTTATTACAAAAGGCTACGGTAAGCATTTCAGTGATTCCATCCCTGTTCATCATGAAGTGGTGGAAAATATTAATGAATTGAACTTTTAGATATTGATCGAGTTATCTTACTTTTTACAAGGTCTATGAGTTACTATTTAATTTCCATTATATCAATTTATCCAAAATTCTTCATTTCTTCTTGACAAATACTTATCCTAAATTTCCTTATGTCAGCTGTATCAATTTCTTCTAAAACATATACATATAAGGAATTCCCCACTTCCCTTAAAGGTCAGGTAACAGTGCGAATTGAGCGCGACGCTCAAGAAGCGGTCAAATCATCACACAAACGATTGGCTGATATCCTTGCACGGGGAGATAAAATTTATGAGGTCAATACAGGCTTTTGGAAGCTAATCCAAATAACAACCGGTGAGCCTGATAAAAAAGAACTTCAGCTAAATCTTGTACAAAGCGCTATTCAAAAAGTTAGTTCATTGGAGTAAGACACGTGAAAAACCGTCCACCATTTACATTCGCCTTGACTTTTGATGACATTCTGTTAGTACCTCAAAAGTCATCTGTGTTCCCAAGAGAAGTTAATGTCTCCTCCAAACTGACATCCTCCATTCAACTGAATATCCCAATTCTCAGTGCAGCAATGGACACAGTGACCGAAACAAAAATGGCAATAGCACTTGCCCGAGAAGGTGGAGTTGGCATTATTCATAAAAATCTGAGCATTGAAGACCAGGCATCAATGGTGTCCAAGGTAAAACGCTCAGAGAGTGGAATGATCATGGATCCTATTATTTTGGATATTTCAAAAACAATTCGTGAAGCAAAACAACTTATGGATCAAAACAAAATCAGTGGTCTTCCGGTAGTGAAAAAGGGGAAACTTGTTGGTATTTTAACAAATCGGGATATTCGTTTTGAAACAGATTTAAATTTATCTGTAAAGGACAGGATGACATCTAAAAATCTTGTGACTGTTCCCATTGGGACAACCCTGGAAAAAGCGAAAAAGATTTTACAGGAACATCGTATTGAGAAACTCCTTGTTGTGGATGAAAAGGGTAATTTGGCTGGTTTAATAACGGTGAAAGATATTCAAAAAAAAGAACGATTTCCCAATGCCTGCAAAGATAGAAATGGACGTCTCAGGGTGGGTGCTGCCGTTGGTATGAGTAAAGACGTTTTAGAACGGGTACAAGCCTTAGCTGATGCCCATGTAGATACCATTGTCGTCGATACTGCTCATGGACATTCCTCCGGTGTTTTAGGTACTACTGAAAAAATTAAATCTTTGGTTTCAGTAGATGTCATTGCAGGAAATGTTGCTACTTCGGATGGAGTAAAAGCGCTTGTTGATAGTGGAGTTGATGGAGTTAAAGTAGGGATTGGAGCAGGATCAAGTTGTACAACACGTATTATTGCTGGGGCTGGGGTTCCTCAATTATCGGCGATCATGAATTGTGTGGATGAAGCCCGGAAACATAACATTCCCGTTATTGCTGATGGTGGAATTCGGTATAGCGGTGATATGGCCAAAGCATTTGCTGCTGGGACGGATTCCGTCATGATTGGGAATCTCCTCGCTGGAATGGATGAAAGCCCCGGAGAAACAATTTTATATGAAGGACGTCAATATAAGACCTACCGCGGCATGGGTTCTATGGAAGCAATGAAGGAAGGGAGTGGTGACCGGTATTTTCAGGAAGGGATGGACAGTTCCAAGCTTGTACCTGAGGGAATTGAAGGTATGGTTCCATACAGGGGATCAGTTCAAAATGCCATCCATCAACTCTTAGGTGGTTTGAGATCATCAATGGGATATTGTGGTGTGGAGACTATTAAAGAGTTTGGTGAGAAATCAAATTTTATTCAGATTTCAAGCGCGGGAATAAAGGAAAATCATCCCCATGAAGTGCGTATCATGAAAGAAGCTCCAAATTATCAGGGATTTGATCGTTAATCTTTTCTAATAGAATTAACATGTCGAGTAATCTGTGTTTTACGGCGAGCTGCTGTATTTTTATGTATTAAACGCTTGCTTACCATTTTGTCAATAAAACTAACTGTATTTTTATAAACAGAATCCGCCTCAACCGGGTCATTTGTCTGTAAGACGTTATTTATAAGAGTCCTGAGTTTTGACATGTTTCGAATATTTCGGTTTCTACGGGTTATATCCTGTCGTTCACGTTTAATTTGTTGCGGGTGTCTATCCATTTTTGTTCTTTCTATATTTTTATTGGGTTAAACTTATTTCAATTTTGTCTTTGAAGTCAATCGAAACAAATATAGTTATAATGTGCTTGAATTGGGATGTCCATTTATTCTTAAACTATAATTTGAAAAATTAAAATATTATTGTATTTTCTACAATGGACAAAATTGAATTATTGCAGTCGGTTCCTCTTTTTTCTATTTTAAATAAAATTTCGCTGAAAAAAATATCTGAAAAAATGATAACCAGAAGTTATTCAAAGGGTAAAATGGTTGTCATTGAAGAAAGTATGGGGAGGACATTTTTCTTAATAAAGTCAGGTGCAGTAAAAGTAACCCGTATGAGTGATGATGGACGGGAAGTGATATTGGCTATGCTTGGAGAGGGAGATTTTTTCGGAGAAATGGCATTACTGGATGGTGAGGGACGATCGGCGAATGTTGTCACCATTGATGATTCTGTACTTTTGTCTTTGCAACGTGGTGACTTTTTATATATTCTTGAAAGTTACCCCCAAATTGCTATTAAGCTTTTAGAAGAATTAACCTCCCGAATAAGATATAGTGATCAACAGATTGAGAGTTTATCTCTTAGTGATGCGGAACAGCGAATATGTATTGCTCTCATACGCCTTGCAGAAGAATTAGGTCAAATAAAAGGAGGGACCGTAACTATCCAATATTTACCCTATCATCAGGATATTGCAAATATGGCTGGTACTTCCAGAGAAACTGTATCCAGAGTCCTAAAATCACTAGAGAAAAAACGGTTTATCGCCCGTCGTGGTCGTAAAACAACCATACGCAATTTTATCAAATTTTGTCGACTTTTTTCCTGATAATTAGTAATTTATAAAACACGGCAGTTCTATGGACAGTACGATGCTCAAAAGTATTCGTTCAAATAATCATAGAGAGCTGTCCAAGGCAATAAGTCATATCGAAAATGATCAGGATATTCCTCCTGATTATTTTATTCAATTTCACCCTTACATACATCATTCTATCAGGATTGGCATAACAGGCCCTCCAGGGGTTGGAAAAAGTTCACTGGTGGATTGTTTGATCCCGGAAATTCTCTCCCAAGATAAATCCGTCGGTGTTGTAGCAGTCGATCCTACCAGTCCGTTTTCTGGTGGTGCATTGTTAGGCGATCGGATAAGGATGAACCGTTTTTTTGATAATAATGATGTGTACATCAGGAGTATGGGATCTCATCAATATTTAGGGGGTCTTGCTAAAAAAGCACAAGATGTTGGTGATGTCATAGCTGCCAGCGGGAAAGATATTATTATATTTGAAACAGTTGGTATTGGACAGGCAGAGCACGATGTTGTAACAGCAGTTGATTTGACTGTTGTAGTGCTCATGCCAGGGACAGGTGATGAAATTCAATTAATGAAAGCTGGATTAATGGAGATAGCTGATATTTTTGTTATTAATAAAACTGATAAGAAAGGTGCAAACCGTTTAGCTCAAACCCTTCGGGCACTTTTGCATAGTTTCTCAAAACCGGATTCTTTGGAACCCCCAGTTATTAATACGATTGCGAGTACGGGTGAAGGTGTATTTGATTGGTACAAACTCATAGAAGATCATTTAAAAGAAATGGACAAAAGAGGGATTCTTGAATCAAAACGCCTCGAAAGACATCGGGAGCGAATCCGTGGGTTGATTAAGGACCGATTGTTGAGCAAATTTTGGTCTTCGCATCGATTAGAACAGTTAGAGAAGGCTACTCAATCAGTAGAATCTATTCAATTTTCTCCATATGAAATTGCGGAAGGATTACTAACCTCCTTTGAAAATGGCTGATCTGGGTCATGGAAATATGTCTTTTCTGGATCATCTGGAAGAGTTGCGATGGAGACTTATCAAGGCATTAACATCAGTTCTTATTGGAGCTATCGTCACATATTTCTTTATTGATCAGGTTATTGAAATACTGATCCTGCCGACAAGGAAGCTGGATTTAGACCTGCAAGTTCTTAAAGTGCAGGGAATGTTTTTAATCAAATGGGGACTTGCATTTGTTGGCGGAGTCATTCTTGCAATCCCTGTTTTAACATATCAAACGTGGAAATTTATTATACCTGGTTTACTAGTGAATGAACGTAAATATATTTTCCCACTAATTATTTTTACATTCATTTCATTTCTTGCAGGCGTTCTTTTCGCTTATTTTGTTATTATTCCATTTTCGCTAAATTTTTTTACTTCCATTGGATATGGTGACATCCAAAATAACTTTTCTATTAATTATTATTTTAGTTTCATGACTTGGCTTTTACTGGGTACCGGACTGATTTTCGAACTGCCTGTACTTACATATATCTTGTCTTCCATTGGAATTCTAACTCCTCCTTTTATGAGACATTACCGCCGTCATTCAATTGTTATCATATTAATTCTTTCTGCAATGATTACTCCCCCTGATCCTATCAGTCTTTTTCTCATGGCTCTCCCTTTGACAATTCTGTACGAGGTAAGTATCGGTGTTTCCTGGCTTGCAACAAAGACAGAAGAAGAAACTACCAATCTGAAAACAGATTAAAAGTACAATTTCATCAACGAGTGCGTACGTGACAGAGAATTGATTAAATTTTAGTGATGAATAATATTAACACAAAGGTACAAGACATCAAATCATTAAAGGAAATAACTGTACCCATTAATGAAGATATTCATTTATTCCGAAAGGAATTGAAGGATTCGCTTCGGTCTGAAGTTCGATTGATTAACATCTTAGCGAAATATATGATGATGCGAAGAGGCAAACATATCCGGCCATACTTAACAATTTTTTCAGCACATATCTGTGGGGAACCCACTGCAAACAGTTACCGAGCTGCAGCGATGATTGAAATGCTTCACGTTGCTACGTTAATTCACGATGATGTTGTTGATGAGGCAAATCTTCGCCGTGGATGGGCTACCCTTCATAAAAAATGGAAAAATAAATTATCCGTACTGATGGGTGATTATATTTTAAGTAAATCTTTGATTAATATGATTAAGCTCAAAGACTTTGAGGTACTGGAACTTATATCTGGAACTGCAGAACAGATGAGTTCTGGTGAGATTCTTCAGATCGAAAAAAATTTCAGGAAGTCTGTTTCTGAAAAGTTGTATTATGATGTTATTTCCCGGAAAACAGCTTCTTTGTTTTCTGCTTCGTGTGAACTTGGCTCACTGACCACCACAAACAACCTGGAGGATCGGAAAGCCATGAAAGATTTTGGTCAAAACTTTGGTATGGCTTTCCAGATAAAAGATGATTTATTTGATTTGTTAGCTCGAGAGTCAGATATTGGAAAAGATGTTGCACATGATGTAAAAAAAAGCATGATTACTCTTCCCTATATTCACAGCTTTCATACCCTGCAAAAGAGCGATCAGAAACGGATGAATACAATTATTCGAACAAAGAAGAAAACTCCCCAAATTATTCGTGAATTGCGGAATCTAATTGAGAAAGGTGACGGATTTGATTATGCGAGAAAAAAAATTGATAATTTTTCAAACAACGCAATGATGGCAATCAAAACTTATGAGGATTCTTCTTATAAGAAATCTATGGTAGATTTATTGGTTTTTAATGCCCATAGAACAAAATAAAGCGCATGATCTACTATTGATGGATGATGATCATTCTAGGATTGTATATTAAACTATTGAATTACATATTTCGTTAAATTTTGAAAATCCTAATTCTCAAATTCAGTTCCATCGGGGATATTATTTTGTCAACATCTCCGCTCGCTTCTCTTAGAAAGTGCTTTCCTGAAGCCCGGATTGATTTTTTCACTATGAATGATTATTCTTCAATCCTGGAAGGTCATCCATACATCAATGAGATTCTTATTCTGGAGAGAGCAGCAGGATTTGTACAGATAAAAAGAGCTGGAAAACATCTGAACACAATGGATTATGATTTAGTTGTGGATCTCCATAATACTCTTCGATCTAAGATCATCAGGAAACAAATGAAAAATTCAGAAATACGAATTTTGAAAAAACCCAGATGGAAACGATTCCAGCTCTTTCAATTTCATATCAATCGTTTTTCTGATACCTTTTCTCAACTGAGCCTTCTTCACGAACCATTGATTGATTTATTGGATACGGAAACCTCTATTCCTAAAACATCTCTTTTTCTTTCAGAATCAGAAAAACAAATTGCTTTAGATCAGCTTAAAGAAATGAAGATTTTGGGTGATTATGGTGTGATTATACCTGGAGCAGCATGGAAGCAAAAAATTTGGAATTGCCAAGGATATACTGAGGTAATCAAAGAGTTGGAAAGGAACAATCTACATGCGGTGCTCATTGGATCATCATCCGATATAATTTGTAATGAATTGTCGGAAATCAACCCTCAGGTTGTTGATCTTCATGGAAAAACGAATTTACGGGAAACCTTAGCTTTTATTTCTCAGGCAAAGCTAGTCATCGGAAGTGATACAGGCTTCGTACATGGAGCGGAAGCCCTTGGAGTTCCTGTTGTAATGATAATGGGACCCACCTCGGTAGAAACTGGTGGTGGACCAAATTTATCTGAATCTATAATCGTTGAAAGTGAGGATCTTTGGTGTCGGCCATGCTCACAAAATGGAAGAAAGCCCTGTTACAGAGGCGAACAGGTTTGTATGAATTCAATTAATCCACGAACAGTAAAAACTGCTGTCCAAAAGGTTTTAGAAGTATGATTATATTTTGGGCATTTTTATATAATCTGATTCTCTTTCCACTCTTGTTTGTTTTTGGTTTAGTCGGCACATTTTTCAACCCGAAACTTAAGGATGGTTTTAAGGGACGTATGATGTCTCTTTATACATTACGGTCATATTTTAAGGATTTTGACCGATCCCATGATGTGTATTGGTTTCATGTGGCCTCCCATGGTGAATTTCAGCAAGTTCTTCCTGTCCTCGCGGGATTAAAAGAAATTGAACCACAGTGTACAGTCCTTGTATCTTTTTTTTCTCCGGCTGGATACCAGAATGTGAAAAATGAGCAAATAGATTGTAAGATTTATCTTCCATTTGACTTTATTTGGAGTATTTGGAAAGCATTGAAAATAATTCGCCCCAAAAAGGTTATTTTTGCGGGATATGATATCTGGCCTAATTTGGTTTGGATTTCATATCTTCGGAATATTCATACAACTATCTTTGCCGCTTATTTTAAAGATAAGACCTATAAAATTTTTCCTGTAATACGAAATTTTTATCGTTCTGTGTATCATTCATTCTCCACAATCTATACTATTTCAGGTTCTGATTATCTTCTCCTCCAAAAAATTGTCAGTGTTAATAAATCACCGTTAATTCGTGTTTTGGGAAATCCTCGGTATGATCAGGTTAAAAACCATGCCGATACATTCACAAAGGAACGGACCATGTCGGTATTACAGCGTGAAAAACGAATTGTTGCTGGAAGTGTCTGGCCTGAAGATGAAGCAGTAATCAGTCAACCCATAATACAGTTATTAAAAGAGAATGAGGAGATATCCCTCTTGTGGGTTCCTCATGAACCCACCGATGAAAATATACAGGCAGCGATTAAGAAATTCGAACAGCATGGATTAAGTGTTAGAAGACATAACTCCAAAATTAACCTGGATATCAGGGGAGCACGAGTTGTTGTTGTTGGTGTTGTTGGAATTTTATCAAAACTCTACTGGCAGTGTCAAATTGCTTATATTGGTGGGGGATTTTCAACCGGTGTTCATAATGTCATGGAACCGGCAATTGCGAGGCTTCCTGTCTTGTTTGGACCTAAGCACGATAATTCTCATGAAGCGGGAGAACTTCTTCAGGCTGGTGGAGGATTTTCAGTCGAATCCTCAATGGATGTGACAACCAAATTGTCTGCACTGTTAAATGACCAGGATTATTATTTGAATGCCAGTTATGCAGCAACTGATGTTATTCATCAAAACTTAGGTTCTTCGACTCGGGTGGTTCGTGGGATTATTCGTGATTGATACACTTCTATTTACTATTGATTTTACTCGATTTCCCGGCAATTCCACCGAAGTAAAGTTGAAGCCCGGTCTTCATGTGATTTATGGCGAAAGCGGTGTTGGTAAGTCAAATCTTGTTCAACATCTGTCAGGAACACATGGAAAGTATCCTGGAAATTTTGATGTGGAGATTCAAAAATGTCCAAATCCAATCCAAATCGTTTTACAAAATCCTGATAGTCAAATAGTAAGCGATACAGTAGATGGGGAACTTGCATTTTCGCTGGAATGCAATCAAACGGATTCGGCTGCTATTCAATCCGCCTTTTTGGCATTGAAAAAGGAATTACCTTTTTCTGTTAATGGTTCGAGGCATCCAGTTACTTTAAGTGGCGGGGAGAAAGAAATATTGAATATTATCACTGCGTTCAGCACTGAACCGGAATTAATAATCTTGGATGATTGTCTTTCATTTCTAAATCATAGAATGAAAAACTTTATACTGGAAAATATCCAACAGAAATTATTCAAAAATAACCAGATTGTTCTTTGGTTAACTTCTGATATTGATGACCTTCAATATGGAGTTACCCACTGGGAATTATCGCTTTCAGCTTTATCTCAATTTAATTTTGGTGAAAAACCAATGTATCCCTGCTGCAAATTAAAGAAGGGGTCATTAAATCTTGAAATTGATTCAATGTTTTTTGCCTACAGAGATGAAAGAATATTGTTTAAGCAAATGAGTTGTACAGTAAACAATTCCAGAAGTTTGGGCATTGTGGGAGCGAATGGGTCTGGTAAAACGACCCTGGCTTCACTTATGATTGGAATCAATCATCCTGATAGCGGAGTAATAAAATTAAAGTTAGAAGGAGGGATTGCTCCAACAATTGCTTATTTAGATCAATTTCCGGAAAGGTTAATTGGCGAGAAGACCCTTGAGGATCTCCTGCAGGAATTTCTTCGTATTGGAAAACTTCAAGTACATCTGCACAAAAAATGCATCACTGTTATGGAACGGAACCAGATTAAATGGGATTTAATTAGAAATAAATCATCATATGATATTCCTTGGTCTATTTTGCGTATTGCCCTTATCGTAATTCTTACCCACTGTGAATTTGATCTTCTTATTTTAGACGAACCTACATTTGGATTGGGCTGGGAACAAAAGGTAAATTTACTCCAGTATTTACAGAGATATTTAAAGCAAAAACATTTGATAGTCATATCACATGATGTTGAATTTGTAAACACCATTTGTGATACTGTTTTATCACTTGATAACGACTCAATAACAACTTCTGATTTAAAACGGATTGAACGAGAAGATACATAAACCAAAAATTACCGATCCAACCCGGATTCTGACGGTAGCAAATATAATCAGTCTGGGGAGGGGTTTTATGGCAATTCCCATCATATATTCCTTACAGAATCAGGAATGGTGGTTGATTACACTGGGGCTTATTTTGATAGCAGCCTTGTCGGATATGTTGGATGGCTTTTTTGCCCGTCGTGCCCATGAAGTCACTCATATTGGGAAATGGCTGGATCCTATCTGCGATACGATTTGTATTGGTTCTGTTGTATTTTACCTTATTTTGAATGGAATTATTCCAATGTGGTTTTTTATTGTTTTAATCCTTCGTTACGTCTCCATTTCGATTGGAGCAATTTATTTTATAAATTATACAGATTTAGTGCTCAGTGCAAACATGTTTGGAAAATGGGCGAGCGGATTGACTGCATTATTTGTCCTGCTTAAAATAATTCCACGCACAGAAATATTGGAATTATTGACAATGACATGTCTATTGATATTAATTCCATTACTGTTGATCAGTTGGATTGTTTATATCAGGACATTTTTTAAAGAGTTTAAGAAACTTTAATTATTCATGGCTTTTTTAGGAAAGCTTTTC
>DTUJ01000022.1 GCA_012964235.1 Fidelibacterota bacterium
TATTGTAGTAAATGGTTATATCACCTCCCGATACAGGAATTTCTGGCTCCCAAAAAACTACATTTTGAGCAGACGATACATTAAGCAGCACTGTAAATATTATAGAATAAAATTTCACTATTGACCCTGTTTAAAATTACACAATATTACATTTTTAACTTCGTTTTCCATCATAATTAACAGTTTTTTGAAATTAAATATTCTGACTAAATAATGATGTGCTCTTCATCACAAATAGAATTTCTTATAAATTTGTATTTCCTATTTTTTGAACCAATCTCATTTTAATTTTACTGATATTATAATTTGATTCTTTCTTTTGTCTCTTGATGAAAAAAATGAAGTGAATTCACATCAACAATCAGATCAAGAGAATCACCAGGATGAATTATTTTTTCCGTTGTTAAAGTTGCTGAAAGATGAGCATCTCCGGAATGGGAATGCACCAGTGCAACAGAACCAAGGTTTTCCACTAAATCCACTGTACATTTAATAGTGTTCTCCGGGTCTTTGATTTCTGCAAAATAATTATCATGTAGGTTTTCCGGCCTTATTCCCATAATAACATGTTTATCCAAATCTTTGAATAATTCAATGTTCTTTATTTTATCCAAATTTATTCTCACTCCGTCGCTTATAAAAAAAGCACTGCCATTTTCCGTACACACTTCTCCGTCAATCAAATTTATGGGTGGCATTCCGATGAAAGTGGAAACGAAAGTATTTGCCGGCTTATTATACAATTCTTCCGGCGTTCCAATTTGTTCAATGATTCCATTGTTCATTAGGCAGATTCTGTCCGCCATTGTCATGGCTTCTGTCTGGTCATGGGTTACATAAATCATTGTATTGTTCAGTTGGGTGTGGAGCTTTTTGATCTCCAGCCTCATTTCCTGCCTGAGTTTCGCATCTAAATTGGAAAGAGGTTCATCAAAGAGAAATACTTTTGGTTTCCGAACCAGTGCTCTTCCAAGTGCAACCCGCTGACGTTGTCCACCAGACAATTCTTTAGGCTTTCTGTCTAAGAGTTCATCTATTTTCAGCATCTCGGCAGATTCCATTACCCGCTTGTCAATTTCATCCTTACTTCTTTTCCTTATCCGCTGGCTGAATGCCAGGTTTTCATAAACCGTCATGGTGGGATACAGTGCGTAATTCTGGAAGACCATTGCCACTTCTCTTTTGGATGGATCTGTATCGTTTTTTCTTTCCCCATCTATGATAACCTCACCTCCATCCGGCGTTTCAAGTCCGGCAATGATCCGCAATAGGGTTGACTTCCCACATCCTGACGGCCCAACGATTACCATAAATTCTCCAGAGTGTGCCTGAACATCGATTCCTTTCAGGATAGTATTATCACCAAAAGATTTTGAAATAGCCTGTAAAGATACACCCGCCATGTTTATCCTTTCACGCTTCCCACAGTCAATCCGGATACTAAAAATCTTGAAAGTGAAATAAACAATATCGTCACCGGAATACTCACCACAACAGCTCCTGCAGCATAGAGCCCCCATTGGGTTGCCAGGCTTGCCTGAAATGATTTCAACCCCAGGGGAAGTGTGTATAGTTCCGGGTCCTGTAACACAATGGCAGCCACCACATATTCACTCCAACTTGCCATAAAGCTGAACAGGGCAGTAATCACCAAAGCCGGGGAAGACACGGGCAGGATCACTTTTATAAATGCAGAAAACCTGCTGCAGCCATCCATCCGGGCAGCTTCTTCTAATGCAGCAGGAATGGTATCATAATATCCTTTCATTTGCCAAATGCAAAACGGAAGCGCTGTGGATGAGTAAATGATAATGAGCCCTAAGTAGGAGTTTATCAGTTTCAACTTTGCCAATAAAATGAAAAATGGCAAAAGCAACATCGTGGCAGGAAACATTTGAGTCATGAGTAATGAAGACAGTACAGCTCTTCTTCCCATGAAATTAAACCTGGAAAGAGCATAGCCTGATGTCGACGCAAGAACAACTCCTGTTAGGGTCACAACAAAACTTACGAGAAAAGAATTTTTCATCCACGTGAGAAAATCAGTTTCAAGAAACAGGGTAAAATAAGATCTAAAACTTGATTCCGCTGTCCACAAAGCCAGTGAACGGGTTTGAAATGCGTCATCGGTCCGCAAGGAAATTCCTATAATGTTCAAAGCCGGATATAGAGTTGCCAAGGTAAATAAAACCAGAAATGAAAAAATGAAAAGTGTTTCTATTTTTTTCGACATAATACTTTAAACAACAGCGTCCAATTTTGATCTTCGCATAAAAGAAACAGTGAACATTGACAGGATCAGGAAAATGATCATGGATAGAGCAGCGGCATATCCATAGCGGTATAAATTGAATGCTGCCTTATAAACGTAACTCACCAATATGTGTGTTAAGTCAGAAGGCTCCCCTCCATTACTCACCAGCCAAACTACATTGATATTATTAAACGTCCAGATCGTACCCAAAATCACTGCCGGTATCATGACAGGCTTAATCATGGGCAGAGTGATATTCCAAAACTGCTGCCACCGGGATGCGCCATCCACCTGGGAGGCTTCGTACATTTCTTTTGGAATAGATTGCAATCCTCCCAAAGCAACCACCATCATGAAAGGAAATCCAAGCCAGATATTCGTAATGATACACGCAGAAAATGCTTCAACTGGCTGGCTCAACCATTGTATGGGAGACATATTGAAAAACTTGTTCAATATCAAATTAATGGAACCGTACTCCTGATTGAACATCCCCCGCCAGGTTAGTGCAGCAATATATTGCGGTAGTGCCCACGGAATAATAAGAAGAGTCCGCAATGTCCTCTTTGCAGGAAGAGTCCTATTGATCATTACGGCTAAAAACACTCCCAGAGACACATGAAAGCACACATTGACTACAGTCCAAATGATCGTTTTTCCAAAAAGTGAATAAAATCCTCCATCCGTCAAAACCGAGGCGAAGTGGTGAAAACCAATGATCTCCCAATCTTTAAACGTCCGCAAACTGAAATTAGAAAGTGAAATAATTAAATTATATCCAAATGGAAATATTATTACAGACATGATTCCAAGAAATGCCGGTAAAAGCATTAAATAAGCAAATTTGTTCTCTTGAAATGATCTCAAGTAAATTTTCTTTTTGATCCAAAAAATAATTCCCAAAGCCGCAATAAAAAGAAACAACAGTCCCTTGATAAATTTCCCCTGAACCCCTGGTTCGATAACAAGATTCATTGTTTTTATCTGATCGATGGCTTTCCTCTGCGATTCAACTGCAGCGGTGTGAGGATCCTTTGTCCCGGCAAGAACCGATTGATATTCTCCTCTTAATGCATCCCAGATGGCCCTTAATTCCGGAACAACAGGCATGGGTCGTCCCTTTTTAATAATGGCTGCATTTTGTTTAAGAAGACTGTTGGCCTGCACATCCGGGTGAGACAATGCAGCCAAGGAAGAAGGCTGAACATTTAATCTTCTCATATAATGAAGCTGCACTTCTGGGCTGGTGAGATAGGTCATGAGATCAATCGTATGACTCAATTTTTCACTGGTTGTGTGAACATTAATGGAATAACCTTTTGTACTGACTAATGGAGTGGGAAAAACCCCGGTAGATGAAACCATGGGTAATGCAGCAATACCAAAATCAACCTTATCACGGTAATCACCCCAGCTCCAGTCACCGTTGATGATCATGGCTGCTCTTCCTGTCTTGAATAGTGCATTGGCAGTCTCATAGTCACACTCTTTCGGAATAATTCTGTGTTCATCCCGAAGCGATTTAATAAATGCAAATGCATTTTCATTTGATTTTGTATTCAAATTCGGTGAACCGTCATCATTGATAAACCATTCTCCGAATCCTCCGATCCAGGGAACATAGAAAAAAGGTTCTGTAAAATTCCACACCAATCCATATTGATCAATAATACCATCATCATCCAAATCCTTCGTCAGTGATTTTCCGATTTTAATCATTTCATCTGTATTTTCTGGTGGAGATGAGACTATGTCCTTATTATACATAAGCATCAAATGATTACCAACACCATCCCCTACCATCCAAGTTTTATCCTGAAATTGAACAACTGCATTGGATGAGAATTGATTGAAAAAAGAGGGTGGAAAAAGATCATCCAGAGGTTTAATGATCCCCATTACTGCAAATGGGCCTACCTGATCTGAAGGCCCATAAATAAGTTCGGGACCGCTGCCACCTAAAGCTGCAGACTGAAAATTGGATCGAAGTTCTTCTGTTTCTCTATAAATAAGATTGATATTTATACCAGGATGGGAATCCTCATACTTATCACACACCTCCCTTAATGCTTTTCTATTTTCATACAGCATTTGGTGCCAGATATTAAGGGTAATTTCATCAGAGGATTCACAGCCGGAAAAGAGGAAACCGGATATGACAAAGACTATAACCCTGGCAATGATGAAAAAAGGTAAAACTGGTTTTCGATATTTAATAATATTTTTTCTTATAATCACGAATCATACGTTGTGCTGTAAATCGCACACCTGTTTTAATAGATGCTTTCATTAATGATACCCATTTATCTGTTTGGCCATAAAAAG
>DTUJ01000023.1 GCA_012964235.1 Fidelibacterota bacterium
ACAGGATACTTCTAAGTGCGAATAATTATTTCTACTTCTTGACCATTCGTCCCCGCGAATTTAACTCAACGCATATTTCTGTCAGAAAATAACTAAAAATATTACTTGTGTTAAGGGATCTATTATTAAGGAATAAGATATTTATTTTTCCAATTTATGGTTTGTTTTTTGGTTTCCTTTTTTCACAAGATTTTCAATATCCACCGGAATGGCATGAATTATTCAGTGATTCCGGATGGACGCTTATCACAAAGAAAGAGCGGATCAGAGTATTTGAGAAACCAATTCTCGTTTCACCAGTCCCTGCATTTCGGGTCGAATTAGTTACACCAGTGTCCACGGATGCGCTATTGAATGTTGCCTGGGCAGTAGATCAATATCCGGAGACCCTTTCCAGTGCCTATATAGTAAAAGCGGGGTTTAATCATCGAAACAGTGCTCAGCATCAACAGGGGTGGCAGATTATGGATATTCCCTTTTTAGCACCGCGGTTGTATCAATTTGATCACATTCGTCATCTGTCAAGAATTGAATGGATAAGCACTCAGTTTAACCAGCCGGAAGATTTTCCAGAACAATTAATTATTCCACCGGTGAACTTTGGGAGCTGGGAAGTTTTGGAATCTGATGGAGAAACCAAATTAATTTATAGAGTATGTACCAATCCGGGGGGAGTTGTGCCGTCCTGGATTGTAAGGAAAACCAGCAGAAATTATATTCCGGATATGCTATTAGAACTGGAAGAAGCAGCCTTAAATGGAGTTGTGGAATAAAAAATAATAAATGTCAGTAATAACAATTGTTGGAATCACCCTTGGAGTTCTGATTGCTGTGTGCGTCACATGGCTTGGATTTCCAGGGACTTTTCTCATAGCTATCGTAGCCCTGATTTGGGGTTGGATGACCGATTATCATTCAATTACGGTTGGTGTTATTTTGGCATTATTCGGAGTTTCCATTCTCCTTGAGATCATGGAATTATTATTGGGTGGGCTTGCAGCCCGGTATTACGGAGCCAGCAGGCGGTCTGCTGTCTGTGCCATTATCGGCGGGATTCTTGGAACGATCATTGGTGCCGGAGTTTTGTTTTTAATTGGGGCATTTGTGGGACTATTGGCAGGTTCATACCTGGGTGCTTTTCTCAGTGAAGCCATGTCAGGAAAATCAATTTCGGTATCAAACCAGGCTGCCTTAGGTACTGTTTTGGGGAATGTGGCCGGCAAAGGAATCAAATCAACCGCGGTCATTTTCATGGGAATTTGGATATATATAATCGTGACGCCATAACTCAACTAATTGATTAACAGGAGGCAGACACAATGAAGTCATTTCACAAAGAACTCTGGTTTGAGATCCCGACCCGGATGGATTTTGTTAATATCAGTGAAGATGTGCAAACAGCTGTCGTTGAAAGCGGAATCAAGGAAGGACTTTGCCTTGTGAACGCCATGCACATTACTGCATCGGTATTCATCAATGATGATGAACCGGGGCTGCACCGGGATTATAAAAAATGGTTGGAAGATCTGGCACCCCATGCACCTCTTTCCCGCTATGACCACAATTTGACGGGAGAAGATAATGGGGATGCCCATCATAAACGACAAATTATGGGGAGAGAGGTGGTGGTTGCAGTCACCGAGGGACGGCTTCATTTTGGCACCTGGGAGCAGATTTTCTATGGAGAATTTGACGGACGAAGGAGGAAAAGAGTTTTGGTAAAAATAATTGGAGAATGATATGAAAAATCTTAAAGGCAAATCTGTGTTGGTTACTGGAGCATCAAAAGGAATAGGCTCCTACATTGTAAATACACTGGCCAAGGAAGGCTTGAACATCATCTGCGTAGCCCGTTCAGAAGATGAACTGAATAAAGCAAAATTGAAAGTGGAAGAACTTGGTAGCAGTGCTCATGTATTTCCATTTGACCTGCAAAATATCAGGCTTATTCCTGAGTTGATTAATGATATAAGATCTGAAATTGGAGAAATTGATATTCTGGTGAACAACGCCGGCATAGAGATGTACAGGAAATACGGAGATTATTCTGCCAGGGAATTGAATTCAATTCTTTCGGTAAACCTCCATGCACCTATGGAATTGACCCGACTGCTCCTGCCGGGGATGCTGGATCGGGGAGCCGGGCACGTGGTAAACGTCGCTTCTTTGGCGGGATGCAAGGGTGTTGCATACAATGCAATTTATTCTGCCACGAAAGCGGGAATGATCATGTGGAGTGAAGGACTCAGGCAGGAACTAAAGGGAACAGGAGTAGGTGTTTCCACGATCAAGCCGGGGTACATTTCTGAAGCGGGGATGTTTCACAATTCAGGACAGGAAGCGCCAAAACTACTGGGAACTTCCCCTCCGCAAGCAGTAGCTGATGCTGTTATTCGGGCAATAAAAGGCAATAAAGCCGAACTTATAGTGAATAAGGGCCCCATTAAGCCTTTGCTGGCGTTAAACGTTTTTACCCCGGTTTTTGGCGATTCGTTAGTACGCTGGTTTGGAGTTCAGGAGTTGAGCGCCAAACGGGTTACGTAAATATAATCTGGTGAATTGGGTTTCATCCGGAGGAATTCCATAGCTATGTTTAACGATTCCGCGGTAAATTATGGTAAAGTTGAGGTGCCAAAATGAAAGAACAGGAAATAGGATTTATTTCAAAATATTTCGGGAAAATAAATGTAGGCGCTATTGACCTGACCGCCGGAGAACTGAACACTGGTGATGTTATTCATATCCAGGGCCATACAACCGACCTTGAGGAAACAATAACATCCATGCAGATAGAACACGCTTCAGTATCTGAAGCGAAAGCCGGGGACAGCATCGGTTTGAAAGTGAGTGAGAAAGTCAGGCGGGGTGATAAAGTATTCAAGGTATTGGAGGATTGACCGGTTATTTCAGAATAAATTCCTTTAACTCTTTATAGCCTAAAAACCCTTTTTCGCAGGCGATTTTCATAGTGCTTGAATAGGGAACCCGCTCAAACAGCGGGTCTGTTCCCTGGGTTGTATCTCCATCCATTACGACCCTCAGCGTATCCCCCAAAATCCAAACTGGTTTATTCATTCTCTCCGCATACCCTACCAAAGAACCTGAGCCACGCTTGTTGATAAAAAATCTCCCCCCCAGCAGATCGCAGCCAAGCATGACCAGGTCAGTTTCCTCAATCCGGTTTTGGCAGGTATCATCTTCTAATAGTTCAACTTTTATTCCTGCGTTCTTCAGAGAGGATGCCAGGAGTTCACCCTCATTTGCAGGGGCTGACCTCAGGCAGAGAATCTTCAGGTTTTTTCCGGCATCATATGCATACCGGATGGTACTTTCTACCATAGTTGAATTACTGATGGTTAACACGGTTCCTGAAGTGGGCAAATGATTTCCGCCAATTCGACCAATCGCCTGCTGGTTTTCATCTATGGATGACAAAAGGTCATTGAGTATGTTTCGCAGGATTGTTGGTTCTTGTACAGTTTGAACGGTATTCCATAAATTGTAAAAAACTCCCATTGAATTAAATTGGTTTTTTAACTGTTTCGCTTCGTTGATGACTCGTTGTACTGCTGTTTCATCCGGGTAGGAGAGGAATAATTGAAGAGAATCTCTGAAAATGGATGTTGCTCCCCGGGTATTGTCTGATAATAGCTGATGTATGGTGGGCATGCAGGAATTTACCCGTGTTCATTGGAAATTATTCAGGAATAAATTCTGTGTTCTGGATCACACCCCGTTTGACATTTACGTGCAATCTTATTAACATTGTGGGTAGCTTTATTGAGTGAATGAACCTATTTGATCATATTATCCCGCATACTGCACATATTCATGTGCATCAAGAACACCCTAAATTCATGAGGGAAGATCCTTTATGAACATCCGAATATTTGCCATTTCCGCCATACTCTTTTCAGGACTGTTTTCGTGGGGAATAGCCCAGGATCCTTTTTACCTTGAAGATTTAAATCCAAATTCAGAGACCTATGGACAAATTGTTAGTCCTGTTGACTTTTTAGGTGATATCTGCATTGTCTTTTTTGGGCATGAATCCTGAGGGACGTGCAGAAGCCGGTTCGGCTTCCTGAACAGCATTTATCTTGACCTGGTCTCCCAGGACATTTTGGACGTCCATGTCATCGGTGTTGGCAAGGATCAGTACAATGAATATCTCGATCAAATGGTTGAGGGGCGAATACTGCCCTGGACGGAAGATTCACAGAGTGAGGGATATCCCGTTTGGACAGATTGGGAAGCCGGCCAGAGATATGTATATTTTTTAAATCGAAACGGTATCGTTGATACCACTTTTAATATCACTCCCTATGATCCGGGCAATCCGGAAGATTACACCTACATTATGAACCTGATCCTGGAGTTGAGAAATGAAACTTGGGGGCAGGATACTGTTACCGACATAGACGGTAATATATATGAGACGGTTCAGATAGGCGAACAAGTTTGGATGGCAGAGAATTTGAAAGTCACTCATTACAGAAATGGTGATGAGATACCTACAGGATACAGTAATGATGAGTGGGCAAACCTGTCAACAGGTGCTTATGCAGTTT
>DTUJ01000024.1 GCA_012964235.1 Fidelibacterota bacterium
GTACTCAATGATGGTCGAATTGTTGCCGGTTCCACAAAAGGCCTCGCGGTTAAAGAACCTTCAGGTTGGCGAAATATTATTGGAACAGATAAAAATACGCTGATAATTCATTCTGGATTTGATTATAAATATTTTTCAGCGGATACGGTCCCAATTGATTTTGCTTCTTTGTGGAATGATGAATTTGTGGCAGATATTGAACAAGGACCAGATGGGTTGGTTTATTGTGCAATTCGCGGTACTCAATCAGAACCCAGGAGACATGGCGGAGGGATTGTAATCATCGATATAGATGAACCGTGGAATTTTGAGTTAATAGATACAACTTATTTAGATTATATTGCCACAGATTACATAAATGTCAAGGATATTGAATTTGATAATTTTGGGAATCTTTGGGTAGCGGATACCTATGCAGGAAATAAACATGAGTCTATTCAAATCCGTAATACCGATGAGAATTGGGGTTCTTACATGGCAAGACCAAAGTTGGAAGGGGGCGTTTTAAGTTTAACAACTAATACTATTGTAATTGATGATTGGAATCGCATTTGGATCGGTTCTTTTGAGAACGAAATGAATGACAATTATCCAAATGGGGGACTGGTAATGCTTGAATATTTGGGTGATCCTTCCACTCCTGATGATTTTTATATGACAGGGATCGATGTTAGTCCTGGAAGTACAAATAATACAGTTTGGTCCTTGGCTATAACTCCGGAGAATCGGTTATATGCTCTTACCCCCATAGGATTGACTTATTTTGACCTCAGTTACTCTAATGAGAATCCAGTATTACGACAGGGCCCTCGTGCAACAAACGGAGATTTATACTATTATTTCCCGAATATTTCTTTTGGTGGACCTGATCCAAATGCAAAGGTAAAAGCTGATCACAGGGGGAATATATGGGTAACCTCAACAACCGATGGAATTCATGTTTTATTGAATAATGCAACCTATTGGCCGGATATTGATGGATTGAGGAAATCAAACAGTCAGTTGCTCTCTGATGGAGTAACTGATATTGATTTCGATAGTGAAAAAGGAATTGCCTGGATTACTACTAACAGGGGAATCAGTGCGGTTAGAATTCCTTTTACTCAAGGAAGAGAACATTATAAAAACCTAAGAATATTTCCTAGTCCATTTCATGTCCCATCAGAAACACCATTGGTCGTGGACGGGTTGAAGGATGCCTCCTCTCTAAAAGTAATGACTATTACAGGGAGAGTTCTCCGTGATATAAAGAACATTGATTTAGGGACCCATGGAGATCAGATTACCTGGGATGGAAGAGATAAACAGGGCAGGTGGGTAGGAAGTGGAGTTTACTTGTTAACTGTTTATGACCAAACCGGGGAAAGTACTTTTGGCAAGATTACGGTCATTCATCATTAATTACATAGTCGGAAAAAAAATTACTTATCATTCTATGGCCTTTATTTGAAAAGTGAATACCATCCGCAAAAAGATAGATAGATTTGTAGTCAATATCTGTTTGTTCTGAAAGGTAGGGATATAAATCATAACAGGTTACACCCGATAATGTTAAATCTTTACTCAAGAGTGTTTGAGGTAGCAACATTTGACTTTCTTTTTTTCTTAATTGGTATTCATATGGTAATAGGACAATTTCAAATTGTATATTTCTTTTCTTTGCTTTATTAGCGAGTACAATTAAATCATCGACAGCACTATGATAAACGTTTTCTTCCTCCATATATGGTTGCAAATCATATTCAAAGTATTTCTTGCTTCTGTCAGAAATTAGATTTTTTGCAACAAGATATAGTTTACTGTGTGATCTTAACCAAGTGAGTATTGGATCAAAGTATTTTCTTAATGTTCCACCGGGCATATTATCAATTATTTCTGTAAAATTATTATATGTGTCATTCAAACAATAACAAATAGTTAGTTTTTGAATATCGATTTTATCAATCAAATAATTAGTTACAGCTAAATAGTCGCTTGTGGAATAACCAATCACTCCCCCATTAAAATTGTTTAGCTCAGGATATCTCGTAGATAATAAGCTAACAAAAGTAGAATCTTGGTGTACACCTGGACCCATGGTAATAGAATCGTCCAGGATTAATCAAGCGGGCTTTTTTGGATCAAAGGGATTACTATTTTTTCGAAAACCAAGATTATTTGTTACAATAGAAGAACCGAAACTTATCCCAGTGAAGTTTGGACGTAATCCATATGTGGTTCCGAATACGTTCTTCTTTAGTAAGGTTCTTTGTGAGGATTGAAAATTGATATTTAGAAATAAGAATCGGACTATAAATTCACATGCTATTAAGAGAGAAATACTTAGTATTAGTCCGAAACTGATAAGGAACAGTTTATGGAGTAATTTCTTCTTAAAAAGATAATTTTTCATTTCACATTTTCTCTATAAACTCCGGCATCAAACTAAACTCATTTTCCAATTCTTCCGCAATTCCTTTGATCATTTTTTTTCGCTCTTTGTAAGGTAAAAATGCGCTCTTCATAGCGGTGATGGTGAACTCCCGAAAATCACGTAATCCGAACCCGAACAATTTATGCGCGAGTAAAAATTCTTTAGTCAAAGTTGTATCAGAAATAAGTCGGTTATCCGTATTCAATGTTACCCTGATTCCCTGATCGTAATAGTATTTTATGGGATGATGCTTCAGGGAATGGACGGAACGGGTGTGCCAGTTGGATGTGAGGCAAATTTCCAGGGTTATCCTGTGGTCGTTGACATAATTCATTAAATCTATATCTTCTTTCAGGCGGGTGCCGTGACCAATTCTGTGAGCCCCGCAATAATGAATTGCCTGATGAATTGACGCAGGCCCAAAAGCCTCCCCGGCATGGATCGTTGCGTTTATGTTCATATTCCGGATTGTATAAAATGCCTCACGATGATCCTTCGCCGGAAAGTTTTCCTCGGCGCCGGCTAAGTCAAAACCCACCACTCCTTTATTTTTATACTTCAAAGTTAATTCTGCCAATTTCAGGGAGACCTCCGGAGAAATATTCCTTATGCCACACACGATTATCCCTGATCTTACTCCAAATTCCCGCTTTCCCTTTCTCAGTCCTTTCCGAACTGCTTCAATGGATTCTTCAGAAGTCATTCCACGTTGAGTGTGTAAAATGGGAGAGTATCGAATTTCGATGTAACGCACGTTTTCATCGGCAACATCTTCAATCAGTTCAAATGCAGTTCTTTCCAAACTTTCCGGGGTTTGCAGGACGCTCAATGTAATTTGGAAACGATTAATGTATTCTTCCAAACTCACCTGGTCTTTCCCAATAGAAAGCATTTTTTTCAAATCGGGGACATTGTTTGTGGGGAGAGATATGCCATCTTTTTGAGCTAAAGACACCATTGTTTGAGGTCGGAGACTACCATCCAGATGACAGTGCAGTTCCACTTTGGGAAGTCTCTTCAGAATTGTAGAGGATACATTCACAATTTATTTTTTAGTGACAACTTTGTAAAGCCAGCCAATAACACTGATAAAAACAATTGGACCTAACAGTGAAAATCCGTGAATGGAAGGCCACCAATCTTTATTACCTGTGAGAAAAATAGGCAGTGCAACCAGAATTCCCATGAGAGCCTCTCCGGTTATGAGTCCTGATGCCAGCAATAATCCCTTCTTTTCCCTGGCTTCACCTGCTCCGGATTTTTTCCCGAAATGATTGATCATCCCACCAATAAAAATGGGAACTGTCAATTCGATGGGAAGATAAATTCCTACAGCAACTGCAAGGACAGGAATTCGGAAATCCGATCCGATTTTTTCCTGGCGGAGATCCATCAAAATGAGAATAACAGCGATAACAGCACCAATTGAAACAAATCCCCAGGGCAGGTTTCCGCTGAATACACCATCAGCTACAGATTTCATCAATGTTGCCTGGGGAGCTGATAAAGTTGGAGAACCAATCACATAAGCGCTATGGAGAATGTCCAGGACCAGGCCTAAAACCACTGCGGCGCTGAGGGTCCCGACTACCTGCATGATTTGCTGTTTCCAGGGCGTTGCACCCAGTATGTAGCCGGTTTTTAAATCCTGAAGGTTATCCCCGCCGATGGCGGCGGCGCAGCACACCACTGCCCCAACCATGATGGCGCCGGCTGCTCCCACTTCAGAACCGGTTCCCAGCAAGGCCAACAGCAGAAGGGATGAAAATAGAATTGTAGCGATGGTGACACCGGAAATGGGATTGTTGGATGATCCAACCACACCGGCCATGTATGCTGCCACTGCGGAAAAGAGAAATCCGAATATCATCATGACTATAGCGAGAATGGCTGCAATTCCGACGGATTTGATGATTCCCAGGTATAAAAAAAATACAGGAATAAGCAAACCAACTAATGCCATGCCTACATAATTGATGGGGAAATCCTTTTCTTCCCTGGGAATGTCATTGCCTCTATCTTTTTGACGTACAGCCTCAAGACTGGCTTGAATTCCGGCTACCAGGGGTTTGAACAGTTTTATCAGCGACCAGATACCGCCGATGACCATAGCTCCAACTC
>DTUJ01000025.1 GCA_012964235.1 Fidelibacterota bacterium
TCTACCTATGCCAGATACATACAGGTGAGTTTATATAAGCTAAGAAGATGGTGCTGTTGAAGTAAGGGAATTTCTATAATAATATGAAGCCCCGCTTTTTAGCGGGGTTTTTTGTTTTTGTTACGCATAGATTAGTGTAAATTTCTTTATATGAAGAAAACATTACCCATTTTAATGAGTTTTGGATTATTGTTTTCGGCCAATTTGAAAAATGAAGCCATTTCATTTCCATCAAAGGTAATCTCCTCTGAAGGAAATAAAATTAATGTTGGGAAATTAACCGCAGGCTCAACAGTAATTATCATAACAATAAAATCTCCTTCCTGTCCTGTATGTCAGACACAATTAATTCGAATTGGAAAACAACTGGATACCTTCAATAAATGTAATGTTACTTTTCTTGTCCTCTCACCTGGTGCCAGTAAAGAAGTACATCAGGTTAAACTCAATACTGGATTTCCATTTCCGTTTATACCCGATGATGACTTATCAATTGCTAAAGAACTTGGACTGCTTCTAAACCCACAACAAATACTTCCTTCCATTATAGTCTTGAATGATGATTTAACTATTAATTGGATCCAAAAAGGAAGAAACAATATATATTTTGGGGATGATGAATTATACGACTATCTTGATTGTGATAATTGGATTTAATCCCAACTTTTAATACATAGACAGATAAGGAAAAAAATTAAGACACAAATCGGACGGAATGATCCCTGCTACTGTGGAAGTGGTAAAAAGTACAAAAATTGCCACCAGAAATCAGCAGAAAAAACCGGAAAGGGTTGGATGTACCTTATGGGTGCTGCGGTTCTTGCAGGTATAATTTTCGTCATCTATAGTGTGTTTTCATCTGGCGGTATTAATAATCCGCCTCCTGGAAAAGTTTGGTCCCCGGAACATGGACACTGGCACGATACACCAACAGCAATCAATCCAAATCCTTTTGGATCATCAGCGGGTATTACTCCACCACCCGGTCCAGCACCAGAGGGAAAAACTTGGTCTCCAGAACACGAACACTGGCATGATGCACCAACAGTAATCAATCCAACCTCACCCGAACCATCAACCGAATTAATTCCCCAACCTCCTGGTGAAGAACCTGATGGAAAAATTTGGTCTCCGGAACACGGGCATTGGCACAACGCTCCAAATATTTCAACCCCTTAAAATTCTTCAGTTTCATTTAGTTTCTTTGTAGTGCTTATTTATAGTGATAAGATACGGTATAGGTGTTGAATAGGTGGATAGACGTCACTTTCTCAAAACAGCTTCTACAGGATTCCTTGGTAATTTGATTACGGGGGCTTCAGTAAAGGAGAAAAACTATTGACGTGAGCCTGTACTTTCCATCTGGACTTACGCTGGGCTCAAGGGGTATCTTGAACGTGTATATATCATCAATGCTAATTGATTGCTATTTTATATATGGATATAGTTACTCTTTTTCTGGTAAAGATTGCAGCATATTACATTGGTCTTTAAAAAGTGCTAACATTTCGTTTATTTTTTCATCACCCTTTAAACCGTGACCAATAAAGGCTTTATGGTCCAAATTATATGTTTTTATATGATACCATTGACCAGGGAGCAATAATTCACCAGCTTTATAAGCTACGATGTGATCTTCTCCATCTGTTCCGGTTGTTGGACCTAATTGTGAGATTGTATTAACGATCCCATCGTTTTCATACCATGTAGAATCTGTAGCTGTACCATCCATCCAATAGGCTTTTTTTCTACCCATGATCCGGGCGTTGGCCCGTAAGATCAAGTTCATACTTTTATGGGGAACGTGAAATCCGCTGGCACTATCTAATCTGGTGTTTGATGTAGCATAAGAAAAATAGTAAATATTAGAACTCACTGGCGCCAGAGTGTTTAACGTTCTTGCACCTTCCAGGCTTATATCCCAGGCACACATATTCCTTGTTCCCCAGGCTTTATGTTCACGCATGCGCCTGAAGTAAGCTGCCCACGTTTCTTCTCCCCTTTTTTCAAAACCCCATTGCTGCAGGTCAAAGTCATAAAAATCATTCCCCACTACAGCAGCTACACCCATAACATCCTGTAGAAAAGGGATGCCTTTCGTAATAATGTCAGACAGGGTTGTACCATTGTGAGGAGTAGAAATTGTAGTAATAGAAGTGATCCAGCCGGTATGAACGTAACCTAACAGGGTACTTTCTTCAGGTTGTTCTTTCTCTTCTTCCAAATAGAAAACACTTTCAAGTAAATACTGCAGCATTCTGGCTGTTTGCCCTCCCATACTATGCCCAATAATATGTATTGGATGGCTCTGGTCCCAATCAGGATATAATCCTGGAAAGTTCTTTGCTTCCGGTTTTTGAATTAATCCAAATGTTTTGGCATGGTCCTGGCCATAATCCACTTGTCCGCCCTTGATCTGATAGAACAACTCCACAGCCCTGTCCCAATTCGAAGATACTGGACCCACTGATGCTGTATATACTTCAAATCCCTGTTCTTTTAGATAGTTTATAATATCGTTCTTGCCGCCCCAGTATTTATAACCAGCCATTTCATCCGGCCCCCAGCCCATGAAACCATGAACAAAAATTATAGGATATTTATTATCAGCGAACAGATGGGTGCACAGGATTAAAAACAATATTATCCTGCGGAGCAGAGCATTATGGAGCAAAATCATTTTTATCCCGATCGCTCATTAATTGTTCAGGATCATCTTTTGCAGCCTCTTCCTCACAACAACCCGTTTGATTTTTTGCTTTCTCAAACGCTTCTTTCCCCTCACGAAAAGCAATCCCGGCAATGATGAGCGAACCTATTGCATCGATGCTTCCAATCTCAAATAATTCATATCCAAGGCTGGCAACCAACAAGACAAAAGACAGCTGCATACAGACTTTTGTACAATTGGCATCAGCAATAATCGCACTTGAATTCAACGAGTTTCCTACTTTTCTCTTATTATGAATCAGCCACCACATAACTAAAATGGATAATACTGCAATAATAATGCCCCAGGATGTTGTTTCCGGGTGAGAACCTGTGATTAAATTATAGATGGATGTGATGATGAGCCCTGTTGTCAACAGGTAAAATGCCGTCCCTGTAACCTTCAATGCTCCTTTCTCAAAATGATCCCTGTGCTCATCCTCACTCCTTTTTATTCGCAATACCATGTGCAAGATTCCGATCCCGGACATCACCTCCACAAATGAATCTAATCCAAATCCAAATAATGCCAGTGTTTCATCTTCCAGACCAAAATATACCGCTACAACACCTTCAAAAATATTGTAAACGACAGTGATCATTGCCAGTAGAACTGCGAATTGAAACAATGACTCTTTTGATTTCATTTGATCCTGCTTTTGCATGGGGTTATTTGTTGAAAAATATGGGCTCTCATTCTATCGGGCAATACTGCACAGCAGAAAATGGTCCTCAAATACAGATCCGATCAATAGCGTATTCTTGTAGATTGAAGCAACACTTGACCCAGAGAGTTCATCACCAGTATCAAGATATATTTCCTCAACCGCATATTTATCATTTTCCACAGTTGATACTTTGAAAACCTGGGACGGAGATAATTTTTCTGCATTCTTGGCATGCCTGGTAAAGGTCAATAACTTGGGATGTGAGCCAATCCAGAGATTTCCTTTGGAATCCAGCTCGATATTATCAATACCGGAGTCCATATCAAGTGACTGTTGGAACATAAGTTCATTTGTGTCAGTATTTCTGGTAAATAGAGCGATCTTTTCCCCAACAGTCTCTGCCACATACAGTACAGTTCCGTCCCTGCTGATATTGATACCATTGGCGTAGGCTAAATCCGCTGCAGCAACAGTAAACTCTTGACCATCATAGAACACTACGTTAGAATGAGCCAGCTGCAGATACTCTTCCAGCGTTTTGCCCCATTCGGTGGAACTGCCATGATCATTGGTCACATACATTTGGCTTTCATTTATTAAAACCAGGTCATTTGGGCTTACAAGCAGCGAATCAGAAATTGTTCTGTTATGAACTAATACATCATTCCGCAGATCAAATAGTTCAATATAATGCCCACTGCGGGTATGATTAACGGCTGCCAGCCGGATTTCACCGTTTTCATTTTCAAATACGGAGATGCCATGGGGATGAAATTCAAACTGCACATCAGCCGTAAGATCCATTAACTGAGGGGCTGTGTGCTGTAAATCATAGGCATAAATTGAGCCCTGCACAGGAGTGCCGGCCAAAGTTTTCCGTCTATCATCGCAGGATATAACAGCTGTCCCGTTTTTCAGGACAGTAATGTCTTCTGCTCCCATTACACCCGGGATGGATACACACTCCCCCTCAAAATGGGGGACAACGGATTTAAATTCTCCAGCATCATTCAGTAACTTTATAACAAAGCATAAAATCACAACTGCAATGCAGATAACTATATATTTCCCTTTATTACGCAACCTGACAGGTTTTTCCATTGTCAAAATAAGCTGATCAGTTGTTTCATAATAATTGATGGATCAATTTTTTC
>DTUJ01000026.1 GCA_012964235.1 Fidelibacterota bacterium
CAGCAACCGGTTATGCGTATATCCCAAAACAGAATTATTCCGGTTTTCGTATTGTAAGTCTTGCTGATCCCGAAAATCCGGAGGATATAAATGAAGTTAGTACGCCCAATATTCATGATATTTATGCTATGAATAATATCGTGTATGTTTCCGAAGGATCCAACTCATCTTATTCAATATGGGATGTGTCGGACAAAATGAACCCTGTGATGATGGCAAGAATAGATGTTCCCAATGGGGGATACGCTCATAATGCATGGCCCACTGATGACGGCAAGTATCTGATGACCACGGAGGAGACAGTGAATAAAACCGTGAAAATGTGGGATATCCAGGATATGAACAATATAAATCTTGTGGGAAATTATCTGGGAGAAAACAATCTGGCCCATAATACCCACATTATGGGAGATTTTGCTTATATCTCTCATTATACAGTTGGAGTAAAAATTGTAGATATCAGTGATCCGGGAAGCCCTGTGGAAGTGGCAGCCTATGATACCTATGGACTGCATGATGATGGAAGTTTTTACGGTTGCTGGGGTGCCTATCCATTTACTACAAACGGATATGTATATGCCAGTGATTTGGAAGGCTATCTCACTGTATTATACTTTAACCAACCTGAAACGGGGATAGAACTAACCGTTAATCACCAATCTGGCTGGAATTTGGTAGGCTTACCGCTGGATGTGGAGGATCCTTATCTCATGAGTGTCTTTCCAGATGCTATAGAAGGAACACTCTTCTCCTTTTCAGGGGGATACAATCTGGAAAATGAATTGGATCGGGGTAATGGCTACTGGCTGCGTTTTCCTGATTCAGGAACCACTACTTTTTACGGTCAGGCACTAAATGAATTAACCATAGAATTAATGGAAAACTGGAATTTGATTTCCGGGATCTCAAGTTCAGTTCCTGCAGCCAGCATTCAAGATCCGGATGGATTAATTATCCCAGGGACACTTTATGAGTTTACCGGTGACTACGTTCAAGCAGAGATATTGGAACCGGGCAAAGGCTACTGGATCCGTTCTTCCGGCCCAGGAGAAATAATCATTTCAGAATGATAGAAGAGCAATGACGCTTCTGTTGAACTAGGTAAATTTAAGAATGTAGAAAACCCTGATCACCAGCAGAGTATTTTTGTTGCTGGTTGGGGTAAAAAGGTGCGTTATAAATCTTTGGATTCTATCTTCTCCAAAATAAGCTTTTTAAGAGGTTCGATCATTTCGAAGTGTGGTGTATAAAACAGGTTTGTGTTCCCCCGGTCCGTATCTTCCCAGAAAACGGGAGTGTTGTTTTCAAGGCGTTTGAAAGTATTTTCAACTACCTGTATAAAAATATCTTTCCCTAAATAAGGGAGGTCTTCCAAAATATCTGCTATGATTTGGGTAACAAACTGCTCTTCTCCAGCCTTCAAATAGTAAAGAGCCAGAGAAATTTGAATATCTCTTACACCATCATTGGTTAGTTGGCTGTCATCCATTTCATCTCTGTCCATGTCCGGGGGTGTATCCAACTCAAGGATTTGGTCCAATAGTTCACCTTGAATTTCAATGTCCCAGGACTTTTTGTGAATATTAATGAGGATATTTTTCAGTTCAGCAGTAAGAACGGCAATAATAAAATATAGGGAATAGTTTTGTTTTGCGTGATTGAAAATCTCATTCCCATACATTCTAAAGTAGTGAAAACACTCTTTTACCAAGTCAATCTGGTGATGGTTGGCTAAGGAATTAACAAAGTTGGCATAATGGAATGCCAAGTTATAAAGATTCCGTGCTTCGTTAAAGCGTGTGGCTTGTTTGATGGCAAATCTCATCATGGTATTAAATTGAAAGATCAAAGCTTTTAACAGGGGATTATCATTACACTCTGCAGCTGTTTTCCCTACGGCTGTGAGTTCTGCTGCACATAATGATGCTAAGTCAAATTCATTGCGATCCAGAAAAATGACATAGGCATTTCCCAATAATCTGAAACTTTTTACTTCAAAAAATATACGGTCTTGTTCTAATTCACTTAGCTGTTTTTCCTCCACCATGGTCCGGAAAGAGATGTCGGAACGTACCGCTTGAGTTATCTTGAAAAAATTTGGGTTTATGTGAGGTTTTTCTTTGACGTAAACCTGAATAGAATGGCTCATTTTTCTAATAACTTCTGCCCTGGGTTCTTTAAAACCAGTATAATCAAGGAGGTTGTCTAATTGGTTCAGGCATTCCATCAGGTATCTTTGAAATTCTTCTGTTATTTTATCTATTCTCTCTGCGGATACTTTAGAATCTTTTAAAACGGAAATCTCAAAGAAAGCTCTCATTTTTCTGGAACCCAAGCGCTGAATATATTTAAGATTATTTTTGTGAATAATGTCAATGACATGGTTGGTTTTGGTGTACCGAAGGATATAAAAAATATACGGCATTGCAAATAAAATGCAGACCGGAAGAAACAGGTAAATATTTAGTACTGAGCTCCCAGGGCGGATTAGATCCTGGGTAAAAATCATAATAACAACTGCATGAATTGAAGACAGGACGAGGAACCAAATGTAAAACAGGCTTCTCCAGTCATGCATATACAGATCAATAAGTTTCGGTGTATTTTGCGAAGCGATAGAAATAACAATAATCAAGGTTCCTAAAACCAATCCCAATAAAGATAACCAGACCTCTGGGGCAAATTCCATGTTCACTGCGGAAAAGGCAACACCATTTGTTTGTAAAATTCTGTTAATGAGCCCAAGTAAATTGATAGAGCATAAATTAAAGAGAAAATCCAGAAGAACAATTGAGAAGAAAACGATGATAAAACTGGTTAATGACCGGTAATGATCCAGTAAAATACTGGCGCGATAAAAGTAATATTTTAAATGGCGGTTCATCTCGTATTGATTTTCTTCTATTCGGGTACTAGGGCGTTTAAATGGATATTACTCAAAATTACAAAATCATTACAACGGATTGTTTTTTTTGACTCCATAGATATTAGGAGAAAAAGTGCCCAATATGTGTGATCAATTTTATGATAGCCTTCTTTGGTAGATTTTATTTTCTCTGTAAATTTATCCTGTACGGTTTGATATAGAAGAATGGCACATAATCCACTCATTGCAATTGTTGGTCGCCCTAATGTAGGGAAATCTACGTTTTTCAACCGGATGTTAAAAAGCCGGAAAGCCATTGTGGACTCCCAGGAGAGGATTACCCGGGACCGGGTATATGGGACCATTGATTGGGCGGGATATCCACTGGAGTTTGTTGATACTGGAGGGTATATACCCGATGATATGGACGTTCTGAATGCTGCGGTTCGGAAACAGGCTCAAGCAGCCATCGAAGAAGCCGAAATGATCCTATTTATGGTTGATGGAAGAGTCCCTCCTACATCCAGCGACTCATTACTAGCTCAATTTGTTCGGGAATCGGGAAAACCACATCTTTTGGCAGTAAATAAATGTGATTCAAGGAATCAGGATGACCAATGTTATCTTTACTATGAATTGGGATTTGAAACCGTTTTGCCCATTTCTGCTTTGCATGGACGTTTGACTGGAGATCTTTTGGATGTAGTAATCGAGAAACTTAAACTGGACCAGAAAGTATTTTCCGATAAAGATCAGAAAGTATTGCGATTAGCTATTGTAGGGATGCCTAATGTTGGAAAATCGTCTTTGACAAATGCTCTATTAAAAAAAGAGCAAACGATTGTAACCCCAATAGCAGGAACGACGCGGGATTCTATTGATACCCCGCTCCGCTGGTATGGAAAAGATATTATACTGGTGGATACAGCGGGATTAAGGAAAAAATCAAAGGTTGAAGATAATATTGAATATTACAGTAATGTTCGGACATACCAAGCAATTAGCCGTGCTGATGTTGTTTTAGTCATGCTGGACGCAAATAAGGGTGTGATGAAACAGGACAAAACTATTGCACAATATGTGATTCAGAAGGGTAAAGGGTTGGTCATGGTTGTAAATAAGTGGGATTTAGTGACAAAGAATTCCAGTACATTAAAGGAGTTTCAGAGGAAAATCACACACCAGTTTAAGGCGCTTGATTATTATCCCTCTCTTTTTATTTCTGCTCTTACGAAACAACGGGTATCAAAAGTGCTGGATTTTGTATGGAACGTGTATCAGGCCCGGCAGCAAAAAATTAACACAAAGGATTTGAATCCCTGGCTGGAAAAGGTACAGAGAATTAAAGCGCCTCCGGCACCAAAAGGAAAGGAGATAAAGATTAAGTTTATGACACAGGTGAATGTATCTCCGCCCATTTTTGCGTGTTTCTGTAATTACCCAAAACTGATTCCCGCTTCCTATCAAAGATTTTTTGAAAATCAATTCAGGGAAAGCTTCAATTTCGAAGGTGTTCCCTTGATATTTTCTTTCAGAAAAAAGTGAAGGTCACTCCAGGTGAACAATCTGAGGGATCTTTTAAAGAAAAACGGTCAGAATTCATTGCTGTCCTGG
>DTUJ01000027.1 GCA_012964235.1 Fidelibacterota bacterium
GCAGATAGAGCCAGCTGGTGTAGAGTGCAATATCAGTATTGGAAATATCCAGCCGCTTATACATGACAACTGAGACGAGCATGACCATTGCATAGGGCAGCCCTTCGGCGTAATAAAGTGAGGGAACCCATGTCCAGGGTGATCTCTGATTTTTCATGACGAATAAATCCGGGTCAGCTTAGCTTTCGGAAAGTAATGGGTGAGGATGGATTCAGCGGTGGAACCGTTCAGTGCCATTCCAAGTGCACCGATCTGGCACATGCCGGCACCGTGGCCCCAGCCCTTTCCTTCAAATGAGAATGATCCGGGGATTCCTTTTTGGACATTTTTCAGGTTCATTTTAAAGGCAGAGCTGAACAGGAAAGACGGAGAGAGTGTTTGGCGAATCGTGTATTCGGATTCAAGATGTTTGGATTGCTGCTGATTGTTTGAATCTAGATATACAAGGTCGCAGGAGATAATTCTTCCTGAAGGACCGCGTTTTTCATTTTCAATTCCGAGGACTGCTTTTCCATTCAGAGAATGGATTTTGTTCATGTGATCGGTCAATTCTTCCTGCAAAATTTCAAAGTCCCATCTGAAATAAGATCGATGCTCATCCACGCTCCCGAGGTATTCAGGCAGGTTAGCTTCAGAGATAAAACCGGGGCCGCAAAAGGCTGGCTCACCATCCTCAATAGAAACGAGGTAATCCAGATCTTTTTGGGGCCAGACATTGGCTCCTGCTTCTGTAATGCCACCGCAGGATTTGGAATAGCGTGCATCACAGATGTCCCCCTTGATTGTGAGCACTTGGCCGCGGCAGGCTTCAGTGCTTTGTCTGGCATCCTCAGAGAAGTTATTCATCCCCTGGTAGCGCTGGCAGCAGTCATCATTGCAGACGTCAATCTGTAAATCTGGATGGTTTTCCCCGCGGTTTGCAAGCAGCCACGATCTGGCAGCCATAATCTGGGCTTCCAGGAAAGCAGACGGACACCTGGCGCTCATTTCAGATACTGCAACACAGGCAAGGTATTGTTCTAACGGAACTTCATTGGTGACCTGCAAATAGTCTTTTTGATTGGTGATATACACATTGCCAGGCGCAGTTACATCAATTGTTTTTTCCCAGTGAAATCCCCGGCCGGCAGGGACATCATGGATAGTGATTCCATGTTCATCAAATACATCAACCGTTTTTCTAATAATCATATCAACATCATTCACTGAAACATCCAACGTATCAGGCGCTTCGGAGGAAGGATTTAATTGTTTCTCCGTTTCGATCTCGTACAGAGCAGAATCTGTAAATGAGATTGTTACCTTTTTTAGCTTATCAATTGGTAGAATAATCCCGATTCGAAGAACAGGTTCACGTTGTGGCATATTGCTTGATGATACACTCATGTCTGATCTTCTTTGTTATAAAGTACTGCATCAATCCCAGCGCCTAAAACAGGTGCATCCCTGAGTGTAGAAATCCGTATCAGGTCTGGATTTAGTTTGTCATTTATTACATAAGCAGACTTTGCAGTTGAATCAAGCTTATCAGACTTATTGATCAGGTTTTCTAATTGACAAACCAATGGTTCCCAAAAATTTTCGGATCCCTTAGAAGATTCAAGAAGGTCTCCCAAGCGCTGGCCTATAATGATGCGATCCAAAATTGTGCCAAGAAAAGCATGTTCAGATGAAGGTGTTTCCCTGTTTGGATTGATCAGGCCAAATCGCCCTGACCAGCCGGAAAAAATTGTTTCAATGCGTTCGAATAGGAGTTCTGCCAGGTTCAGGCTTACATCCGCAAATGTTTTCAGAGCAGGTTCCTCTTTTTGTGTTGCACGCTCCAGGATAACATCCGGATATATAGCTTCAGTAGTTAAGGATGCAATTGAAATACCGGAATATTCACTATAAATCGATTGAATTCCCCCGGCAGAAGCAAAGCGTTCCAGGGCCACTTGGTCCTGATTCACCATTTCCCAGGATTTTAACAACCAGGATTTGGCAGTATCCAGTGGAACCAGATTACCTCCGAGTTTCAACGCATCCGCGGTGCCGGTCCCGCCACCGAGATAATAGCCATTCTCTACAGATTTGAATAATCCATCTTCAGCACATTCTTCACCCAGGCCACAGTAATCAGCATCACTGCCTAATCGATTGATCTGAGCAGCCAGTTGTATTCCCTGGGAGGAAGAAAGGGCATTTCCCAGATCATCACAGAATCGGGGCATCCTGGGGCCGTTTGCCATGGCAGCGATGCCCCGCCCATCCGGTGTCTTTAGTCCGGGCATTCCAATGCCAACAACTATAGGTTTGCCGGTGTTGAGCTCTAAAATGGTTTCAACAAACGCTCCGATGATTGCCTGCCCTTGATTCTGTTCAGACTCTATTGGATTAATTGTAGAATCCATTTCCTTTAGCTGGGTCTGGATATTTACCGGCGTGAAGCCGGGATCAAAGTGGGGAAAATCAGAATATGTTTTTTGTGAATGGGCTTTCCCCAAATGAAAACCATCAACTGACTGACCAATATCCCAGGCGCTGACTTTCGTAGCACCGCCATCAAGACCAATGATCAATGGGCGGTCAGTCATAAAGATTGGTTCAGGGCCTGCCGCCTGCGGATTGCATTTAAGCGCATGTAATCCTTAGCCTCATCATTCCGGTCTATGGTGACCTGATCAATGCTGTGATCTGTTCCGCCGGGATGGCGAATGACATCATAAATAGCATCGTAGATCCTGCCTATTCGATATTTTTCACTGATCCTCATAACCAGTTCATAATCTTCAGCATAGTTACGGCTGTAGGGACTCTCGTTCATTTCGAAGTAACCAATATCCTTGATCACTTGTATGGCAATGGACCGGGGTGCTCCGGCTCCGCCAACACGCAACAGGTTATTCCGTCCATTTTCTTCTGTCCACTCATCATGGGTCACTGTTGGGATTTCTGCTTTTCGTTCCAGGGAACCGTCTTCCAACAATTCCCAGACATCGTAGCTGCCGATGACTATGCCTATCTCCGGGTCGGATTCAAAAACATTCAGCAGTTCTTCTACAGCATGTGGCTTCAGACGATCATCAGAGTCTAATTGAACATAATATTCACCCCGGGCGGCTTCCACTCCTGAATTCAGGCAAAAACCAATGTTATTGATATCCACCACAATCATGCGCACTTGAGGAGCATTCTCATTGTATTTGTCACCCCCAGAAATGTACCGTTTTACTTCCAGGATAGTGGAATCATTTGTCCCGCCGTTGATGACGATGATGATTTCAATATCCTGGACAGTTTGTTTCAGGCAGCTTTCCAGAGCAGTACCGATGAATTCCGGTCGTTCATTAACAGGAATAATGATCGATGCTTTTAAGCTTGGATTATGTTCAGGAATTGGTCTTTTTTGAAAATGATTTCCTGGAGCTAAATATGCTCCAATCCTTTTTAAATGCTCGGTGAATATTGCTTCAGCTTCCAGTTGACTGTCTTTTGCTTCCATAAGATAATCAAAAACATTGACAGCCTCTTTTTGTGCTTTTACGGTGTACAAACTGCCGCTATATTTATTGGCAATCCGAACCAGTTCACCCTGCTCTGATAATTTTAAGCGCAAGTCATATAACGGATTGTACTGGATTGATTCATCCATAGCGCCACATTCTAAAAAAACAGATGTTCTGATGCAGAAAACATGACCGTAATCCTGGTTATCTCTGACACGTCCCTTATGATGGTGCAATAAATGGATTTCCTGGATCCCGTCATCGTTTTTCAAATCATAATCGGCATAAATCATGGCAGCTCCCGGGTTGCGCTTCATGGTCAGGGTTAAAATATCAATGGCAGACGCATTCAGGCGAACGGGTGAAGTGCGGTTGTCAATGAGCAGGATGAATGGATCATCTGATTGCTGAACAGCTTGATTTATCGCTTCCGTATAGCTCACCTTCTCGGTTGATAAAAATTGAATAGAAGGATCAGCACCATTAAAAACATCGCCAATGGCAAAAATTTGTCCAGGCTCCACCGACTGGGCTAAAATAGAATTGATTGTATCTTGAACATCCGAAATGGATTGGGTCTTTCGATCAGGTATGGAGAAAATAATGATCATAGTTTATGAATTTAAAAAGTTTAAATGTATTTTTGAATAACAGAAACTAATGCATATTAAACCATAGTTCAGGTAACTTTTTGTTTGTCATGGAAACACTTAGACGTATGACTGGGACATTTGTAGTCCTTACCTTTATTTGCGGCCTTTACGGTGCAGTTCAGGAAACGGTTACGATCCACAGCAAATCCTTGAAAAAGGACATTCCTTGCCTGGTCGTTCTTCCCCATGAATATTATCTTTCTCTAGATCGCTTTACAGTGGTTTATCTGCTCCACGGATACAGCGGAGATTACAAAGATTGGTCAGCCCATACAAATTTAAGAGATTATGCAGACAAGTATAATTTTATCATTGTGTGCCCCGATGG
>DTUJ01000028.1:0-13677 GCA_012964235.1 Fidelibacterota bacterium
GATGATGTAATTCTAAAAGCGTTAGAGTCTCAAATCATTCTCTGGTTTTTTCTGATTGCATTTTTTATCGCAAGCACCCGTATTCAGATCAGTGGTCCTTACCTGGAATATTTAGAGAAAATTATTTTAATCATATTGATTTTATCGGTCACTCTGGTGATAAACCGAATCCTGGTCGGTTTTCTTCAGCTTTGGGCTGAGCGCCAGGCGGGAGGATTTCCCTCCACAACAATGTTTACAAATTTAGTCCGTATCACTGTATTTATCATTGGCGGCCTCATCATTTTGGATTCCCTTAATATTTCGATTACTCCCATGTTAACCGCACTGGGTGTTGGTGGTCTTGCAATTAGTCTTGCTTTAAAAGATACACTGGCGGATGTATTCAGCGGACTCAATATTCTTCTCAGTCAGAAAGTAAAACCGGGTGATTTTGTCCAGTTGGATTCTGGAGAAATGGGATACATACAAAATATTACCTGGCGAAACACAACCCTTCTTGAAAGAGCAAACAACATTATTTCCATCCCCAACTCCAGATTGTCCACACAAATTGTCAAAAATTATGATGCTAATGAATCATCTTTTTCGGTGAAAGTACCGGTTGGAGTGGGCTATGAAAGTGATTTAGACCAGGTTGAAAAAGTAATGTTGGAGGTCGCGAATAGTGTTGTGGAAGAAGTCGACGGAGCCGTGAAAGAAAATAAACCGGTATTACGGTTTAAACATTTTGGCGATTCCAGTATTGACATAGTGGTGTATTTCCGCGGGAAGAAATATGGTGACCAATACCTGATCATTCATGAATTTATCAAAAGAATACATAAGCGATTTCAATTAGAAGGGATAGAGATTCCCTACCCGATTCGAACTGTGATTCATAAAAATAATCAGCCCTCATGAAATCATGGATTATCATCGGATCCATCCTGGCAGCTTTAGCAGTTATACTTGGTGCTTTTGGAGCTCATGGATTGAAAGCCCGTCTTTCACCGGAAGATCTTGCAATTTTTGAGACTGGTGTTCGGTATCATATCATCCATGCGTTAAGCATTATCATAATTGGAATTTTGGGATACCATATATCTTCCGAAATTCTAAAAATACCTGTTATATTTATTACAATCGGAATTTTTCTATTTTCAGGAAGTCTGTATATCCTGGTACTGTCTGGAGCCAGGTGGCTTGGCGCTATTACTCCCTTGGGTGGAATTGGATTTATTGCAGGGTGGCTGTTATTGGCTTATAACCTGTGGAAAGGTTAAAGAATCCTGAAGCTTTTAATTAAACCGTTTTCACTGGAAGTGAAAACTATGTATGCGGATCATGGATATTTTCATGATGGAGATGCCGGTCTTGATTTGTTTATTGTTTACCAGCAGACAATTGTTGCGGGTGACTCCACCTTTATTCATTTGCAGATTGCTTGCGAAAATACAGAAAGAGCACCTTATCTAATTATTCCCAGGTCCAGTATTTCGAAAACTCCTCTCAGGCTTTCCAATTCCATTGGGTTAATTGATCCAGGTTACAGGGGAGAAATAATGGCTGCTGTGGATAACATTAAAAATGAAGATTATACTGTGAATCCGGGGCAAAGATTATTTCAACTTGTAGCCATGGACGGGTCCCCCATCCATTTTACATTGGTTGATGAACTTTCTGAGACAACAAGGGGGGAAGGTGGTTTCGGAAGCACGGGAAATTAAGAAATATGTGAATAATGATTTGAGAAAATTTCATTGAAATAAACTACTAAAATGTTTTAATACCAGGGATATTAGCACTCAAGCAATTGGAGTGCTAATTTATCTTGAAATCTATTAATTTCCATTTTAACTTCCCCGCTGCATTTAATCTGATTTAATTAATAATGTAGGTGAACTAAACAAATAAATAACGGAGAAACAAATAATGAGTCTAAAACTAAAACCCTTGTCAGATCGTGTTGTTGTAGAGGCAGCTCCAGCTGATGATGTATCTTCCGGAGGTATTATCCTCCCGGATACAGCCCAGGAGAAACCTCAGCAAGGGACTATTGTTGCTGTTGGCCCCGGTAAGGCAAGCGATACTGGTTCAATAATTAAAATGACAGTTAAGAAAGGTGACAAAATTCTTTATGGAAAATATTCCGGAACAGATGTCACCGTAGATGGTAACGAATATATGATTATGCGCGAAAGCGACATACTCGCAATCCTGTAAGGAGGATTAAAAAATGGCAAAAGAAATTACTTATGATGCAACAGCACGAAATGGCTTAAAAGCTGGTGTAGACAAATTGGCAGATGCAGTCAAGGTGACCTTGGGTCCAAGGGGTCGGAATGTGGTTATCGAAAAGAAATTTGGTACCCCCACTATCACCAAGGATGGCGTGACGGTTGCAAAGGAGATCGAACTGGAAGGTAAGCTGGAAAACATTGGCGCTCAGATGGTGAAGGAAGTAGCTTCCAAGACCTCCGATGATGCAGGAGATGGTACAACCACGGCCACTATTCTTGCCCAATCAATTATTGCTGAAGGGGTAAAAAATGTTGTGGCAGGTGCGAACCCCATGTCCATCAAACGTGGCATTGATGCAGCAACAAAGTCAATTGTTGCCCACCTTAAATCCCAGAGTAAAGATATTCCTGATGTAAGCCAAATTGCTCAGGTTGCAACCATTTCAGCTAATGGTGATTCGGAAATTGGTGAAAAGATTGCGGAAGCTATGGAAAAAGTTGGAAAAGATGGTGTCATCACAGTTGAGGAAAGCAAAACTGCTGAAACCTTTCTTGAATTTGTAGAAGGGATGCAGTTCGATCGTGGATATCTTTCACCATATTTCGTAACAAATCCGGAGTCTATGGACGCTGAAATGGAAACTCCATATGTGCTGATCCATGATAAAAAGATCAGCAATATGAAGGATTTACTTCCCCTTTTGGAGAAGGTTGTTCAAACCGGGAAACCTGTATTGATAATCGCTGAGGATATAGAAGGTGAAGCACTGGCTACCTTGGTTGTGAACAAACTGCGCGGCACTTTTAAGGTCCTCGCTGTTAAAGCTCCCGGATTTGGAGATCGCCGGAAAGCAATGCTGGAAGATATTGCAGTGCTCACTGGTGCTACTCTTATATCTGAAGATGCGGGCTACAAGCTGGAAAATGCAACTATTGAATATCTTGGAACCGCGAAGCGTGTTGTATCTGATAAAGACAACACAACGATTGTTGGTGGCTCCGGCAGTAAGGATGCTATCAAAGGGCGAATTAACGAAATAAAGGTTCAGATTGATAAAACAACCTCCGATTACGATAAAGAAAAACTTCAGGAACGTCTTGCGAAACTCTCCGGCGGTGTAGCTGTTTTGAATGCTGGGGCTCCAACTGAAATTGAAATGAAAGAAAAGAAAGCCCGTGTTGAGGATGCGCTACATGCAACACGTGCAGCAGTAGAAGAGGGAATCATACCCGGTGGTGGTGTTGCCTTTGTGAGAGCAATCATAGCGCTTGACAAAGTCAAGGTTTCTGGTAACCAAATGGTTGGAGTCAACATCATGCGTCGTGCATTGGAAGAACCATTTCGTCAGATCGTTAGAAATGCAGGTTTGGAATCATCTATTGTCTTGCAAAACGTTCGAGATAAGAAAAAAGACTACGGCTTTGATGCACGGGGTGAAAAATATACCAATATGTTTGAAGCTGGTATCATTGATCCTACAAAAGTTGCTCGTGTAGCCCTTGAAAATGCTGCATCCATCGCTGGGCTTCTCCTTACCACCGAAGCTGCAGTAACAGAAATACCAGAAAAGGAACCGCCAATGCCGGCGATGCCCCCTGGAGGCGGTGATATGGGTGGTATGGGCGGTATGTATTAAAACCACAGGCTATTTAGCCATAATTAAAAGCCTCTTCAGTTTCTGGAGGGGCTTTTTTATTGGAATAAAACATTATTTTGTGGCTCAGGTCACATTTGAATCAGCTTGGGTATTCGCACTAATTTTTCTATAGTAATTTTGAACCGTGGTAGCTAAATTTTAAACATTAATTATTTTTGTAGAAAGAGATGTTATTACATTACTCTATTTATGTTCTCCCATTCTTAAAGACTTAGTAAAGAAGATCCTCATGAACACCAGTTCAATCAACAAATCCTTCTTAATTATCCTATTCGCTTTCCTTACCACAGCATCTATATCAGCTCAGGAAATTGTGTTATACGGTAACGTTTCCAGCACCTCTGCTGATGGATCTTTTTTTCCAGTTGCAGGTGCCTATGTGGGTTTAGCAGATTCAGGGAATTCCGATCACTATGACTTGACGGATGATGACGGTCATTATGAATTTTCCTTTCTATGGGATTGGGATGGCCCAATCGTTGTCATATGCGAGGCTGAGGGATACGACACTCAGACTGCAACAGTCATGCCGGCAGGAGAAGTAGAAGTAGAACTGAATTTTGTTCTTTCTCCATCACAGCAGGAACAAAACGGAGTATTGTTCGGCAATGTTACCTATCAGTTTTCACCAACGGGACCCGTGATGCCTGTTGCTGGTGCATCTATTGGTGCTACTCCCTCATGGGGACCGGAGCCCTGGTTCCAAACTGAAACCAATGAGGATGGTCATTACGAATTGGAACTCTGGGCGAATGATGCGCCCTGGATAGTGTACTGCACAACGGAATATGGACAACAGGAAGCAGAGGTGGTCATCACTGCCGGTCAGGAAACGGAACTGAATTTTCACTTTAATGCCTGGGAAGAGCAACCTGCGGCTCCGTACGACCTTGTAGCGGAATACAGTCCCTACGGAGGAGAAAACGGGATGGCTATTTTGAATTGGGAATACAACAGCTTGGATCCTACTGAGTCGCTTTTTCATATTTATTTGTATTACGGAAGTGCAAATGTAGAATGGATGCTGGTGGGAGAATCCCCCGAAACCCATTTTGAATACATTTTTGAGGATGATTTCCCACCATCAGATGAAAGCTGTTTTAAAATTACAGCAATTTCAAATGGAGAAGAATCGGAACCCAGCAATACCGCCTGTGTGAGCTTAGACTCAGGTTGGCCCTGGGCTCCCTATGACCTGACAGCAACCTATGTAGATACCGCCTGGGGTGGAGCATATCTTGAATGGAGTTACACCGATCCAACCGGAATTCCTACCAATCCGGATTTTCAGGTTTACTTGAGGTCAGAAACCTGGAGCGGCGGTGAATGGATTTTCATTGATGAAACCAATCAAATGAATTATTTGTTTTTCTACGGGGATTATGTACCGCCTGCAAATGAGACCTGTTTTTATGTTACAGCTGTCAGGTTTGAGCAGGAATCTGATCCTAGCAACACTACCTGTATTATCATGGCTGAACTGGAAAATGGTGTTGTGTACGGCACGGTTTATGAAATGAGTTTGGATCCCAACGAAGTGATTCCAATTGCAGGAGCTGTTATCCATTTTTTCATCGGTGATATTGGTGATACCTGGACTGTCATCAGCGGAGATAACGGGGGGTATGAAATTTCATTGCTGCCAGGGACATACCAGGTTTGGGTGGAAGCGGGAGGATATTTCCCCAATGATGATGAATCTGTAACTGTTATTCCAAACGAAGAAGTTGAACAAAATTTTTACCTCCAGCCTTATGACAATAATGAATTTGTGTTACGTGGATTTGTACGGGGACAATCTGAAAATGATCCTTCCGGCTGGCAGCCCTTGCCCGGTTCACAAATCAGGGCGACCCCCAATGATCAGGAAGAGCCCGTCTATGAAGCTGTTACAAACGAAGAGGGGTTCTATGAACTTCCTCTTCCCTCCGGCTATTATGATGTCACAGCAGAGCATGAAGGATATGAACCGGGATTTGCTTATGTTTATATTGGTCCTGACAATGAAAACTGGCATGATTTTTATCTGGAACAAACCGATTCTCAAAATGCAGGAATTCATGGATTGGTATACTGGGAGACCCCAAACTGGGGTGAGATAATGATCTCTGGAGCTCAAATCAGAGCTGAGAGTTCTGATGCTAATTTAGTATATGAAGCTGAGACGGGTGATGGTGGAGGATATGAAATGGAGGTCATGGGAGACCACCACTATGTTGTGACCTGCACAGCTGAATTTGAAGGTATGGAATTGGTGCAAGTCCATGAAATTTATGTTGGGGAATCCTGGTTTGAACTAAATTTTTCGTTCGGGGGAGGACCACCTGAGGTCGCTCTGCACGGTCATGTGTTTGGTATTGAACAGGATATGGTTTATCCACTCCCTGGGGCGTATGTGTATGCTACTCCAACAGGTCCAACGGATCCAGTTTGGGAAACCTATGCTGACTCCACTGGTTTCTATTTTTTAGAACTTCCAATAGGCGAATATTCTGTTACTGCAATGTACGAAGGTTTTGAAACAGTCACAGAAGAAGTCTTCGTTGGTCCGAACGGTGAAAACATACAGGACTTTTATTTGCAGCTACAAGGAACTTCAGGAAATGGTGAAATAGCGGGAAATGTTTGGATGATTACATCTGAAAATGATCAAACACCCATTCCTGGTGCCTTACTTTGGGCTCACTCTGAAGATGGCTTGGTGTTTGAGGCAATCACCAATGAAAATGGACACTATGAAATGGAGGTTTCTGGTAATCATCACTATAACGTATCCTGTTATGCTTTTGTAGGGAGTGATACTTTATGGGCGGAAGAAGATATATATGTCGACGAGGGTGTTGTTGTAGAATTAAACTTTAGCTTTGGTGGCGTGCCATCAGAATTTGGTTGGTTGGCAGGATACGTTCATGATTCCAACCCGGAACCATTTCCGATACCCGGCGCAACTGTTATGGCATATAACGTAATGGGTGAATTTATTACAGAGACAAACGAAGGTGGTTATTTTGAAATGGAGTTACCCCCGGCAATGGGATACAGCGGTTATCAAGTTGTAGTTCATGCGGAAGGATTCCAGGATTATTACCATCCTGAACCGGTGTACATTTATCCCAATGAAGAGACAGATCTTGAAATCATGATGGAGCCCGCTTCCACTGAGGTTGGCTATGTCTATGGAATGGTAATTGACGGAGTTCAAAACTATCCAATCCCTGGTGCGGTAGTCTGGGCTGCCAGCGATGCTCATGAGTTTGAAACTCACACCGGTTCACAAGGGGAGTTCGATTTTGAACTTCCTCCGGGCGCTTATGAACTCGGTGCTGATGCAGAGGGATACAATCCGTCGTTGGGAATTATGATTGAAATTGAAGTCGGTGATATTGTGACGGTAAATATTACCTTATTCCCCCACAGCCAGATGGAAATTTCGGTTGACTACATGTCCGGTTGGAATTTGACCGGACTTCCCTTGGAAGGTGCTGAGCCTGGAGACGGGTGCTTTGCATTGACAAATTTATTCCACTACACAATGAGTGGATACGAGGAAACAGAACAACCGTTTGTTGGTGAAGGATACTGGATCCGATTTTCTGATGAGTGCACGGTTACATTCACAGGGGATCCTATTGACTGGGTGACTTTAGATCTTATGTCAGATTGGAATATGATTTCAGGGATTTCCTGGCCTGTCTGGGTGCATAATATCATTGACTATGGAGAAATTTTAGTGCCAAATACAATCTTCGGTTTTGATGAAAGCGGTTACACCAACGCGGAATATATAGAACCCGGCAGGGGATACTGGATTCGAACCTATGAAGAAGGGCAGATTGAAATTTCCACCGGAATTGAGGATAATTCTTCCGCGAAAGCTGTGGTTTTTACAGACCATCTTTCGGGAGCCAACACCATCCGTTTTAATGGGAAGGTCCTTCATTTCGGGGTGGACGTCCCGGAAGAACATCGTTTGAGTTACAGCCTTCCGCCAAAACCGTTTTCCAGCGCATTTGACGTTCGTTTTTCCGGCGGGTGGACGTTTGCGGAAGACTATGGCGAAATTGAATTACAGGGAATAACCGGTATTGTTACGGTACAGTACGATATTTCCATTCCTGCCGGTGAAAACTTGTATTGGAATTTAATAGATGATTTTGGCCATGAACACATTCTGGACGGATCCGGATCGATAACAATATCTGGTGGAGAACAGATATTCACTTTGAAGAAAAGCAGGGTAATTCCGGAGGAGATCAGTCTCCGTCAAAATTATCCGAACCCATTTAATCCGGTAACGACAATTGGCTTTTCATTACCGGAGGAAATCAACGTGACTTTAAGGGTTTACGATCTAACGGGACGGATGGTAAGTGAATTGTTGAATGGAAAACTTGTAAGCGGTGTCCACGAGGTTCGCTGGGATGCCTCAGGTTTTTCTAACGGAGTATATTTTGTCCGAATGGAAAGTGGAAACAAATTTGTCCAAACACAGAAAATGATCCTCCTAAAATAAAAATATTCGTGATGAGCACTCCTTTGAAATCATAAGGGAACGTTCACGATTATTTTTACTCCACCATCCTAGAATTTTTAATTTAATCTCTGAAATCCATGAAAAGCAAATCTCTGTTCTATGAACCAATGACGGCTTTTACTGATTTAATTCTATTTTTTCTTGCTGTTTATTTTGCGCTGGATTTCCACACTCTTTATCTGGATCAGCAAATGAATACACATTGGCACTGGACTTTTGCATTTTGGATGATCGGAATTGGTGCTTTGCTTGGGGCGATCAGCCATGGAATAGGTCATCATTTTTCTCCAATGGTAAAAAAGATAATTTGGAAAATGACTGTTCTATCCATTGGAATCTCATGTTATTTCGTTCTTTCAGCCTCGTTCTCTCATGTATTTCCAAATTCAACAGTTCGATGGTTAAAATGGATTCCATTGATTTTATTGGTGATTTATTGTGCAACTATCATAAAAGATGACCGATTTTCAATTGTTATTTTATTTTACCTCCCAACCATGATCTTTGTGTTGTTAATGATGATGTACAGTCAATTCGTTTTGGGATTCAGCGGTTCCGGGTGGATCTCATTGGGGATGCTAATCGGTTTTCTTGCTGCAGGAGTTCAAATGAGCGGATATGATCTTCATAAACATTTCAATCATAATGATCTGTACCATGTTATCCAAATGGCGGGAATCTATTGTATCCACAAGGGTACTGTACTTATCAGGGATTTTGGTACGAATTAGTAAGTCCTATTCCTGATAGGATAACCTGTAGGTTGGTGCATGAACTTTAAACAACAAAATTGGATAAAAGTTTAATAAATTATATTTAAATAATGTAAATTTCCGCTCTATTCTTCCTATGAATAGAAATTACTTATGAACATTGAAATCAACGAATTGAACACTTTTTCAAGAGAGTTGATTATTGATATCCCTTGGGAAGAGTTATCTGAGGATTTTGATAAAACCGTAAGGAAATTCAGGGGAAAAGCAAAATTACCCGGTTTTCGTCCCGGGAAAGTTCCGAAACAGGTTTTGATGAATCGTTTCCTGCCAGCTATTGAAGCGGATTTTGTGGAGGAATCGTTCAAGAAATTTTATGTGAAGGCGCTCCAGGAAAAGGAACTTATCCCTGTAAACCAGGCAGATGTGAATAATCTGGAATTTAAATATGGTGAGCATTTTTCATTTAAGGCTGCATTTGAAGTGGAACCGGAAGTGACCCTGCCTAACTTAAAAAAATGTAAGTTAGAAGTCCAAAAACATAGTTACATTACTGATGAAGAGGATATAGATCTGGCGATTAAAGATATTCGCAAAGCCAATGCGGAAGTCATAACTGTAGAGGATGGTGCCAAGTGCGGTGATTACGTTTTGGCGGATTTGCAGAGATTGGATGATTCCGGTGTTCCAATCATCGGTGAAAAGGTGGAAAAACGCTATCTGAAAATTGGGGATGGTATTTTCACCGGACAGAACCAGAAAAATCTTGAAGGTGTAATAGCCGGGCATTCAGCCAGGGTAACTATTCCCGACGAAAATGGAAAAGAGTCCACTTTCTCAGTGAAAGTTATTAATATTGAAAGACAATTATTGCCGGAAATCAGTGAGGCTTTTATTAAGCAGGTTGATCCTGGCACTGAATCTGAAACGGAATGGAAACAAAAGATAAAAGAACAAATAGACCAATCTTATGCCCGCAGATCTGATGAATTGTTTGAACGCCAATTGTCAGATGCCCTCATTGAAAAAGTTGAGATAGAATGTCCTCCTTCCATGCTTGAATCCTACATGAACCATATTTTGGAAGATGTGAAGAAAAAGAATGATAATGTGGAAGTTGATGAAGCGAAGATTAGGGAGACCTTTAAACCAATGAATGAACGGAATTTAAAGTGGTATCTTGTCAGGAAAGCTATTATTCAATCCCATAATCTGGAAGTATCAAAAAGCGAGGTGGAAGCGGAAATTAACCAGATTGTCGACCATTCTCAGAATAAAAAAGAAACGGAAAAATTCTATAAAAAACCGAGCAACCGTGAACGGGTAAGGGATAACATCATGGAAAAGAAAGTATTAGCGGTTGTACAGGAATTTGCTAAGGTTAAGGAGGTAACAGTGGAAACAAAAGATATACGTGCCCAGCAGGAATTGCAGGCAAAAACTCATGAGTAAACTCCCAATGTCCCAGTTAATCCCTATGGTGGTGGAAAAGTCGGGCCGATCTGAACGTGCATTTGATATTTTTTCCCGTTTATTGAAAGAAAGGATTATTTTTCTGAGCACTTCTATTGATGATAATGTCGCTTCTTTGATTATTGCTCAATTATTATTTTTGGAAGCGGAAAATTCTGAAAAAGATATTCACTTGTATATAAATTCACCAGGTGGTTTTGTTACTGCCGGATTAGCGATTTTTGATACAATGAATTTCATCAAACCTCCTGTGTCAACAATTTGCATTGGACAGGCCTCCAGTATGGGAGCTCTGTTACTTGCAGGCGGAGCAAAAGGAAAACGTTCTTCCTTACCGAACTCAAGGATTATGATCCACCAGCCTCTTGGGGGTGCGGAAGGGCAGGCCAGCGATATCAAGATTCAGGCAGATGAAATCGTTCGTTTACGCAATAGAATCAACCTGATTTTAAGTGCCTGTACAAAGAAAACCATAAGAAAAATTGAGAGGGACACAGATCGGAATTATTTTATGAACGCTGAAGAGGCCAAACAATATGGTTTGATTGATAAAATTCTTAATGGCAGAAGAAAATAACATCCAATTGAAGATAATCAATATCCTGTTGATTCAGTTTTTGTCAAATAATTTGAAAAATTGTTAGATAATGGATTTTAATTGAAATTAAATTTCCGCCTTTATCAGGTTACGAATAAAACCCGCTTTATAGATGAAAAACTATAGTAAACTCCTGTTTCTTTTGATTACAGTGGTGTTGTTTTATTGGGGCTGCGAAGAGCCCGTTGAACAGGAGGATGAAACTGTTCCTATGAAAAATACTCTTAATGATCCCGATATGGGAGATGTTGGTTCTCTCAGTGGGTATTTTTTTAATTTTGCGAATGGATTTAATATTAAATACAATCGTTATGATGCCAATTCTGTAAATAATCCTGATCTTTTTGACCCGGAGGAAGACACATTGAATTTTAGGTCGTATGCAGCCTATACATTGGAAAACGGGGAATCAAATTTAACTGGTTATGAGGTTATTACACCTGAGATGATTGCTGACTCTGGATATGCTGATATAACTTCCATAGATTCCTTAAGAAAAAATTCTGTCACAAATGATAATAAAGTAACCTTTAACTCAGAAAAATTAACAAATATAAATGGATTGAACTGGGATTATGGTTATGAACGATATCAAGCTTCCACCAATGTACAACCATCTGTTGCACATGATTCCACGTTCGTTGATATCCTGGATTCACTTTATCAGGAGGCTGTAGTTGACACTGCTGATACAACTGCTGAAGGTGTTATGTTTATTGATCGTTATGAAAGAGCTGAGCGATCTGAATCAATGAGTTCCCGTGATACAGTTATGGTACACTATTTTGAGTTTACCCAAAAAATATTTGGGTTAGATTCTCTGGTTTTTAAGGAAAACACCGATTGCAATTGCAACGGAAGCTGGGATCCTAGTGAAGAAACTGTTTCGGGTGCTTCAAGTTGTCCTGACAGTACCGTGTTTATAGAGATTAATGATACTACTAAATTTTGTGATCGTGGAAACGGATTATGGGATGAGGCTGAGGTGTATTATGATAAAAATTCAGATGATGCCTTTACGGGTGATGAGCCCTTTGAAGACCGAAACTGCAATGGAAATTGGGATGATGCAGAATTGGAAGTTGAGGAAGCTTCAGAGTGTCCGGCAAGTACCGTATTTATAGAGGATAATGATGGTACTAAATTCTGTGATCGTGGAAATAACAAATACGATTTTGCTGAGGAATTTATAGATAAAAACAATAATACTGATTATGATGAAGGTTCTGATGATGAGCTGTTGAAATTCAGGGCGGATGAAAGACCAGCTAATTTTCTTGTGTCTTATGATAATTATCCTGTTTTAAATGAGCCCAGGAAATTGCTGAATATCTATCCAGGCGATTCGCTTTTGACAAGATTCGGGATCGTATACAGGGATTTAATTAAAGAAATCACCATCACCGATACAGTAACGAGGGAAATCGAAGATATTGATAGTGTCAAAACACTTTATACGAATAAAATTATTACAGTTACCGATGAAGAATTCACGACCAGTAATTCCTATAACATTGCGAAAGCCGAATGGAATGGTATTGACCCTTCAACCTCTGCGGATATCCGCGAATATGACTATCATTTTTTCAGACAGGGTGAATCGGCAGGCCACATATATCAATTGATCCATCCCAGCTATTTTAAACATTATGGGTATCATGATAATATTGATGATATAATTAATGGCAGTCCCCTGGCTTTTACTGATGAGGAAAACAAATTCTGGTATGAAACATTTGCCCAGGGGGATATTCTTTTTTATTCAGTTGGGAATAATTTGCGGGATGGAGAACTCGTTGAGACGGATACCACAATGGTGACACAATTTGGTGACTATCATATCGAAGAATCCTACGCAGTAGATACAGATACAATTAGTATCGCTGACACAACGTATCCCTGTTTCCGGGTGACACGTATAATGACTATGACGCTGTTGGGTAATGGTGTGGAATATGGTGAAAGGAATGTTTCCTGGTTAGCCGATGGCATTGGTATTGTAAAAGATGCAGTGTATACCCGCTGGAGTGAGCCCTTCTGGAGCAGCGGTGAAGACTGGGAAGTATTTTCAGTACTAGAACTGGCTGAATTTAGGCCTGGCGATTCGGAACCTTTGAACAAAATGTTAAACCAGCGAAATACAATAAAGTTTGATGACTTAGAGCATGTGGCTGAATTTGATAATGATCCTTACCACATAAGCAGAAAAGTTGGAATCCAAAGAATAGGACAGCCTGTTCATCAAGAAGATTTTTAGTGAAAGAGTAACCCATGAAAAAATTATACCATATCATTCTTATCTTTTCTGTTAGCATGCTGTCTCTTGTTTTGGCAGGGACAGATGGAACCGTTCGTGGAAAAGTCACTGATACAGATGGGAATCCATTGCCAGGGGCGCAGATATTCATAAAGGAACTTCAGTTGGGTGCAATTGCTGGAAGTGACGGAAGCTATATTCTCCTCAATATTCCAGTAGGAA
>DTUJ01000028.1:13777-20410 GCA_012964235.1 Fidelibacterota bacterium
AGCAGAAAACAGGCAATCCCTGACCATGAGGAAAGAGGATTGGAAGAAGTCCATGTCCGCGGTGGAAGATCTGGTGAAATTGCTTATATGATAGATGGAATGTACATCCGGAATCCTATTTTTGGAGGGATTGGAACAGGAACCCAATTGAATCTATTTGCGATCAAAGAGTTGGACTGGCAGCCCGGTGGTTTCAATGCGGAATATGGAGATGCCATGTCTGCTGTATCTAATATTCATACAAAATCAGGAGGCCGTAAGTTTTCGTATAATTTCAAATATGAAACCAGTATGCTTGGAGCTGCCATGGGATCAGAATATGATGATTTAAGAGGAGCTAACGACTATTCTCTTGGCTTTGGAGGCTCATTCCCCGGCTATCAGAAACTCCGTTATTGGGTTTCCGGGCAATATTCAGATCATAAGTCCTACAGTGTATATGAGTATGATGATATAAGCTTTATTGAAAATAATCCTGGAAACCTAACCAACTACGAAAATTTAGTTCACCCTTTTGATAAAAAGGCTGGATTCAGGGGGTTTGGGTTTGAGAATACCTGGGATATTTTTGGTAAATTATCCTACAATCCAACCAACAAGCTGCGGGTAAATGTTTCCTACTGGTCTTTGTCTGACCATAGGAAAATTTTCAATCCCAGCACCTTTTTGTACTGGAACCTGGGTCAGAATGAATTGTTCCGGGATACCAAGCGTTTCGCTTTTGAATTTAATCATCAGTTAACCAGCAGAACATTTTACACTGCAAGGCTGTCCCGGTTTGAACAGGGTTCTTTCTCTGGTGTGAGATTACGGGATAGTGATGATGACGGTTATCCGGATTGGTTTGAATGGGGTCATTCGGCAGGGGAACGCGGTTTTTCAGACCCTTATAATCCCGATGTCATTCCCTATACCACTTCGAATGATACTGTTTTTTACACCAGGCGGGATGGAGAAGGTCCCGGTAACTGGACCAGCGGCTGGTATTATGGGGCAGAACCGGGAAATTATAACTGGAGTGTTGCCGAAGAATTTAAAGACAGTAACTTCAATGGTATCTGGGATGAGGGTGAAGGATTTACAGATGCGAATGGTAACGATATCTGGGATGGGCCCATTTTAACTGAAGAGTCTATTTATCGTGACGGAGACCACTTCCTCACTCCTGAAATGTATATTGATCATAAACTGTTCTATGATAATTCAGTATTCTTTGATGATTGGTTCCAGGATCCCTATTTAGTCGGGCATTTTGATGAATTTTTTGGACCGGGCGGCTGGTTTTTTGAGAACAGAGATTCTCTTTATTACTTTGGATGGAATGAAGGACAGTCCTTTGGCGGGCACGATAGATTTTTCAATACATCCTTAGCTGTAACCAATGAGTTCCGGTTTGATATCACCTCCCAATTGACAAATAAATTAAAAGTCAGGACCGGGTTTGATTATAAATCTCATAAATTGGATTATTTTGATGTCGAAAACCCCTGGATGGATGCATCAGCCAATAGGCAGCGGTTTGCCGAGCAATGGAATGATTTTGGTCTGGATGGTATTGAGCGACTTGACCCCCTAAATCCCCTGCCCAACAGTCAGGCGGACCAGGGTGAAGGGAACGGTGTCTGGGATGGAGGAATCGGGGAATCATTTACAGATCGAAATGGCAACGGTGTCTGGGATGATGCGGAACCGCTTATAACTGATCCTGATAGTAATGGGGTTTGGAATTCGGGTGAGGATTATTATGATTTAAATATTAATGGCGAATGGGATGGTCCAGAATTATTTTCCGATGTAAATGGGAATGGTATATTTGAGCCAGGTGAAAGCTTCAGTGATTTTAACGGGAATGGCCAGTGGGATGATTATGTAGAGCCTGAAGAAGTTTCTGCCTATCTCCAAACTACGTTTGAGGTACCCTGGATGATTGTAAATGCCGGTGTTCGCATGGATGCCGTCAATTATAATTCAAAGGTCTGGGGTGACCCTTTTGGGTATGATTCGCCTGGTATGCCCTGGGTGTTTGGCGATTTTGGCTTAGATGGAATAGAGGGGGGAGTGTATTCCCGGGCTGAATGGATGAATGCTGTGCGCGAACAAGGGTTTGTTGAGAATTTTGATGATGAAAATATTTGGGATGAAAATTGGGAAATATTAATTCGAGACAACGTCCCAAACTATCCTGATGATGATGAAATTATTTTGAAACCGGATTATGGGAAGGGTGAGGGAAATAACACTCTAGATACTGGAGAACCCTACAGCGATGATGTAGGTGATTATGAGAGTGTAATTTTCAATGATTCCAAGTGGTTTTATAAAGTGAGTCCCAGAATTGGTATCAGCCACATTATCACCGAAAAAATCACTTTTGTATTTAATTACGGTTTGTATTACCAGACGCCTGTTTATTCCATGGTATTCCTTAATACGAACAGGCAGGAAGACCCCAATGAACTTTTCCAGCACACCCAGGGACAAATTGGGAATGCCACAATGAATGCCGCCCGCACTCAGTCCTATGAATTTGGTTTTAATGCTCAATTTGGAAGACGTTGGGGTTTTTCGATGATGGTCTGGGCAAAGGACATGGATCAATTAACCACTGCCCGGACACAAAGGAGTTCGGTGTATACCTATCAGATCGCTGCAAATGGTGATTATGGTACCTCCCGGGGAATAGATTTTACATTGGAAAATCGCGGGAGATTTGCAAATACATTAGTTCAGTACACCTATTCCAAAGCAAAAGCCAATGGCGAGTATGATAAATCTGCCTTTGGGGAGGTCTGGGTTGATGCTCCTTCTCAGCAATATCTTATGTATTATGACCGACCCCACGATTTTACAATTTCAGTCTATACAAATAAATTACCCTTTGGTGTCGGGGCCGGCCTCACAGGATTTTATCAATCTGGTTATCCCTATACACCAATGATATTCAATGGGGATAAGCCTCAATCTGACGTAAAAAATAAAAATACGAAACGGGCACCGGCTTTTAAGAATGTTAATCTTTCCCTTTCAAAGGTTTTCAAATATTATGATATAAAAGTTTCCTTAGGGGTAAATGTCTACAATGTTTTCGATTTAAGGATTCCGGTGGATGTTTTCGATTTAACTGGAGAGCCCGATGATCCCGGCGAGTATTACACTGAAAATGTTGGCACTGAAGTTTCAGGTTCATATTACAATTTCCCCTGGTATTTTACATCTCCACGGCAAATCAATTTCACGGCAAGGTTTGATTTTCGATGACCAGGAACAGCATCACTGCGAGAGCAGCGCATTTTATTTTTCCCCTGGTTCTGATGTTCACTTTTATATTAGGATCAGAACCGAATCATGTTAATTATGTTGAAAGAAATAATAATGGTTTAGGAAAAACTGCAGGCCAGGTGGACGATCCACTGCTTGATCGGGCAAAAGGATACCTGCTCCACGGAAAAGTCAAAAGTGCAGTTTCAAATTATGGAAATTTCATCAGCTGGGATGAACATCCAGCCGCCCTGTGGGGGAAATACACTTATTTGCCTCATGTGGGCTTTCTTTGTGGGGTGCCGGGTCACGTATACTCCTCCGAATTTGAGGACTGGATAGGGGATATCCCAGAAGAGACTGCAAGTGGCGATACAATCCAAATATGGTCCAGTACCGCTGCCTATAACGACTGGATGGATGGAGGGCCCAATTATTTAGGAGTAATATTTGACACCCATGATGATCGCGGAACTGTAGGAGTGGAGAAAAGTGCAGGCCAGATAGACGGTGAGCATCAATGGTATCTTGAGGAAGGGAAATTATACATCAGTGTTCCTTATAGTGGAGAGAATGTGGTTGATCCACATTATTCCAATGCCATGATAGGATTGATAAGGCCATGGGCCTTACGCCCAAAGTTAATAGAGCGTTTAATTGATTATGACATTTATGATTATGGTTCCGATGGTTTACCCTGGAGCAACGATGATGATTATGTCTACTATGGGGCAAATGCTGCTGAATCCTGGTTTGTCCGTACAAGTCAAAGTTATAATACCGATTGGCAGCCTGTAACGAGATCAAGGCAATATACCCATAGTACTGATTTCACTGCCGGTGATCTTTTTGGCAGTACCCCTTTTACTGATTCGGGAGACACGTATCCTTTACTGGCTCACAGTGATTATGGAAATACATGGCCAATTTGCCAGGATCAGGACATTCAGAATTGTGAAGATTTTGGCCAGCCTTTCTGGCCGGGCTGGTGGTCGGAAGATTATATGGGTGAAGATTCACTTTTTCGCGTGGAGCATCCAGAATGTAACGGTACCAGGAAGGATACAGATTGCTGGCAGAGTGTTCCCGGCCGTGCTATTTCTGATACGGATGTCTATATGGAATTTGATGATCGCTGGACGCATAGGGGAAACCGTGTACTTGATAATGAATACGAGGCAACCGGTTATCCCATGGGGCTCCGTGTGATGGCAGAAGCCCATTCTTATGGAGTTGCCTATGCGGAGGATATACTGTTTGTTACGGTGAAAGTGAGAAATGAAAGCGGGCATTGGGATGCTTTTACCAGGCTCGCTGATGGTACGAAAGAATACAGATACGAATGTACAAATAATCGATATAATACCCAGGCAACATGTTTAGCTTCTGGTGCTGAATGGTTACCCATATCAGGAGAGGCAATGATGATGCCTGATGGTACCCGTCTTAATGGCAGTGCTGGTTTCGACTATAAGGGCATGAGTATGGGGTTTTACATGGATGCGGACGCTGCCTCTGCGGATATTTCTGGGAATTTTGGCGTTCATACCAATGAAGATGACTTTATGGAATATGTAGATTGCGCGACCTATCGTACTTCTCCAACCAGTGCAAAATATTTTCCTGAAGGATGTCCACCATCCCCCGACGGAAGTGGCGATTCGTTAAGGATCAGCATGGCACTGATCTATGATTATGACGGCGTCAGCAATGCAGCTACGGAATTAGGAGTGGTAGCAACCCAATTGCTGGACTCACCCCTGGCTACAAAACAGATTGACCTGGATGGTGATGGAATTATTGATCTGTACCCTGGTGATCCCCTTAAAATGACTGACTGGCACTGGTTTGACTGGTATAACCGCCCAGGAGTTCATCATCGGGAAGGCAATAATGACTGCTGTGCAGGTAGCCCAAGTCGGGAACAGGCACTGAACAAAGAAGAAATGCTCTATAAAGTTATGTCGGGTGATACAACCAATCTGACCCCGGATGAAGCGCTATGGTTTTTCCATGCAGACGATCCTGGTCAAGACCATGAACACCCTACGTTTACTCCCCATTTTGATTCGGTCGATGGGATCAAGGAAACGGTATTCTTTCAGGATGATCCTGATGGACTGGATTGTGTCCATATAATGAGCTGCGGTCCATTTGATGTGGATGTGGGGGAAGAGGTGTCCTTTTCATTCTGTATAATTTTCGGGGAAATAAAATACTTAGGTGAAGGCGAGGTTGAATACCAGGATTTGATTGACAATGCCATTTTCGCCCAATTGATGTATAACAGTCATTATCAAGGCTTTATAGCTCCCGATGCTCCTGAGGTTAGTTACGAGGCTGATCATGGAAAAGTTACCTTAAGCTGGTCGGGCGATGACCCCGAAAAATCAAAAGATGTATTAAGCGGATATACAGATTTTGAAGGATATAAAATTTACAGAAGTGCTGATGGGGGAGTTACCTGGGGAACCCCTGAAAATAAAATTTATGACAATGAAAATATTTTTGTTGGCTGGAGACCTTATACACATACTGTTGGGGATGAAACATTTATTGCCCAATTTGACCTGTCAGCCGAAGCAGACAGCAATTTTTGTGTTTATCAGGATTGTGCAAAGGATTCCCTCCGGCGAGGAAGAGATATCTCCGGTCCCGATCCTAAAGCGCCATGGTTCAACTTGGGGTATAATACCGGTTTAGGTGTTGGGGGGATAAATGAAGGACTTTGGAGCGCAGATTCTTCGATCCATTTCTACACAGGTGTTATTGATTCAATCGTAAATGAAGATACCCTATCAATGTCCATGTATTATTTTATGGATTATAATGTACAGGATGGCAAGCAATATGTGTATTCAGTTGTAGCCTATGATATGGGCCTTCCTGTTCCAGTTGATACCAATTGGGTAGATAATGGTGATGGAACTTTTACACAACAACTTATTGAAAATAATACCAATCCAGATGGATATGCACCAGCAGGATATCAGTATATTGAGAACTCTAGAGGAACAACAGAAGAAGATCCGAACTTTGTTATAATCACTCCAGGATATCGGTTAAATACAGGTTCACTCAGCAATATAAAAGTAGTACCAAATCCATATATTGTGCGCTCAGATTTTTCTGAAACTGAATACAAAAAACGTTTACGATTTACGAATTTACCGGAAGGATTTAAAATTTCGATTTTTACCATTACCGGTGAGCTGGTAAACTCATATAAACATGAACCGGATTTAAAATATGATGCCAGTAATGTTCCTGTATTAGGCGGGAATGCAGTCTGGGATTTACGTACAGTAAATAATCAGGAAATTGCTCCTGGTCTTTATATATACACAGTAGAGTCAGGAGATTTAACTCCACATA
>DTUJ01000029.1 GCA_012964235.1 Fidelibacterota bacterium
GGGCTCAAAGCTGTAATTATTACAGATTTTGTCCAATTCACGCTGGCAATGATCGGTTCCATGTGGGGAATGTTTTATATACTGGGACTGCCTGAAATCGGCGGTTTATCCAGTCTTATCACCCACGGGAATGTAGCAGACAAACTTGCCCTGATCCCCGATCTGTCCGATCCCAATGTGTGGGTGCCGGTTTTGCTTGTACCCCTTGCTGTTCAATGGTGGGCCAGTTATTATCCCGGGGCAGAGCCCGGTGGCGGTGGATATATTGCCCAGCGCATGTTTTCTGCAAAGGATGAATCCAATGCGGTGGGTGCTACTTTTTTATTCAATGTCGCCCATTACGCTCTGAGGCCATGGCCATGGATTTTAATTGCTCTTGCATCTCTAATTGTATTCCCAGAATTATCGGATATTCAAAAAGCTTTCCCTAACCTTCCAGCGGATAAACTGGGCCACGATGTAGCCTATCCTGCCATGTTGACTTTACTCCCGTCCGGGCTTTTGGGGTTGGTGGCTGCATCACTCATTGCTGCATTCATGAGCACCATGTCTACTCAATTAAACCTGGGCGCCAGTTATCTGGTGAATGATTTTTATCATCGCTTCATCAAGCCTGATGCATCAGAAAAACAGCTTGTCACAGCGGGGAGATTATTTACGGTGGTTTCCATTATTTTGGGTGGCGGACTGGGACTGGTGCTCACCAGCGCCGGACAGGCATTTACATTATTACTCATGATCGGTGCCGGCACCGGGATGATCTACATCCTGCGCTGGTTCTGGTGGCGGATCAATGCCTACACCGAGATAGTCGCGATGGTGAGTTCCATCATCATTGCAGGATATTTCAACTTTGGTGAATCTACTTTAGAAGGGTGGCAAAAGATTGTGATCGGAGCTGTACTCACTACAATAGTCTGGATTGTTGCCACCTATCTCACCCCGCCGGATGATGACGAAACACTCAGGAATTTTGTTAAGAAAGTGAATCCAGGTGGACCCGGGTGGACAAAATATTCTGATGGTGTTTCAGCTGAGCCCTGGCCGGTTCCTAAAGGTATTCTGTCCATGATATTCGGTTGTGTTGCTGTGTATGGATTTCTTTTAGGGGTTGGGCAATTGATCTACGGGGAAATTGGTTTCGGAGTGCTGATTCTCGGATTGGGCGTATTTGCTTCATTTGGATTATTTAAAACATGGAACTAAGCACTCCTGGTCGAATTTGTCTCTTCGGTGAGCACCAGGATTATCTTGGTCTACCTGTCATTCCCATGGCCATTTCACTTCGGGCACGGTTCATCGGTGAGAACCGGTCAGACAGGAAATTCCTCATTAATAAACCGGATTTGAATGAAGTGGACTCCTTTTCATTGGATGACCTGACGTACACAAAACCACGGGATTATTTCAAAAGCGGTGTCAGGGTATGTTTGAATGAAGGACTTACATTTTCCAACGGGTTTGAATGTGAACTTACTAGCGAAATTCCTATGAAAGCCGGGACAGGAAGTTCTTCCGCTATCACGGTGAGCTGGATTCATTTTTTATCACAAATGGCTGATGAACCAGCGGACTGGGATCAGCGAAAAATTGGCTCACTGGCTTACACGGCGGAAGTGGTGGAATTCAACGAACCAGGGGGTATGATGGACCAGTACTCTACAGCTCTGGGAGATCTCATTTATATTGAGTCTGAACCTGAGATTTCGATTAAATCTTTGAAACCGAATTTGGGTACATTTGTACTGGGAGATTCCTGTGAACCAAAGGATACAATGGGAATTCTTCAGCGCTGTGGAGATTCTCGATTGGCAATTGTGGAGAAAATAAAATCACAGAATCCAGATTTCAGCTTGCACGAGATTGGATTGGATGAAATCAGTCAATATAATTTATATACAGACGAAACTACATTATTATCTGAAACAATTCGCAATCGGGATCTTTTAAGACAGGCCCTGCTGGAACTTAAAAAAGCTGATCCCGATCATGAAAAGATTGGTCATCTTTTATCTGAACATCATACGATCCTGAGGGATGTGCTGAAAGTCAGCACTCCAAAGATCGAAACGATGCTGGATGCAGCCATGAATGCCGGCGCATTGGGTGGAAAGATTAATGGTTCAGGCGGGGGTGGATGCATGTTTGCGTATATTCCTCAAAATCCGGAAAAAGTTGTAGAAGCAATCGAAAAAACTGGAGGGAAAGCCTACATAATACATTCTGAAGCGGGTACAAGAATTGATTGATTTAAGACAGTATGATGATAGCTTATTTGAATTTGTTTTAGATGCGAATAATTTGAATAACCCAGCAGTTGGGGCGGTAGATAAGAAAAAACTTCAATCACTTATTGATCAAACTAATTATTGTAAAGTTGCATTCTACAATAATACTCCTGGAGGATTCTTGTTTTGCTTGCCAGAGAAAATTTCATATGATAGCAAGAATTATGAATGGGTATCAGAGCGATATGAAAATTTTATATATATTGATCGTATTGCAGTTATAAAAGATTTCCAAAATAAAAAACTGGGCACTGCATTGTATAGTGATTTAATCAATTATTCTAAAAAAGAACAATATGATATTATTTTATGTGAAGTCAATATTCATCCACCAAATCCAGGATCAATAAGATTTCATAAAAGGTTTGATTTTGTTGAATGTGGTTCGCAATTTACAGAGGGTGGTACAAAACAAGTCCAGTTTTTTTATAAAGATATATAATAAACTTGAAAGGATTTATTGTTTTATGAACGATATCACACTACTTATCATGGCGGCGGGCATGGGTTCCCGCTATGGCGGGCTTAAACAACTGGATGCGGTTGGTCCAAATGGTGAGACCATTATCGATTATTCAGTTTATGACGCTGTTGAAGCCGGCTTCAATAAAGTTGTATTTATCATCCGTCGGGAATTCGAAAAAGAATTTAAGGAAAGGATTTCCGATAAATATGCTGGTAAAATCCAGGTTGATTTTGCATTTCAAGACCTCCATGCACTTCCCGATGGCTTTACCTCCCCGGAAGGGCGGGAAAAACCCTGGGGTACGGGACAGGCCATATTATCTGCTGTAAATTTGATCAACGAACCCTTTGTGGTGATCAACGGTGACGATTATTACGGTCGGGAATCTTTTAAAGTTGTGGCAGATTATTACGGAAAAGGTGCGGATCAATTCAGCATGGTATCATTCCGTTTGGATAAGACATTATCCATTTTCGGCGGAGTTACCCGGGGTCTTTGCACTGTGAAGGAAGGGAAACTTGACACTGTCATCGAAACAGAAAACCTGCAGAAAATGAAGAATGGTATCTCATCAGATAGAGATATTGTATTGAATGGAACTGAACCTGTATCCATGAACATGTGGGGCTTCACTCCGGTTTTGTTTGATTATTTGAGAGACATGTTTGTGGATTTCCTGATAGAAAACGGAACAGCATTGAAAAGCGAATTCCTCATCCCATCAGTAATCAATGATCTCATCCAATGTGAAAGAGAGGAAGTTCACGTGCTGCGAAGCAATTCCAACTGGTTTGGTGTAACCTACAAAGAGGATAAACCTTACGTGATGGGAGAGATTCAAAAACTGGTGGATGGCAATGTTTATCCGAAGAAACTTTTTTAAGGGAATGGTAAACAAATAGTGCCTGCAAATGATTTTGTCCTCCGTCCTTTTGATGAAAAGGATTATGAAGGATTTGTTTCCTTAAAAAACCTTCTGTACCCGGACCATCCTGGGTCAGTGGCAAACCTTCGTCATAATGATAAAACTCGAGAGAAAAAAATCCGCCACAGAAACTGGGTTTGGGAAAGGGATGGAAAAATTCTTGCCTCAGCTATACATACCCAGTTTGCAGAATCCTTTCACCCGCAGAGATTTGTAATAGAAATATACGTTCACCCGGAATTCCAGGGGAAAGGATACGGTGCTGCCTGTTATGATCACCTTCTTCAGAAATTGGAGAAGTTTGACCCTATCAAGATTACGTGTATTGTACATGAGCCTCACAAAAGGGGAATTCGTTTTTTTCAAGACCGTGGTTTTGTGCAGACCATGAAGGAAAAGGAGTCCAGCCTGGATCTAACAGGTTATGATCCAGAACAATATCAAGATGAAGTCGACCGGGTGTTAATGCAGAATTTACGTATTATGACTCTTGCGGAATTCAGGCAGGAGGATGCTGATGCAGACCATAAGGTTTGGGAACTGGAGCGGGATGTTTCTCCTGATATGCCCTGGACAGATCCCATTTCAATACCGGAATTTAATGTGTATAAACAACATGTACTGGCACACCCCAAATTTAATCCGGATTCCTGGTTTCTTGTATTGGATGGAAATCATATTGTCGGATTGAACAACCTGTGGAAAAGTGAAATTGAAAGAGGCATCAATACCGGGCTTACCGGTGTGCGC
>DTUJ01000030.1 GCA_012964235.1 Fidelibacterota bacterium
GATGATGGAAAAACCGAAGAAGAAGAACCGGAATCAGGGGAACCAATTGAAAAAACTATTGTAGAAAAGAAATCGGATAAAAAAGAATTAAAAAAGGCAGATGATGTTTCTTCAGAAAATGGTGACCAAGAAAAAGATACGGGTGAGGAGGCTCTATCTGACTCTGAAAAGAAAAACGATAGTAACAATTAACTGAAAACATGCGAAAAGGAGGAAAACGGTATGGAGAAATTTATTGAAATGGTTGTTAAGGAACTGGTGGACAAACCTGATGAAGTATCCATAAACCCAATTGAAACTGAGCAACAAATTATATATGAATTGACCGTAGGTGATGGTGATTTTGGTAAGGTGATCGGAAAAGGTGGAAAAAATATCTCTGCCCTGAGGTCACTTGTTTTTGCCATCAATGCAAAAAAACGTGGGAAGCGCGCCAAACTTGATGTGATTGATAAAAATGACGGATAAACTGTTTGCTATTGGTCAAGTTACAAAAGTAGCAGGCCAATATGGTGAATTTCGAGTTAGGCCTTTGTCTCGGTATTTCCAGGCTTATGTAGAAGATAAACCCTTGCATTTGGGTGCATCTGAACTGTTAAGCAGGGAAGTAAAACTTCGGAATAAAATTGGTGTTGGTAAACACATTCGTTATCGCTTTGAAGGGGTGGACACATGGGATGAAGCTGAATCTCTGATAGGTCAATATATTTTTGCGTCAGTCGGGAACAGGGATCAAATTAATTGGATCGCAAAAGATTTGATTGGATGTACTGTGAAGACAGTTTCAGGGGATTTAATTGGAAAGTTGATGGAAATTCTTTGGCTTCCAACGAATGACGTTTATGTGATCAGAAATCGAGAAGAAGAAGTCCTGATACCGGTTGTCCCTGAGATTATTAAGGCGATTCTTTTGGATAAAAAACTGATTATAATAACACCTATGGATGGTCTATTAAATTGAAACAGATTGCAATTATCACACCTGTTCCTGATAGTATCGACACTTTTATCCAAAATTCTATTTTGAGAAAAGGTGTTGAAAGAGATTTAGTACAGTTTATTGTAGTGAACTTACGAGATTTTGGGATAGGTAATTACCGCCAGGTTGATGATAAACCATTTGGTGGAGGAAGTGGGATGGTGATGATGGCTGAACCCATGTTTAAAGCCATTGACCATACTCTGGAAGATTTTGACGGGAAAAACGAAACGAGGGTTATTTATCCTTCCCCCCAGGGTGAACAGTGGACTCACCAAAGTGCTGTGGAGAATACAAATGCAGAAAATTTGATTTTCATTTGTGGCCATTACAAGGGAATTGATGAACGGATCGTTGAAAAGTATGTTACTCATGAATACTCATTGGGTGATTATGTTGTCACGAGTGGTGAGTTGCCCGCTTTGATCATGATAGACAGTATTGTCCGCCTTATGCCTGGTGTTCTAAATACCTATGAGTCAGCCATGACAGATTCGTTCGCAGGAGATTTTTTGGATACACCCTGTTATACCCGTCCAAAAACAATTGATGGGATGAAAGTACCGGATGTCCTTTTTGGAGGTCACCACAAAAAAATTGAAGAGTGGCGAAAGAAACAAAAAGAAATCCGGACACATGAACGACGCCCGGATCTTTTGGAAAAAATGAATAAAATTTGAATCTTTGGAGATAAACAAATGAATACGCTTCGAGAAGTTACAACAGAATTATTGAAAAATGACATTCCTGATTTTAATCCTGGAGATACGGTATCCGTGGATTTCCGAGTCGTGGAAGGAGGTAAAGAGAGGATTCAGCGTTTCAAGGGAGTAGTAATCGGGCGAAAAGGTGGAGGAATAGAGGAGACCTTCACAGTCTGGAAAATATCCGGAGGGGTCGGAGTAGAAAGAATATTTCCTCTGCACTCTCCACTGATTGCCTCCATTACAGTTGACCGTCGTGGAAAAGTGCGTCGTGCAAAACTGAACTATTTGAAAAAACTGACTGGTAAAGCATCAAGAATAACCGAAAAAAGGTAGGTTTTTTTAATATATTTTTAATACCCTCAATTGTTTACAATAAAATGAGGATATTTTTTTTATACACTAGATAAAATTCCTTTATTTTTTTTTCATAAAATGAATCGTGACGAAAAATTCATTTTGACTATTACAGCTGGTTCTCATCTATCAGTTCATTGTTTCATGCTTGTTTTTCCAAGTATCCTGTTGGTCTTGAAAAATGAATTTTCTGTAGGTTTGGATGTTTTAGGATTTATAGCCACCCTCAGTGCTCTCATGTTTGGCATTGGTGCCATTCCTTCCGGGTATTTTGAATCAAAAGTTGGGGGCAGGGTTCTGTTGCTGATTTACCAAGCAGGGACAATAGTTGCCACAATGGTGATTGTTATGTCACAATCGTTGTGGATGCTTGCAACAGGATTGGCTTTACTTGGTTTATTCTGTAGTATTTACCATCCTGCAGGATTGACATTGATATCCCGCAGGATTTCAAATATTAGTAAAGGGATGGCATTGCACGGTATCGCCGGATCACTGGGATTGGCTTTGGCTCCAGTTATCACCGCAAGTTTCACGACTCTTTTTTCATGGAGAGCAGCCTTTGGGTTTCTTGCTTTTGTAAATTTTGTTTTAGCATTTTTTACCTTTTTTTTGGTTCCTAAAATGAAAAAAAAGATTGTTGAAGAAGATCATAGCAAAACAAAAGTCACCAATAAAATGGCTCTGATTTTGTATTACTCCATCGGAATATTTATGGGTATTACTTTTGCCGGATTTACAACATTTTTACCGACGCATTTTGCTTTACAGACTGTAGAGTGGGCTGGGTCACCTACTCTTCGGGGAGGAATCTTAACCACTCTTGTCCTTTTATCCGGGATAATTGGGCAATTATTGGGAGGATATTTTGGTAGTCGATTTGACAAGGCCTATTTATTGTTTATCATTGTGGTACTGAATGTCCCTTTTCTTGCTCTGATCGGATTAACTCCGGGTATGATGATGATATTTTCCGGTATTATTTTTGGTATCGTTCATTTTAGCATGCAGCCCATTGGAAATTCTCTCATTGCTCAAATCACTCAAAGCAACCATAGAGGTGTGGGATATGGTATAAGTTTCTTTTTTAGCTTCGGAGTAGGAGGATTCGGAGCAGGTATTGGCGGACTTATTGCGGAACATTTTGGAGTAGCAAAAATTTTCCCTGCAATGTCAATTATACTTATACCCGCCATTGGTCTTGCCTGGTTGTTGAAAAAAAGGGTTTAATGTTTACTCTTGGAATTGGATGTTAATATCCTCAATTTTATGATCAATTATGAGTAAAAATCAGTTTCAAAATCTCCCATCAGTATCTGAAGTATTACTTGAGATAAAAGACTTAAATAATCTGGATAATAGCATTATAACATATTTTATTAATAAGGAAATTTCTTGGTTTCGGAAGCAGGTAAAGTTAAATAAATTAGCTGAGTCACGTAGTGAAATCACAAAGAAAATAGTTCAAAAAGTTGGCCAGTTTTGTCAACCCAGCATGAAAAATATCATTAATGGAACCGGGATTGTGCTTCACACAGGATTTGGAAGAGCGCCCATCCAAAAGACAAGACTAAAGAATGTCATAAATCGTCTAGGAGGATATTCTAATTTAGAATTTAATCTGGAAACAGGTACGCGTGGCAATCGACTTGACCATGTTCGTGAATATTGTACCGCTATTACGGGTTCTGAAAACAGCCTTATGGTTAATAACAATGCAGCAGCTGTTCTTTTAGCTCTGAATACATTGGCTGAAGGTAAGGAAGTCATTATTTCCCGAGGACAGGAAGTTGAAATAGGCGGTTCTTTCCGGATTCCTGATATTGTCAGGAAAAGTAATTGTTTTCTCAAAGAAGTGGGTACAACAAATCGGACACACTTGAATGATTACAAAAAAGCAATCAACACGAAGACAGGGTTAATTCTTTGGGTTCATACGAGCAATTATGTTGTAAAGGGGTTCACAAAGGAGGTCTCTCTACATGAATTGGTTGAATTGGGGAAAAAGAAACACATTCCGGTAATGGCAGATCTGGGTAGTGGTGCATTGATCAAACTTTCAAAAAGAGATCTCCCAGAGGAAATCCCCGTTCAGGATGTTGTCAAATCTGGTGCAGTGGTGATTACCTTTTCTGGTGACAAGTTGTTAGGGGGCCCCCAAGCGGGGATAATTGTTGGAAAAAATCGTCTGTTGAAACAGATGGAACTAAACCCGATTTACCGGACGATTCGATGTGGGAAATTTACCATTGCTCTTATGGAAGAAACTCTCAGAACTTATCGTTCTGAAGAAATTACCAAGGATAATTTGACGCTTTCACTCTTATCAACCAAACGAGTCATGTTAAAGAAACGCGGCGGAAAAATAATTC
>DTUJ01000031.1 GCA_012964235.1 Fidelibacterota bacterium
TTTCTGCCGGTATTTCCATTGACGCTTTTTCTGATTCAAGAACAAGGATTATATCGTCCACTTTTATTGTTTTTCCGGGAGAAACAAACACATCGCTTACCTCAACGGAATCAATTCCTTCTCCGAGGTTTGGTAAAAGTATTTCATTAATCATTTTTTACGCCTATACTGTAATCGGGCTTGGTTTTTCCTTATCAATATTATATTTCTTTATCACATCTTCAGCTACCTTCATGTCTAGCTTGCCATCGATTGCCAAGGCCCAAATGACAGTCAATACAATATAATAGCGATCAACCTCAAAAAAATGGCGCAAATTTTCCCTAGTATCACTGCGACCAAACCCATCTGTTCCAAGGGCATAATAAGGGCCAGGAACATAAGGACCAATTTGCTCAGAAACCATTTTTACATAATCAGACACAGCAACAGTTGGTACCCTGTGCTTACTGAAACACTTTTCTAAATGAGACATCTTTGGTTTTTTATTCGGGTGTATCAAGTTCCAGCGTTCTACCTCTTCCGCGTCTCTTCTCAGTTCGCTGAAGCTGGTTACGTTCCAAATTCCGGGCTCTATGTCCCAATCTTTTTCTAAAAGCGTTGCCGCCTCTAGAGTCTCTCCCATCAATGGTCCACTACCCAAGAGACGAATGGTTGGGTTTTCTGTGGCATGAATTTTATATAAACCCGCAATAATATCCTCTTCAAAACCTTCTGGTCTTGCGGGATGAACATAATTCTCGTTCTCAACGGTAAGATAATAAATAACATCTTTACCTTCTTCGAGCATTTCCTGCATTCCGCGGTGAACAACCGTTGCTATTTCATGGGCATATGCAAGATCATATGCTTTTATGTTGGGTGTTGCCGCTGCGGCTAAGTGACTGTGGCCATCTTGATGTTGTAGGCCTTCTCCGTTCAGCGTTGTCCTTCCTGCGGTACCACCAACAAGAAACCCACGCACTCTCATGTCGCTTGCTGCCCAAATAAAATCCCACACCCGTTGAAAGCCGAACATAGAATAATAGATATAAAAGGGCAGCATGTGTTGCCCGTGCGTGCTGTAACTCATTCCAGCGGCAATGAATGATGAAATTGAACCGGCCTCATTGATTCCTTCTTCAAGAATTTGCCCTTCCTTTGCTTCTTTATAATACAAAAACTGATCAGAATCTACGGGATCATACAGCTGCCCTTGGTTTGAATAAATTCCGAGCTGGCGAAACAGAGGGTCCATACCAAATGTTCTGGCTTCATCCGGTATTATAGGAACAATGAGCTTGCCAATTGTTTTGTCTTTCGTGAGCAGTGTAAGCAAACGAACATAGGCCATTGTGGTAGAAATTTCTCGTTTGCCGGTCCCGCTCAAAAGTTCTTGAAATATAGATATATCTGGGACCTTTATTGGGGGTATATTGTCTTCTCGAGTGGGGATTGGCCCCCCTAGTTTTTCCCGGCAATTTTTCAAATATTTATATTCTTTACTTTTTTTCTCGAAGCGGTAAAAGGGCGCCTTCATTGCGTCCTCATCTTCCAAAGGAATATTGAACCGATCCCTAAATTTCAATAATTCTTTATCATTAAGTTTTTTCTGTTGATGGGTAATGTTTCGGCCCTCTCCGGCCTCTCCTAGTCCATACCCCTTAATTGTGCGCGCCAAAATAACTGTCGGGCGATTCTTATGATTCACGGCTTCATCATACGCGGCATATACTTTTACCGGATCATGGCCCCCGGCCCTCAATTTTCCAAGCTCTTCATCTGTATAGTCTTTTACCATTTCAGCTAGTTCAGGGTATTTACCAAAAAAATGTTTTCTTACATGGGCCCCGCCATCCACAACATATTTTAATAGGTCACCATCTACTATTTCTTCAATTCGTCGAAGAAGCACCTCGCCATCTTTTCCCTCAAACAAGGCGTCCCAATCCGACCCCCAAATTACTTTTATTACGTTCCACCCCGCCCCCCGAAAAGCGCCCTCTAATTCTTGAATAACTTTGGAGTTGCCACGAACCGGACCATCTAAGCGCTGCAAATTACAATTCACAACAAAAATCAAATTATCAAGACCTTCTCTTGATGCAAGTGTTAAGCCCCCAAGAGATTCTGGTTCATCCATTTCTCCGTCTCCTATAAACGCCCACACTTTTCTTCCGGTGTCTTTCATAAGGCCGCGATTTATCATATATCGCATAAAACGCGCCTGATATACTGCCATAAGTGGGCCTAGACCCATCGATACTGTGGCAAACTGCCAAAAGTTGGGCATTAACCATGGGTGTGGATAGGATGAAACACCAACCTTTGAAAGGTCTCTGCGAAATCCGTGTAAATGTTCTTTGTTAAACCTCCACTCCACATACGCTCGGGCATATATGCCCGGCGACGCGTGGCCTTGAAAAAAGATGAGGTCTTTGCCTTTTGGGTGTTTAGGGCCCTTGAAATAGTGATTAAACCCAACTTCATATAATGTGGCGGCAGACGCATAGGTTGAAATGTGGCCCCCAATTCCCGGTGTTACCTTGTTCGCCTTTGTCACCATTGCCATTGCGTTCCACCGTACCGTTGATTTTATTTTCCGCTCCAATGCGCGATCACCAGGGAAATCCGGTTCATCGCTAGGTAAAATAGTATTAACAAAGGGCGTCTTTGTGTTGAAGGGCAGTCTCGCGCCTCTTGATTGTGCAAAAGAGATGAGAGTTTCAAGCAAAAACCCAGCCCTCTTATTCCCGTGTTCTTCTAGGGTGTCTTCTATTGCCTCCAACCATTCTTGGGTTTCTTCTTGATCTATGTCTTTTTTATTGTTTGGCAAAATACTACAGTCTTTTCTCTTTTGTTTGTTTCCTTGCTCGGTTCTGAGAAAAATTTACTCCAGATTTGTAACTGTTTACTATAATGAACTAAAGAACTTCAAAAGATTGGTTTCCAACGGCTTTATTTATTTACAAAAAAACAGAGATAAACTCTTTTTTATTAGACAATTATTTTTTTCCAATCCCCCTTGCGTATTTTCCAAAACATAATAATTGCAAACAAAACGATATAAACAACAAAAGCTATCCATGGCCCCATAAATCCAAAACCCAGGATAATGCCAGAAACATAACTGGCAGGCAAGAAAAACCCCCACACAATCGCCGCTTCTACGACAGCTGGAAAGAATGTGTTTCCAGCACCAGAAAGCGCAAACCAAAGGGTTAATCCTACAGCATCTGCAAACTGTACAAGGGCGGCAATCCGCAAAGCATCAACTCCTAGTTCCATCACCCTTGGGTCGTTGGTAAAAATAGGAATAATATATTGAGGAATAAACAGAAACATAACGCCAACCGATCCCATAATTAAAAAAGACCAGCGAACACTTTCAACTATGCTTGTTTCCGCTTTCTTTATTTTTTCTTCCCCCATATATTTTCCAACAAGCGTAGCGCAGGCTTGGCCAACGCCTATTGCCGGCATGAAAGAGCTCTGAAGGATTGTAAAAACAATTTGGACCGCAGCAAGCTCCACTACGCCTATTATTCCCACAATTTTGAAAAATACTACAAAGCCAACCATTACAATCATTTCTTGTGAGCCCTGTGGAACAGCAAGGGCTATCTGTCTTTTTAACATTTTCCAATTTAAAGTAAAGGAAAAAACATGAAATTTTTTATAGATGGTTGGTTGAAGCAGATAAAACGAATAGTGGGCAGCAAGCCAGGCCGAGGAAATAAGTGTGGCCATAGCGGCTCCCTTCACACCAAGTGCCGGGAAATCATACCATGACCATAATCCACCAACCCAAGAGAGATCGGCAGCTTCAATAGATCTGAAAAAGTTCTGAACACCCTCCTTCCCATAAATGAGCCCGGCATTTAGATAAACATTTAAAAGGTTCGCTGTCACAGTAACCTTCATGTGAACGGACGTTTTTTCAACGCCCGTGTAGAATCCTTGGAATACAAATCCAAACGCCGAAAAGAACACACTTAAAAAAGCAACTGAGGTGTAATCAATACAAAGTCGTGTAACTGTTGTTTCTGAGATAAAAAATGGTACAAATTGTTTCGCAAAAAAATATCCTGCAGCCGCAGCAGGAACCCCGTAAAAAAAAGCCAACAAATGACCGTTGTGCATTGCTGTGCCGCACTCGAAATGCTTCTTTTGACCAAGCCTTCTAGCTGCAACGGTTTGTGTGGCTGTTCGCAGGCTTATACCAAAGCTTACTGCTGCCCAAACCATCATTGAACCCATTCCTGTTGCTGCCAGGGCTGGGGCGCCAAGCTGCCCCACCATTGCCACATCCGCCATATTCATAACTACCCGGCTCAGGTTGCTTGTTATAATTGGTAGTGCCAGCAGTTTCACTTTTCTTGATATTTCTACATTCCGTGGACGAAAAAGGGTTTGTATTGTTTTTAATACCATTGTTTTTATTTATAAATTAGTTGCGATTGTATCTTATACTACCAAGACTTTTCGAAACACTAAAATATAAAAACAGCAAACACTCAAAATGAAATGACAAACGACATAAAAGAATCTTTCTGCCTTTCTTCTGATGTAAAGACAGCCCTAAAGTTAAACAAGCCTGTTTTAGCAATGGAGTCTACTCTAATCGCCCACGGGATGCCCTATCCGGAAAATAAAGAGTTTGCCTTAAACGCAATGAACATTGCCCGGGGGCTCAACGTTGTTCCCGCCATTGTTGCTGTGCTCGATGGAACTGTTCATGTAGGAATACAGGAAGACCAAATTGTTCGCCTTGCAATGGAAAAAAATATTGTGAAAACATCCGTTCAAAACATCAGCTATGTTTTAAGCACAAAACAGTCGGGAGCTACCACTGTTTCGGCCACGGCTCGTTTTGCACACCTGGCTGGAATACATGTTTTACCAACGGGTGGAATTGGCGGTGTACATCGCGGAGCGGAAAACACATTCGACATCTCTCAAGACATTACAGAACTTAGCAAAACCCCCGTTGTTGTCGTTTCCTCTGGCGCCAAGGCCATTCTTGATATTCCAAAAACCCTTGAAGCCCTTGAAACGGCGTCTGTGCCGGTTATCGGATACAGAGCAAACGATTTTCCTGCCTTTTATTCACGGTTTTCCGGCTGCCCTATAGAAACACGACTCGAGTCTGCTGTTGAAATTGCTTCTCTGTTCCAATTGCATCGCAACCTTGGAATGTCCTCTGGAATTCTTGTCGCAAACCCCGTACAAAAAGAACACGAAATTCCTAAAAGAGAAATGGATAACTATGTTGAAGAAGCACTCAAGGAGTGTAATAAAAACAATATAACAGGAAAAGAAATTACACCGTTTCTCCTGAATTATATTGTCGAAATAACGGGGGGACGAAGCCTAAAAACAAACATTTCTCTTGCGCTGAACAATGTCCGACTCGGGTCTAAAATTGCAGCTGCCATCTCGAGCCAACAGAGATAGAGCCTAGATATATAACGACACTTCAGAAGGAGCCCTTGTTAATGCCGGCCCCCTTTTAGTGTTTATAATTTGAGATTGATTTATAAATTTAATGATTGGAGATCTATATTAATTAAATTTTGACAAACAGAAGTAATAAACTTGCTGCCCTCTGCACCATCAATAAGTCTATGATCAAATCCCAGCGAAACCATCATCATGTTTCGTATGCCTATTTCATCTCCTTCGTCAGTCGAAATAACAACCGGTTTTTTCTTTATGGTACCAATACCAAGAATTCCAACATTTGGTTGATTAATAATTGGTGTTCCGGAAATCACATCAAAAACCCCAAAATTTGTAATTGTGAATGTTGATCCCTGAAGTTCTTCCGGGGAAATTTCCTTTTCTCTGGTTCGTTTTACTAAGTCCTGTAACTTGTGCGCTAACTGTAAAAAATCTAATTTTTCACATTCGGACAACACAGGAACCATAAGACCCTCTCCCAATGCTACAGCAATTCCAATGTTTACATTTTTCTTTCGAACTATTGTGGTCCCTTCCAGGGAGCTGTTCATGTCTTTACTATTTAAAAGAGCTTGAATACAACCAGAAACAATGAACGGTGTATATGTTAAAGAAAACCCCTCTTTTTCCTTAAATTGGTCTCCATTCTTAGAAATATATTTTACGATGTGGGTCATATCAACTTCCGAAAAAACATACACATGGGCAGAGGAGTCCACACTTTTTCGCATGTGTTCAGCAATGATTTTTCGCATATGATCCATTTCTACACGTTCATCAACCAGCGCGCCTGGGCTGACTATGTTCCCAGCTGTTTTAGGGGTGGTTTGCGAGAGCGGTTCTTTAGGACCTTTTGATTTAATATAGGTCAAAATATCCTGTTTTGTCACCCGGTTATTTGATCCCGAACCGGAAATAGCGTTCAATTCATCAAAGCCAATTCCTTCTTTTGTTGCAATTTTTCTTACAATGGAAGTAAAAAACCTTCCCTTTCCTTTTGAAAATGATTGAGCTGAAGAACTTTTTTTCCGGGAACCTTCCTTTGCCACCGGGGTGTCAATTTGTTTTTCCTCCACCAGCTTTTCTGGGGTCGATGAAGAAGCTTTTTCTTCCTCTGTTCTTTTGTCCTTATCTGAATCAATTTGAGCGATGACCCTGCCAACTTCAATCACATCATTTAGTTCAGCCAAAAGTTTCACGACTTTCCCCGAGACAGGGGATGGGATTTCCGAATCTACCTTGTCTGTTCCAATTTCAAGCAGAATTTCATCCACTTCAATGCTGTCGCCTACTTTTTTTCTCCATTCTAAAATAGTACCTTCTATTATGGATTCGCCCATTTTGGGCATGACTACATCTATGACCATTTTAATACTCCATTAGTTCTGTTATTGCTGAAACTATATCAGAGGTTTGGGGTAACACTTTTTCTTCCAAATACCAATTAAAGGGTATTGGGACATCTTTCGCAGCAACTCTTTTTATCGGCCCATCCAACAACTCAAAATAATCTTGTGAAATAATAGCTGCAATTTCTGCCCCTGGGCCGTTGGTAATGTTGTCTTCATACACGATCAGAGCCCTCCCTGTTTTTTCCAAAGACGTTCCGACGGTTTCCATGTCCAGAGGATTTAGTGTTCGTAAATCAATTATTTCTATTGCTCCAGGCTTAGAGGCCGCTTCTTTTGCTGCATCAATTGATTTGTGAACCATTGCTCCCCAAGTAACAATGGTTAGCTCACTACCTTTCTGAACAATGCGTGCTTTTCCAAAAGGCAACAGATAATTCTCGTCAGGTTCCGCTGTGCTACAATACCCTTGTCGATATAATCCTTTATGCTCCATAAAGAGGACAGGATCGTCCATTCTACATGCCGATTTTAAGAGCCCCTTGGCATCAGCAGCGGTGGAGGGGTAGGCAATATAAATACCGGGCAAATGGATAAAATAACCATCAATGGATTGGCTGTGGAAAAGGGAGCCATGAATGTAGCCTCCAACCGGGACACGAATGACCATTGGACAGTGCCAATTATTGTTTGAGCGATAACGCATGGTTGCAACTTCGTTCCGGATTTGCATCATGGCAGTCCAGATATAATCACCAAACTGAATTTCAACTACAGGCTTCCAGCCAGCTACAGCCATTCCTACAGCAGTACCAATTATAGAAGACTCCGCCAGGGGTGCATTGAAAACACGAGCTTTCCCGTGGGTATCTGAAAGGCCTTTTGTTGCAGTAAAAACCCCCCCCTTCGGATCAGCAACATCCTGACCATAGATAACCATTTTTTCGTTTTGTTTCATTTCTTCATTTAATGCATGGTTAATTGCATCTACCATGACTATTCTGTCCGAAACGGTTTTTTCTGTTAAATTGCTTTTTAAGCTTTGTTCTGAATATACAAAGTCAAAAGCAGTTTCTTTGTCCGGATGGGGCTGATCTAATGCCCAAGCAGCATCTTTATCAATCTGTTTTTTGGTCTCTTCATCAATTTCTCTAAATTCCTTTAATTCAACAATTCCGCTCCCTATACAGGCGTTTTTAAACTTCTTAATCGGGTCTTTTCCCATGTCCTCCTTTAAGTCTTTTTCTAAACGGTATTTTCTCTGGTCATCAGATGATGAGTGTGCTAATAATCGCACAACATGACTGACAATGACAGACGGACCTTTCCCCTCGCGAGCCCTGCCAGCAGCCTTTTCAAAAGCAGAGTGGGTTTCAAAAAAATCCGTCCCATCTACTTCAAACCGCTTTAGGTTTTTATAGCCGCTCGTTATTTTGTACACAGAATTTCCGGATATTTGTTCCGAAATATGTACACTGATAGCATACTTATTGTCCTCAACATGAAAAAGAACCGGGAGCCTGTCCTTGCTAGACCAATTCAATGCCTCGTGAAAGTCTCCCTGGCTGACTGTTCCCTCTCCGCATGACACATACACAATTTCTTTTGTTTTCTCCCATTTTCTGGTCATTGCACATCCAACTGCCTGAAGTAGTTGTGTCCCCGTCGGGCTAGATTGACTGACAATCCGCAATTCCTTATGTCCGTAATGTTGAGGCATTTGTCGTCCACCGGAATTCGGATCATCTTTTCGGGCTAAAAAACTTAATAATTGTTCTCGTGGTGTCATGCCTAGCCCGAGACAAAACGCAGCGTCCCGATAGTATGGATATGACCAATCCTGTCTTTGGGTCAAATTTTGAGATGCTGCTAATTGGGCAGCTTCATGTCCGGAACAACCAATATGGAAAAACCCTTTTCCTTGTTTTAATAAGGTGAGCATTTTTGTGTCCAATTTTCTTGCCGTCACCATAATTTTATAAACTGTAGTAAGATCAGTTTTCGAAAAATTATGAAATTTTTTCATCAATTTACCTAAAGAGCTTTATTCGTAAATGTGCGTGGACAGTTCCAGAAAAACAGCGCAATGACAGCCCCTGTGATTCAGGCCCTTAGAAAGCCCCGTGCATTCTTGTGGGTATTTGACCATACAAAGTTTACGCCCTTTACTGCGTTCTATATCGGTGATGATGTGTCCATATGATTTTTCCACACAAAAAAATTAAAATATGATTATCTTATAATAATTTACAGGTTTTTAATGTTTGTGTACAATTCTCATATATGAAGGAATAAACTATTCCTTCTTTAAAGCAATTCGCCGAGCCACTAATAAATATAAATCATAGTATAAGAATCAACACATTTAGTCGAACTATAAAAAGGGATTTGCGCATTGTTCTTGTGGGACCTTTTTAAAATTCAATAATAATCCCACCAATAGTCAGTTGCTTATATTGGTGTGCCATCTCTGTTGTCCCGTCTTCCAAATACATTTTTTCCCATTCGTTGATTCTGTCAAAAACGTTTTGAAGGTCCATAAATGTTATAATATTTATCTTATTAAAGTTAAACCTTCTTAGGATCATGATGTCAAGCCTACTATAATAATTATATCTTTCTGTGTTCCAGTCATCATCGTAGGACCACCTTCTAAATGTTGGCTCATAGTGTCTTTTTGTGTGGGGCCTTCCTCCCATATAGCTATATCTAAAGCTTATTTCAAGAATATCAGATGGCATTATTGGTAAGTAAAGTAAATTTTTTAAGATTCTATCCGCGCGCAGCACATTATACCAATTATATTTTCTAAACCTAAGCTTGTATCCTCCGATAAAGGTTAAAACCTGGCCATAGTCATATGTTCGGGCATATGATCCGTTTTTCCATTCTCTGGGATCCTCTGATAGCGATCTGGAGTTTGAGTAGCTAAGGGTTGTATACCAGTTGTTAGAGTATTTTTTCTGAAGAAAAAATTCAATTCCTTTTGAATTTCCACGCCCAACATCATCAAAGCCCATCCGGCTATCGAAAAGATCCGGAGTCAGTGCTGCATAATATACCGGCGTATTATGGTACTCCTTATTATATATTTCTAATGTAGCCCTAATATCGTTAGAAAAATATCTTTCTAATCCTAAAATTACCTGCTCTGTGTGTGAGCTCTTCAACACAGATCCACCATGCTCAATGTTAAAAGGATTAAGAAGCATCCAATATGACGGAGCCTGATAGTATTTTCCATATGCAAGATTGATCAAGGTAGTCGGATTAATATTGTATGATATACCAAAGCGGGGTGATAGCTGGTTTGTGTTATTAAATGGAATATTATTGTAGTGGGTTCCAAGTGTTAGTTTTATTTTTTGGAGCAGGTTGAATTTAAATTGAACGTATGCTGAATATTTTTTAAGGCTACCTATTGAATTATGGTTTAGGCCTGGATTAATACCGCTGACAGATAGCGGGTTATCATCATATACACCAATGATGGGGTTTAACGATCTCTCGCTTTCTTCATCACTTAACCAGTTAAAATAATCTCCATTGCTGGTGAAATATTTTTGGGGTTCTATATTTTCCAAAGAACTATACCAAACGCTGGCACTGTCTATCCATTCATTGTATTGATCTACTGATGAAAAGCCTAAATTATATTTATCCAGATTTTCATTATAATAATAATATATATATAATGTGTCCTCATCAAACCTTTCATTCATTGAATAGGCGCCCTCTTTAATATTAAACCCGGCGCTGATAGTAACTTTATCTGTCAGCTTATAAACAACTTGGCCCTTTAAATAGCTGTCTTCCTCAATATTATTTCTACTCATATATATGTTTTTGTTGCCATTGACTATTTTATAAATGTCGTTGTTCCATTCTGAGCTGCTTTTCGCCAATGTTAATTGGAAATAGCCCTTGCTCGAGAATAATGATTTATAGGTTAGTCCATAGGTCGCCTGATTGCCATGATGATCAACGAGATCCGCGTTCGGAAGGTCTGGGCGGCTCTCATCATCAACCTTAACGATGTCATCTCCTGTAATAAAATTAAATGTGAGTTTCTCTTTGTTATTAATATAATAGACAACCTTTGTTTGGCCGTTCCAGTATTCAGGAATCGCTGTAAGTCCTGCGCTTTTAATAACATATTTTAAAAATGATTTTTTATAGGAGCCCATATATGAGGCCCTATTCTTTATCAGGGGACCCTCCATTGTAAGGCCAAGGCCTGCCATGTTTGCTTCGGCCTTTATTTCGTGATTCTGTTTGTTTCCCTCCCTTAGGGTTACATCCATAACCGATGACTGTTTGTCTCCATATTTTGCTGGGAAACCTCCAGCAAAAAAATCGATCTTATCAATAAAATCAGAATTAATCAAATTAATGGGGCCCCCGCCAGCACCAACCCTGCCAAAATGATTGGGGTTTGGAATCTCCAGATTATCCATAATAAATAAATTTTCTCCCGCAGATCCACCGCGAACAATCAATTCATTGCTCTGGTCGCTCTCTGATACAACGCCGGGCAGTGCCTGCATCATCATCTGAATATCATAGACACCAACAGGATCAGAACGAATTTCTTCATAGTCCATTGTCCTGTTACTTACAACCGCGTCCTGCGTTTTTTCAAAATATCCACCACTAACAAATATGGCTTTCCCTTCTATTACAGATTTCTCCATATAAAAATTTAATTGCGTAAGCTTATTTGAATTGATATTGACATTCGGCCTCACTATGCCTGAATATCCTATCATGCTCACCTGAACCGTATAGCTTCCAACCGGAATATTGTTCATAACAAAGCTTCCGTTTTGATCAGAGGCAGCGCCCCGCGCAGTATTTATAATAATAAAATTAACCCCTTCAATGGGCTGGTGGGTTTCTTTGTCAACTATGCTTCCGGAAATTGCGCCTAGGTGCTGCGCATAGGAAAAATTAAATATTAAAACAAGAGATAAAAACCCACAAAGCATATAATCTAAAGTGTTGGATATAATATTATTGTGTATAAAAATAACCAAAAAGAATCATCATTTCATCCGTGCTTAAAAACCCAAAGTCAAGGGTTTCATCTGTCCAATTATAATAGGATGCTTTAAGCCTCAACCCTTCTTCTGGAAATATTTCTATTGCAGGATAAACAGGGTGTTCATAATCCCAACCTTCACCATAATAATTTATGGGCGGGTGTTCCCAATCATTATTGTAATAAATTTGTTCATCTTCGGTGGATGGATCATTATCTATAATAAATACTTCAAATTCTAACATTTTTTCATGGGCGTGGGAAAATAATTGCAAAATGTTGATTTTATCAATGGTTGTAATACTTAAGGGGTCCAGTCCGTTCTCTATTAGAATGTCTTCAAACATAAATGTTTTTTCAATCGTAGTAGTATCGTTTGGTGGAAGATATATTTCTTCAATTACATTCAATTGCAATATTTCTGCTATATGTTCGGGCTCTGATTCTGCAAAATGAAGGTTGGTATATACTTCGCCCAAATATGTATCATCAGAATAGTTTAAATAATGTGGGTTTTGATCAAAAGTAGTGTTAACAGGAAGTCGTAAGGCAACATTTTCTGGAAATGTTACATCCAATTGCCTCCACTGCGTACCGGTAAAAAAGATTTGGTATGCCATGATGGATAAAACAGATTCATTATAGCTCTCATCAGGATTTCTTAAATGTCTCTCTACACTGTCTTCTACTGCAATCCAAAAGTTTTCGGGATATGTATAAAGGATAAAATGATGGCTGCCTGAACGCATTTCGATTTCTACACGTTTAATAAACAATTCTGAATCATTGTTTAATTCAAAGTAATAAAAAAACTCCGTTTCTTTCTGGGGTGCAACTTCAAATGGTCCCAAATGAATTTGAATACCATTTTCCGGAACTTCTAATGGTGTAAACTCCGCATCATATCTTTCTATATTATCCAAAAAAGATATATCAGCAACGTGTCCAGTACCAGGAGCGCCTTCACTAATCCAGTCCCCAATAAAATCTATTTGGCCGTTTGTGAGCGCTGGAGACCCAAGGGGCATGAGAGCACCATAATATGGATGGTCAGAGTAAAAATTTTCCTGGTTGGGAGCATTTATTTTTTCCCAAAGAAAACTTGCATACAGGCTTTGCAATCCGTCCGTTCCAACAAGAAGAAGGCCATCAGATTGTGCAGCTTCATTATTGGGAATCACGTTTATTAATGATGCATATGAGGTGTCGGATGTTAAAATTAACCTAGATTCTTCAGCATATGTATTGCCCGCCACGTGGCAGCTTGTGCAATATTTATCAAATATTTCAACCTGAATTATATGATAGGAAGATTCATAGTCTTCTAAGAGCATCGCTTCATCTTGAGGGGGTTGTATGTCTGATTCGCTCTCACAACTGATAAAAATGAATAAACATATATAAAAAACATATAGGATTAATTTACTATGTTTTAAGCTCATATGATTTTTTTGGGTGTGTTTCTCAATTTATATAAAACCACTTTATATGTTTTTAAGTATTTTTTCTATAAGTTGTTTTCTTTGGCTATCGCTTTCCGTGCCAACCCCAAACACGTCCATTCCAACATAATGAGCAACACCTGATATCAGACCAGAGGCTTCGCTCCAAATACAGCTCTCATTCTTTGGCGGCTTTGAAAAGCTTTCCTGTCCAAGGGTGTGAACAACCGCGAATGGCATGCCATTAATTTTTGAGTAAATATTTGACATATCAGGAAATTGCTGTGCATTCTTTGTTGGTGTTTTTCCCCGCAGAAAAGACATTCCGGATCTGTTTATGTGCCCTACAATAGATACTAACTTTTCAACACCTTTTAGTCTATCAACTATCAAAACATTCTCTATCTTAATTCTTTCTTTCAAAACCAAAAAATTCTCAGGAGAAACGTGGTTTGAGTCAAGTTTCTTAGGCCAAATTATTTTTTTCTTTCCGCAAGTTGCTGTATTATGTCCCGCAAATTGAAGTGTTTCAGTCTCCTCCAAAAATCGTTTTTCCTCATTTGAACATAAATAGATATGGAAAAAGGAGGAGAGGTTCATTGTTTTTTCTGCTTCATGTATTCCCTGCGAAAACCAAACAATGCTGTTCCAAGACGCACCATTGTGCTCCCCTCTTCAACAGCAAGTTCATAATCATTACTCATTCCCATAGATAAATCTTTTAATGTATAACCATACAATTGAGAATTGAGGCTCTCTTGCGTTTTTTTTAAGCAACGAAAAGAATTTCTGATTTCTTCTTTGTCTTGAGTTAAAGGACCAACCGTCATCAAACCACGAACATCAATTCTGTTAAATTCACAGACGGCTAACATATCATCAATGGCCTTGGGTGGAAACCCGGATTTTGTTTCCTCTCCGCTTGTGTTTACTTCTAACAAAACTGAAACCTTTCTCCTGTGATTGTTTGCTCGAATATTTATTTTTTCGGCCAAGCTTAGGCTGTTTATTGAATCAATTGAATCAAACAAGCTGATTGCCTTATTAATCTTGTTTGATTGAAGGTGGCCAATCATTCTTTTTTCTAGCCCTGGCAGGTTCGGCAAAAGAGAAAACTTTTTTTCGGCCTCTTGCACCCTGTTTTCACCTATATATCTTAATCCTGAGGCGTATGCTTGCTCTATAAATTGTGGCGGGTGGGTTTTGGTAGCGGCAACAATTAAAACGGGGTGGTTAAACCCACCCCGTCTCTGCGCTCTTGTAATTTTTTCCCTTATTTTTATCAGGTTACCAGATAAACTCACTGTTCTTCTTGGTCAAGGTCTTTGCCTTTTGTTTTCTGCTCATCTTCTTCTGCGTTTTTATTGCCTGTTTCTTCTGTTGCTCCCTCTTCATGAACTACGCGGGTGATTGAGGAAATGGTTGATCCTTTATCCAGCTTTACTAATCTTACCCCCTGTGTTACCCTTCCAATTGTACGAATCTTTGAAATTGGTTGCCGCATCAACACTCCTTTGTTGGTAATGACAATCAAATCGTCCGAATCCACTACTTCCATAATTGAAACCATTTTTCCAGTCTTGTCTGTAGTCCTCATGGTCATTACGCCCTTTCCTCCTCTTTTCTGTGTGCGATACTGAATAACATCCGTTCTCTTTCCATAGCCTTTTTCAGTAGCAACAAGAATGGTTCCTTCCCTTTTTACCACAAGCATTCCAACAACAAAGTCGGATTTAGAGCTGAGAGCAATCCCCCGCACACCCATTGTTTTCCTCCCTGTTGAACGAATATCTCCTTCACTAAAGCGGATTGATTTTCCTTCTCGTGTCCCAATGAGGATATCATTCTCACCATCTGTTATCCGGGCCTCTATTAATCTATCATCATCCCGTATTTCTATCGCATAAATTCCACCCTTACGCGGATTTCCATAAGCAGAGAGGGCTGTTTTTTTAATAATTCCTTTTTTTGTTGCCATTACAATAAAGTGTTCATCATCAAATTCTTTTACACTAACAAATGCTTCTACTTTTTCGCCAGGCTCACAACCAACCAAGTTCACGACTGCTCTTCCCCTGGCCGCACGACCTCCCTGGGGAATATCATAAACCTTCAGCCAATAACACTTTCCTCTGTCTGTAAAAAAAAGCATATAATTATGAGTGTTTGCTATAAACAGATGCTGGATAAAGTCTTCCTCTCTTGACCCGGCACCCTGAACACCGCGACCTCCTCTGCGTTGCGACCGGTATGTTGTCACGGGTGTTCTTTTTATGTAGCCATTGTGGGTGATGGTGATTACCACGTCTTCCTCTGCTATCATGTCCTCCATAGAAAAATCGGTAACCACATCCACTATTTCTGTTCGTCTTTCATCTCCAAATTGGTTCCTTATTTCTAATAGCTCCTGTTTTATTATATCCATTCGTTGAGCCTTGCTCCCCAAGACCCCCTTCAGTTTAGAAATAATCTTAATTACCTCTTTATATTCAGTAACAACTTTATCAACCTCAAGGCCTGTTAGTCTCTGGAGGCGCATATCAAGAATTGCCTGAGATTGTATTTCAGAAAGATCAAAGCCGTTCATCAGTCCTTCTTTGGCCTGTATGGGGTCTTTGCTCCCCCTTATGATTACAATAACATCATCAATGTTGTCTAGCGCAACCTTAAGGCCTTCTAATATGTGTGCTCGGGCTTCTGCTTCTCTTAGCTCAAATTCTGTTCTTCGAACAACTATGCCATGACGGAAATCGATAAAGTGCTGAAGTATCTCTACAAGGCCCATAACTCTCGGCACTCCTTCAATAAGAGCCAAAAGAATAATACCAAACGTGTCCTGCAACTGGGTAAATTTATACAGTTGATTCAAAATCACTTCAGGCACTGATCCCCTTTTGATTTCTACAACAATTCTCATCCCATCTTTGTCGGATTCGTCTCTAAGGTCACTGATGCCTTCAACCCTTTTGTCTCTTACCAGGTCCGCAATCTTTTCAATGAGATTCGACTTATTAACCTGAAACGGTATTTCCGAGATTATAATACTTTCCTTGCCGCTTTTTTTTGTTTCAACGTGCGCTCGACCACGGATCTTTATTTTCCCCCTACCGCTTTCGTAAGCAGATTTAATACCGTCAATCCCCAACATCATTCCGCCTGTAGGAAAATCCGGGCCCGGAATTTTATTCATTAAATCGTTCAGGGAAATATCGCTGTTTTCAATTAAAGCAACGAGTGCACTCACCACTTCATTCAAATTGTGCGGTGGTATCTTTGTTGCCATTCCAACAGCTATTCCCTCCGACCCGTTTATCAACAGCCCAGGAACCGTTGTGGGAAGAAGAGTTGGCTCACGAAGAGACTCATCAAAGTTGGGAACCCAGTCAACAGTGTCTTTATCTAAGTCCCGTAAAAATTCAGACCCCAGTCGTGTCATCCTAGACTCTGTATACCGCATGGCAGCCGCCCTGTCGCCATCTATAGAACCAAAGTTTCCCTGTCCGTCAATCAGTTCATAACGCATAGAAAAGTCCTGTGCCATGCGAACAAGGGCGTCATATATTGCAGAGTCACCGTGCGGATGATACTTTCCCATTACCTCTCCGACTATTCTGGCGGATTTTTTATAAGGCCTGTTCCACCCAGCTGCAAGATCATTCATTCCATATAAAATCCTTCTGTGAACTGGCTTCAGGCCATCCCGAACATCAGGAAGGGCCCTAGAAACTATCACAGACATTGAATAGTTAAGATAGCTTTCCTTCATCTCGTCAACGATGTCGCGCGAAAGGGTGTTGTCTCTGGCTATATCCATAATATTTTAAACATCAAGGTTTACAACAAACTTTGCGTTTTTTTCAATAAAACTTCTTCTTGACTCCACGTTGTGTCCCATTAAATCTTGAAATGTTTCTTGTGCTTTGGCTGCATCCTCAACCGTCACTTTTTGAAGAGTTCTCTTTTCCGGGTCCATCGTTGTTTCCCATAGCTGATCGGGGTTCATTTCTCCCAGTCCTTTATATCGCTGTACGTTAATTTTCTGAGATTTGTTGTCTTTTTCCATGCGCCCTACAATCATTTCTTTTTCGTTATCATCATAAGCATATGAAATTTTCTTTCCTTGCTGCAATTTATAGAGTGGAGGCATCGCCATATAAAGGTGGCCGTTATAAATAATTTCAGGCATTCGCCTGAAAAAAAATGTCAATAAAAGTGTCCTTATGTGGCTGCCATCAACATCTGCGTCTGTCATAATAATTATTTTATGGTAACGCAATTTGCTCAGGTTGAAATCCGCCGCAGAAAGTTCTCCGTTCTCTTCGCCCTCTCCCCCGAAGCCTGTCCCTAGGGCAGTAATCATGGACTGTACTTCATTATTAGAAAGCAGTTTATCTATGCGGGCCTTTTCCGAGTTTATTACCTTTCCTCTAAGGGGTAAAATTGCCTGATTTCTACGATCCCGCCCCTGTTTGGCGGAGCCCCCTGCAGAATCTCCTTCCACAAGATATAACTCACAAAAGGCGGGGTCTCTGTTTGAGCAGTCTGCCAATTTTCCAGGAAGGGTAGAGCCCCCTAGTGCGGTTTTTCTCCTGATTAGCTCTCGGGCCTGTCGGGCCGCCTTGCGGCTTCGGGCAGCAAGAAGAGCCTTTTCAATAATCCGCCTGGCAATAGATGGGTTTTGTTCCATAAATGCCTGAAGTCCATCATAAACAACGCCATCTACAAGGCCCTTTACTTCTCCATTTCCAAGCTTTGTCTTTGTCTGTCCTTCAAATTGGGGTTCTGGTACTTTTATTGAAAGAATCGCTGTGAGTCCCTCTCTAAAATCCTCTCCTGAAAGAGATAATTTCTCGCTTTTTTTGATTCTTATAAGGTTGTTTTTCTGGGCATGGTTATTCATAGCGCGTGTCAGGGCTGAACGAAACCCGGACAGATGCGTTCCCCCTTCAACTGTGTTGATGTTGTTTACAAAAGTAAGAATGTTTTCGTTGTATGCATTGGCATAGCGGAGAGCCGCCTCTAAGGGCACCTCTCCATCCTCTCGGGAAATTGTTATGATTTTATTGTGAATCGGCTGGTTTGATTCGTCAAGAAATTTTACAAAATCACTAAGACCGCCCTGAAACTTAAATGTGTCGTGTTTCTCCTGTCCTTCACGTTCATCTTTAAAAGATATTTCCAGGTTCTTATTCAAATAGGCCAGTTCCCTTAGCCTGCCGGCAATAAGTTCATACTCTATTTCTGTTGCCTGAAAGATTTCCCTGTCTGGCTTAAAGGTAATCTTTGTACCTGTCTTTTTTGATGTTCCTACCACATTTACTTTTGTTGTGGGTATACCACGACAATATTCTTGCCGATGTACTTGTCCTTCACGATGTACATCTGCAACCAGCGATTCTGAAAGTGCATTCACAACAGACACTCCCACGCCGTGTAGTCCGCCAGATATTTTATAGGACCCCTTTTCAAATTTTCCTCCAGCATGCAAAACAGTCATAACAACTTCAAGTGCAGACTTTTTTTCCTCTTTATGAAGATCTATGGGAATTCCTCTTCCGTTGTCTTCAACAGAAATTGAATCGTCCTGGTTAATTCTAATTTTAATTTTTGTGCAGTAGCCGGCAAGGGCCTCATCAACACTATTATCCACAACTTCATTGATAAGATGATGCAGGCCACGCTTACCAATATCGCCGATATACATGGCTGGACGTTTCTTTACAGCGTCAAGGCCCTTTAGAACGGTAATTTTTTCTGCGCCGTACTTGTTTTCTTTTTCTGTTGGGTTATTGCTCATAAAAAACGAATATCTTTAACAATTTTTTTTCCGATCTTTTTATTCAGTTTTTCTATCATTTTTCTTTTTTTTAACTGTAGTTCTTGCCTCCAAACAGCATTCGCAGACTTTACTGTGAGAACCCCGTTTTCAATCGTGGTTGCTTCCGTGTTTTTTCTGACCTTAGGCCCAACTATTTTATCCCACATCAAGAGTGCCGAGCCTTGCGCTATAGGTTTGTCAATGTCAGCCCGCTTTACAAAATCATTTAATGCCTGCTTTAGGCTGCGCATTTTAAGATTCTTTAATGGCGCAATTTTTTAATCGTTAAGGCGGATGGGCATTAACAACATTGTTATATCACGGTTTTTTTCTGTTGTTTCGCCGTTGAATAATGTAGAGCTGATTGGTGTGTCCAGTTTTATTACTACGTTCTCGTCATTTATATGAGAAAGAATGTCTTTTAAATAATTTGCATTATATCCTATTGTTAGTGGTTCCCCTGAAAATTCACCCTTCATTTCCTCTTGGCCCCGCGATGCTGTTTCTGGATCCTCTGTCTTTATTAAAACCGTATCCTTATCTGGGGTAATTGATATCTGGTGGGTCATTTTATTTGAAAAAATTGATGTCCTTTTTACTGCACCTAAAAACCGTTCTTTATTAACAACCAATTTCTTTTTGTTTTCTTTTGGTATGACGCTTTCATAGTCTGGATATCTTTCATCAATTATTCTGGTTAAAACCTTTACACCGTCACTTGTCGCTGTCGCATGGTTTGCGCTAATCCATAATTGAGTTTTATCATCATCCACTAATAATGAACCTAATAAATTTAAAAACTTCTTCGGGATAATTA
>DTUJ01000032.1 GCA_012964235.1 Fidelibacterota bacterium
CCTCTGGTGATATTCAATTTAATTATGCAGAAATTTCGGGAACTCATTCGGCTACTATTGGAATTCAGAGTGCAAACGGGGAAACAGGATTACAAGTTGCTTTTACCAATAATGATTATGCACACGATGGCCATTCTGTCCGAATTAGCACAGGACCGGACTGGATTTCTATTTCTCCCACAGAAGGTGAGAGTGAACAGGGATCAGGCAGCCAAAGTATTGAAGTCAGTGTAAGCAGTGCCGGATTAGAAAATGGTGATTACTATGCTGCTATACTTATTCTTAGTAACGGAGGCTCTGGTGTTCTCCCTGTCTTTTTGGATGTACCGCTTCCCTCCATATCCATTACAAGTCCAGGCCCAGGAGAGAGCTTTGATCCGGGGTATCGTGAGGTTTCATTTGAATTGTTTAACTTCGAACCGGGAGAGGGTATACTTTCAGATGGTCATATTGAATTGTATATAAACGGAAGTTTTACAGCAAATTATTATTCATCGGATACTATTACAGTAGCGAACCTGGTTGAAGGAACAAATGAAATTAAACTGCGCCTGGTTGATAGAAACGGAGGAGAAATCCCGCCGGATATATTTGATGAGGTAGATTTTATTATTAATCCGGAAGAGATTCTATTCCATGTTGAATCCGTTTCCCCCCAATCCCAACTCATAACTGCGCCAGTGGATAGTGATATTACAATTGATTTTGATAATGCAGTAGATCCATCAACAGTGAACAGTTCTACTATCCGGGTCTTTGGTCAATGGACTGGCATCATGCCGGGACTCTTTATGTTGGAGGATGGAAATCAGCGGGTTCGCTTTATGCCAGCTAACGAATTTTCCGCCGGGGAACACATTACGATCACAATTTCAAAATACGTGCTGAGCATTGATGGTGACCCGCTTGTTCACGGATATGCGTGGCAATACTGGACAGCCAGCGGACCCGGGTCGCTGGATCTTATTGAGATTGATAAATTTTCCACCCGCCTGCCTTTTGAAGGATGGATTCAGACCTATGGCTCTTATTCCGGAGATCTGAATGGTGATGGTTTTCACGATTATACTGTTCCAAATGAAAGAGGTAATGATGTGCGAGTCTGGCTGAATGACGGGGAGGGAAATTATGATCATAATGACTTTTCGGTTTATGATGTTCCTAATGGTTCTTACCCCAGCACAAATCATGGTGCTGACTTTAACAATGATGGCCTGCTTGACTTTGTTGTAGGCAACACTCACTCAAATACAATTTGTGTATTTATTGGAGATGGGCTTGGCGCTCTTGCGCCTTCTGTGTGTTATGAAGCAGATCAAAGTGTCCGGGGTATGAGCGTGATGGACCTGGATGCCGATGGCGATTCTGATATAATTACAACCAACCGTGATGGAAATAACATTACCATTCTTCCCAACTTAGGGGGAGGCATTTTCACTACCCGAATTCCAATCGAGGTTGGCGGAGGCAAGGAAAATTCGGCTGCCTGCGGCGACGCTAACGAGGACGGTATAATGGATCTATTTGTTGGAACCTACGAAAGTGATGAAATTTTGCTCCTGCTTGGGGATGGAAACGGAGGATTAATCCCCACCTCATCTGTTGAATTACAAGGCTCAGCCTGGATGATTGTTACAGGCGATGTAAATGGAGATGGCCATGTTGATGTGGTGAGCGCCAACTCCTATACTGATAATGCAGCCGTAATTTTTGGTGATGGCCAGGGGAATCTTTCTCTGCCAACACTCTACCCGGTTGTGGGGTTTCCCCTGGATATTAATCTGGGAGATATTGACGGGGATGGCGATCTTGACCTGGTAACAAGTAGTCTTGGTGTTGCCCATGATCATGATGATGATCGGGCGCTATTGTTTGCATCCTTCAATACAGTAGATGAAGATACCGGAGCCTGGACTATTTATGAGAATGACGGGAATGGGAATTTCGGCAACCCTCGGATTTTGTATTCGGTAGATGCTGCTTCATGCGCGACCCTGCACGATAGAGACCGGGACGGAGACCTTGATTTAACGGGAATTGATGAATCTGATGATTATATTTATGTTTTTGATAACATCGGCCCCGATAACCAGGCGATTTATATTGACCATATGGAATCCTGGAATTTAGTGGGATTGCCCCTTGAAGTATTAATTTCAAACTATCAGCAAGTCTTTCCCGATGCCATGGACGGTACACTCTATTCTTTTTCGGAAAATGGAACATATGAAATTGAAACAGACTTGATAGCCGGAAACGGCTATTGGCTGCGATTTCCCAGCGCCGGATCAAACCCTGTAATTGGCCTGCCTATGAATGAAGTGATAATTCCTCTCACAACGGGCTGGAATCTCCTGGCCGGGATATCAACAAGTATTCCTATTGAGAACATTGGTGATCCAGGTGGTCTGGTCGTTCCGGGAACAATGTATGGCTTTAACGGGAATTATATTGAGGCAGAAATTATTGAACCGGGTTATGGTTATTGGCTGCGGAGTTATGGGGATGGAGAAATCACAATCTCTGATACTCTCCCGGCCGGAAAATTGCGTAACACCCCAATGCTGGAAAACCCAAATACTATCATAATTTCTAATCGGACCCTTTATTTTGGTGAAAAAATTTCAGGAGAAGAAAAGCTCAGTTACAGTCTCCCACCCAAGCCTCCGGGTGGTATTGATGTACGCTTTACCGGAGATTGGAAAGTGTGCGATGATAATTGTATCATTGAGATAACAGGTGCAGAAGATGATCTATCGGTAGAATTCACCATCAGGCCCGGGGAGTTGTGGGAATTAACGAATGGAGAAACCGATAAAAAATATCCCCTGAACGGAACAGGACACATTTCCTATCTTGAGGCAGGTGAATCATTTACCCTCAAAAAAACAAAAACAATCCTGGTCCCCGATAGGTACGCTCTCCACCAGAATTATCCCAACCCCTTCAACCCAATTACGACTCTCCGCTATGACCTGCCGGAACAATCCCAGGTTACACTCACCGTTTATGATCTCATGGGCAGGGAACTTATCCAACTTGTGAATGAAAAACAAAATGCCGGATATAAATCAATTCGATGGGATGGTACGGACAAGTCAGGTAAACCGGTAAGCGCCGGAATCTATCTCTACCGGATACATGCCCACCAAAAAAACGGCGGACAGGCAAGTAATCCTTCGGCGGGCTCAGGACATGGCTTTGTTCAAACGAAAAAGATGGTCTTTTTGAAATAGAGCATGCCAAAATTTAAATCCGGTCAAATTATAAGCCATAAATTATTCGATTATCGTGGAGTCATACTCAAGGTAGATCAAACCTTCCTCTCTACAGATGAATGGTATGAACAGATGGCAAAATCAAAACCGCCCAAAGATAAACCCTGGTATCATGTGCTTGTTCACAATAAAAACCACACAACTTATGTGGCTGAAAGAAATTTAAAACTGGACGATTTGCAGTTGGATATAACCCATCCATTGCTGCCGTTTTATTTTACGAAAATAAAAAACGGTGTTTATCAAAAAACGATGAATTGGGAAGCTGAATTTCCTTTGCCTTTGAATGCATTCGGAGAAGCATAGCAACATTAAATTTGAATCTGTACATGTCAAATTAATATGATGATCCGTAAATGCGGAGAAATGGTTTGAGGGTTTAGGAGTTCTCAGTAAACTCCTTGAAATACTCTAAATATTTCATAGTCTCTTTCTTGAAGGAGCCCGACATAAAAAATGCAATGATTTTCATAAACCCGCTGCATCGGAATTCATTTTCCGATACCCATTTGGTTGTATTTTTATCAACCTCATAGAAATAGTTTTTCACTTCATTCCAGACGCCTTTGGCTTCATAAATTCCTGAAAATTCATCCGGTAGATTTTTAACCGTGATAGTCTCCACCATCTCGATCTCACGTTTCCCCATTTTATATTGTAAGCGGGATTTTGCTCCAACTTCTCCCGGCGTTCCGCTTTGGTGTTCAAAACTCAACAGACCCGGCTGCCATTTTTTCAGGTTTTCAGTGCTGTCAAAAAGCTCAATGACTTTGTTTCGAGCAAGATTAATTTTTATTTTTACTGTGAATTTCATTTTATTCCTAATTTTTAATTAAGTGTGAATTACAAATAATATTTACAACCATCGTCTCACATTCTTTTTGTACTCTAAATATTCATCCCCAAATTTTTCTTCAAGGTACCTTTCTTCTTTTTTGATGGTAATAAAGTAGAGTATGATGGCCGCAGGAATGAAACTGACCAAAACCCACAGATTATTAAAGAAAATTCCCAG
>DTUJ01000033.1 GCA_012964235.1 Fidelibacterota bacterium
ATGGCAGGGTCATTTGCCTGGAATGCGGTGAGATAGAAGAGGATTGTATATGTGAGTAGATGAGCTTTAACGACACAACGGTATGATATTTAATCCCCGCCCTGAGCGGGTTTTTTGTTTTTGTCAATTGAAACTTTGTGAGCTTTAACCGTAACTTTCGGAGCTAACCGAAGTTAAAATGGTTTCTATTATTTAGAAATACAATTTGAGAAATGCATAAACGATTAAAGAAATCTTAAAAGCCAGATGGTACCTAAAAAAGAAATTATGCACTATATAAGATGAATTATAATGCCATACGTGAAAAACTATCGGCTGGCCGGGCCGTTCTTTTAGACGGAGGCATCGGTACGGAAGTAATACGGCGGGGCATTCGCTGGCGCCAGCACGGCATTGAAGATGCACCGGATACAATCCGTGATATCCATAGAGACTATCTAAACGCCGGTGTTGATATTCTCACCACTCACACATTTAATCTAACCAAGCGCAACTTTATAAACTTTTTTCGGGATGGGGAGCATATGGGACTGATCGGCGCCTCCGGGCTGCCCTCAAAAGCCGTTGAGCTGTGCCGCTCTGCCGTAACCCTGGCAAAAGAAGCATTAACCGAGACCGGTAAGGCCGAAACAGTTCCCCTTGCCGGTTCCATTTCGCCGGTTATGCATGTATTCCGCCCCGATCTGTCCCCGCCTGAAAACGACTGCCTTACCCACCACAGGGAATGTGCAGAGATTCTCTCTTCCTGCGGTGTTGATCTGATCTTTTTTGAAGGAATGAATAATACCAGGGAAGCGCAGGCAGCCCTGGAGGCAGCCTCTGGGTTTGGCCTTCCTGTGTGGATGAGTTTTGTTCCAGATACGGATGGAAATCTTTTAAACGGTGAATCCCTCCAGTCTGCAGCAGATCTTGCCCGGAACCAGGGGGCTGAAGCTGTCCTTGTCTCTGCCGGGAGCATGCCCATGATAACAAAAAGCCTGCCCAACATTATAAATGGATCACCCTCCGGCGCCAAGGCGGTTATTGGCAGATACAGTCCGCCAAGCTGGAAACCGGATTTTTATCCCCGCTTTGAAAATATCGAAGAAGTATCACCGGAAAACTATGCCCGGGAAGCACAGAGCTGGTTGGACCAGGGTGTTCAGATAATCGGTGGTTCCAGCGGGACAACACCAGAACATATCCGAGCTGTGCGGGAAATAATAACTTAACGACATGGGCTATACGGAATTAAAAAAAAGGATAGATGACCGAAAGGTAACATTTCTGGATGGCGGTATTGGCACGGAAATTCTGCGAAGGGGATACACTTGGGCCAGCCATCAACTCAAAACTGAACCGGAATTAAACCTGGAGATCCATCAGGACTATATCAATGCTGGCGCAGACGTGATCACTACTAACACCTTTCAGCTCAGCAAACGCAGCTTCCGGAATCATTTTGCCAATGATAAACACCTGGCAGCTATGGGTGCCAGTGGATTGCTGGACCGGGCAGGTGAACTCATTCATGAATCTGTTGCACTGGCGGATAAAGCCCGCTCCTCGCTTGGCCGGGACAACACACCGATTGCCGCCTCCATTACCACATTGGAGTGGTGTTTTCGACCGGACCGCAACCCGGACATTGAGGAGATATATGACGAATACCTGGAGGAGCTCACAGACTATGCCGATGCAGGCGCTGATATTTTCCTGTTTGAGACATTCAATTCAACCCAGGAGGCAGAGGTGGCGATCAAGGCGGCAAAAGAAATTAAAAAGCCCGCATGGGTCGCCTTTGTTCCCTACCAGGATGGGCGCCTTTTGGGAGGACAGACCATGGCGGAGGTGGTAGATGCCATGGCACGCAATGAACCGGATGTGCTCTTCTTAAACTGTGCCCCCCCTGAACATATTACAGCTGGGCTGGAACAGCTGGCACCACTCTGGGACAAGCCCCTGGGCGTTTATGCCCATGTAGGAAAATTTAATCCTCCCGAATGGCAGTTTACCGATGATTATAATGCAGAGCAGTATCTGCAGGAATGTAAACACTGGCATGAGCTGGGTGCCACGGTGATCGGGGGCTGTTGTGGAACAACACCGGAATATATTAAAAAACTGACCGAGTTCTTCAGCTGATAGAATTTCGGAGGGCACAACCCTTCGGAACCTCTCTCCGAATAAATAATCCCACTCTCATTCTGATGGATGTTTGTAAATTTTATTATCTATAATGAGGAATATCTTGAGAAGAACGAAAAAATTATATTTAGACAGGGCAATAGAATTAGCAAAACAGCATCACGAAGGTCAAACGGATAAGGCAGGAAAACCATATATCGAACATCCATTGCGAGTAATGAATCAAGTGGAATCGGAAGAGGAGAAAATAGTGGCAGTATTGCACGATATTGTAGAAGACACAGACATATCATTGGATGATTTAAGGAGTGAGGGATTTAGTGAAGAGGTAGTGTCTGCGGTTGAATGCCTTACCAAGCAGGATGGTGAAAATTATGATTCATATATTGAAAGGATTTCATTCAATCCGTTAGCAGTAAAAATAAAACTGGCTGATTTAGAAGATAATAGTGATTTAACACGGTTACCAGAGGTTACTGATAAGGATTTAGAACGGATAGAGAAGTACGATAAGGCATTGGAAAAATTGACAAGGTTATGAATGACAAAACGTAAAAAGATGATCAGGGAGATCCGAAACCTGTACGCGACCAAGTTGGGACAAAGGAAGGGTGTGGTTGTAGACTCATACGAAGCTATGGAAGCAGGCATTCGGACATATAATTTTACTGTTCTTGCAAAGGATGGGCTCCACTACGGCTACTGGTCTGGTTCGAAACCGGAGATAGTGGAAAGGACAATAGCCGCTCGTGTTGTTGATACGGGGGGCTGTGAAAAATGGAATACCCTCAATGACGACGAACTGAGCAGCTGGTTTAAGTATATTCGAAATTACCAAGGTAAAAAATCGCGTTGATACGAACGCATGTGAGGAGTCCCGGCTACGAACCGTCTTTAGGGGGCATATGAAAAAATCATCGATTTTCGTCGGGGTTTTTTGTTTACAGGATTGAGAGTATTTTTTATATGATTTAATTGCTTTTATTTCTTACTAGTTTTAAAACTTATTTCAATTAAATTTGCATCAATCTTAGTGTAGCAAAAACTATTATAAAGGATATAATAAAATGTTTTATGATGATATCAATATCACCAAAAGGAAAACGATAACAGACGGAGCTAAATACGATTTTTTCATCTATGATTTACTTTCACTTGAAAAAAAATATTCGAATGGAGAATTCGGGAAGGGAGATACTGTAATCAGTAAAATCAAAGATTACAAAATGCTGGATGACGAAACTGGAGAAATGATTGAAGTAAAACTCAGGTGTTCAAGGAAGATAGATGATGCAATGGAAGGGATTGACCCCAACGCTAGTAAAGATATATTCAAAAAGTGTTTAAAAGAATTAGAAAAAAAAGGGTTGGTTAAAGTCTAATTTATATAATTATAGGATACTGGCTTCTGTTCCAAAATGAGATAACCAATCTCATCAAGCCCGCCTGGCAGCGGGGATTTTTGTTAACATACATGCTGCCGCCCCCTTCCTGAAGATAGTGCATATTTTGGGCACTGTAAAAAATTGCTTGACGATAGTAAGGATTATCGTATATTCACACTCCCTTTAGGGAATAGAAGGTGTGTAAAATATCCACCTTATAGTAATAGATAGTAAATAAAGTTAAGGAAAATAATACATGAGTGAAACAACACAAGGAACAGTTAAGTGGTTCAATAATTCAAAAGGATATGGATTTATAACCCCATCTGACGGTGGAAAAGACTTATTTGTTCATATGAGCGAAATTAAAATGGAAGGATTCAAAACCCTTAGAGACGGCCAGTCCGTTGATTTTGAAGTGGGTTCAAGCGAAAAAGGTCCTTGTGCAGTAAATGTAGTCCCCCAATAATCAAACTGCCTAAGACAGGAGGGAGGAAGTTTATTTCAATCCTCTCACCTTGCTTTTTGGATAATATACCAAACAGCCCCTATACCAGGGGGCTGTTTGTATTTAGACGTGAATCATAAAGGCCAGAGTTATTTTTTTGGTAAATAACTAAAGAGAAAAAATCCATGGAGTTTGCATATATATATATTGCCCCTCCGTGGCTCACAGCGCCTGTCTGCAGTCCA
>DTUJ01000034.1 GCA_012964235.1 Fidelibacterota bacterium
AAAAAATCCTCAGAAGTCAGGGTTTCCGTCTGGATTACCTGCATACCTCCATACCAAAGTAAAACTACTCCAATAAGAACCCCAATGATCTCGTTAATAGGGGTGGCCAAGTTGTCCAATTTTGCCCGGCGGAAAAGCAAATGAAAATAACGGCTTCCCTCTTTTTCAAACTTCTGAATCTCATATCGTTTCGTTACAAAAGCTTTTATCACCCTGATGGAGTATAAAACTTCCGTCAAAATATGCATTATAGAGGCAATTTTTTCCTGAATTCTTTTTGACTTGCGCCGAATACTCACACCCACGCTAACATAAAGAAAACCTGCTAGGGGAAGTATCAATAGCGCCACAGAAGAGAGTTTCCAGTCTATTATAAATAATATTGTTCCAAAGAAAAGGATATTTAATGGTTCCACTAGAAGTTTCTGAAACGTTATTGTAAATGCTTCCTGCATGACATTCACATCGTTCATCATTATCGAAGTCAACTCGCCGGACTTCTTCCTGTTAAAATAGCTCATAGAAAGAGTATGAATATGCCTGTAGAGCATATTTCTAATACGTACAATTAGAGAAAACTGCACATAAGAAACCAAAATATTCTTGATGTAGAGAAAAATATTCTTGAACAAAAACACACCAAAAATAATTAGGCAAAGACGCCTTAAAGAAGCTAACTGAGAATCCTGAAGAATAAGTTGATTTGCAATATATTTAAGGCGTTCATTCAAGGTTAATTGGTCTGCCTGGGCCCAAGCTAATTGTTCCCTAGAGATGGAATCAAAATCGTTGAGAATGTTGTTAACCAGAGAAGCTGTTAACCAGATTGAAAAACTGTTCAGTGTAACAAAAACCAAAGCAGCCACAGAGGAACCCAACAGGTAAGGCCAATAACGTAAAACCAGTCTTACCAATCTTTTATATACGGGGGTTTTCATAAAGTTACGTGAGTATCACAGTGTTTAAATTCATACTAATTTACACGATAAAAACAGAGAAAATAGATGTTATCCTAATCTACTTCAATGTCGCAGATAATTGAAAATTCCCTGCTTCTTTCTGTCAACACACAATAATAGCAAAATCCAATAATTCTATTTAATATTAGAACATACGGAAAATGAAAAGTAAAAACAAACAAGTGATTGTTGTAGGTGATCGTGTATTAATTCGGCCAGATGAGGGTGAGAAGAAATCTGCTGCGGGGTTATATCTGCCTGCAAGTGTTCTGGAAAAACAGGATGTTCGTGGTGGGATTGTTGTCGAAGTTGGTCCTGGAATTCCATTGGGAAATCCCGACGAAAATATCGAGGAACCCTGGAGGAGAGAGGATAAGAAACTGAAATATATTCCACCTCAGGCAGAATTAGGAGACTATGCCTTATTCTTGAATAAAGCTGCAATCGAGATCAAAGTAGAGAGTCAAGCATATTTGATAGTACCCCAATCTGCGATCCTCGTGCTGATCCGGGACGACCTCCAGGGTCTTGCAAGTTAGCACTCCTAAATTACGGAGTAAAAAATGACTAAAGCCGGAATTTATATCCACATCCCTTTTTGCAAGACAAAGTGCATGTATTGCGACTTTTACTCCATTACTGACAGGGAAAAGGATGCGGATGGATTTGTATCAGCACTATGCAATGAAATCTCACATTCATCGTTGGATGAATATCCTTGGATATTTGACACGTTATTTATCGGCGGAGGCACTCCCTCACTCCTAAACGGAAATCAACTTGAATTCATTTTAACAACGCTTTCAAAAAAAGTCTCCTTTTCCTGTTTGATTGAAAAAACCATAGAAATAAATCCCGGGGAAGCCTCATTGGAAAAATTGACTGATTTCTATTCTTTAGGGATAAATCGAGTCTCCATGGGAGTTCAATCTCTAGACAAGGAATTATTGGCATTTTTAACACGATCTCACTCAGTCAAAAAGGTATTCGAAACATTTGATCATATCCGTACGGCGGGATTTGAAAATATAAACTGTGATATAATTTACGGGATTCCGGGACAAACACTAGATATTTGGAAGCGGGATATGAACCGAATAATTAAATTGAACCCTGGACATATTTCGGCTTATTCCTTAACGGTTGAAAAAGGGACGGAACTTTTTCAAATGGTAAATTCCAATGAGGTTACCATGCCCAGCAACAGTGAAAGTGCAGACTGGTTTACACTGACAAGATCTTTTTTATCAAACCATCAATACATCCCCTATGAAATATCTAATTTCTCCAAACCGGAAAAAGAATGTAGACATAATCTCCATTATTGGAATATTGATCCCTATATCGGATTCGGTCCTTCTGCCCACAGTTTTGATGGTAACCGTAGATGGAATAATACTCGTTCACTGGATCAATACATGAAAAAAATAGATGAGAAATTATCTCCGATTTCTAAATCTGAGAAACTAACCTTAATTCAAAAAGTAAATGAAAAGATCGGATTCGGTTTACGTTTAAATGCAGGAATTAATTTAGACAAATTTTCGAAAATCCATAAAAACCAATTCAATCAAAATGTGAAGCTACATCAAAATAAATGGAATGATTATATTAAAAGGGATAGAAAGAAAATTAAATTAAGGGAAAGAGGATTTCCCTTTGCGGATGCGATTGCTGTTGACCTGATGCTTCAATAAGTAAAGTGCTTAATGGTTTCCCCTTCCTCTCCGATCCGTGTCATTGCTTCAATTCCCAAATTGATATGAAGGTCAACATATTTTAAGGTAACCTCCCTATCGGATTTCTCCGTTTTCACTCCTTCAGGAATCATGGGAGTGTCCGAAACCAGCAAAAGGGATCCTCTGTTGATCCCATTAGCAAATCCGGTAATGAAAAGTGTCGCCGTTTCCATATCAATTCCTAAAACCCTAATTTTCCTTAAATAGGCTTTAAATTCATTGTCGTGTTCCCACACTCGGCGATTGGTGGTGTATACAACCCCGGTTCGATACTCAATTTTTTGTTCCACCAGGATTTGGGACATATATTTATGTAATTTAAACGAAGGCATGGCAGGAACTTCCTTGGGGAAATAATCATCACTAGTGCCTTCTCCCCGTATGGCTGCAACGGGTAATATGAAATGCCCAAGTTCGGTCGTCTTTTTCAATCCACCGCATTTTCCTAGAAAAAAGACGCATTTAGGTTTGACACATGATAACAAATCCATAATAGTTGCTGCATTGGAACTGCCTATGCCGAAATTGATAATGCTTAATCCTTGGGAGTTGGTTGATGAAGTCATGGGACCACCTAGTCCATTAATGGGGACATCAAATTTTCTGGCGAATTTTTCTACATAATTTTGGAAATTCGTCAATAGGATCCGTTGTCCGAAAGAATTGGGATCTGTTCCAGTGTATCTCCGGAGCCAATTTCGTGTAATTTTATCTTTTTCGATCATAATTCCAATGTAAGTGAAATGGGACAATGATCTGATCCCATTACTTCTTCATGGATTTCTGCATTTACCACTTTCTCAGAAAACCCGCTGTTAACGAAAAAATAATCAATCCTCCAGCCAATGTTTCGGCCCCGTGCGCCGAAGCGATAAGTCCACCATGTATATCTTTCTGGTTCTGGATGAAAGATGCGGAATGTATCTACCCATCCATTTTCTACATAGATGTCCAGCTTTTCTCTTTCGATTGGCATAAATCCAGAGTTTTTGATGTTATCCTTCGGGCGAGCCAGATCAATAGGATGGTGTGCTGTATTCCAATCGCCGGTCACAACCACATGTATTCCGGATTCAACCTGTTCATTGATAATGGGAAGAAGTTCATCATAAAAATCTAGTTTATATTGAAGCCTTTCATCATTTTTTTGCCCATTAGGAAAATAAATATTGTACAATAGAAAATTGTTATGTTCTGTTAATAAAACCCTGCCCTCACTATCAAAACGATTTATACCCAATCCTTCCTGAACAAAAAGAGGTTCGGTTTTACAAAATGTTGCCACACCGCTGTATCCTCTTCTCTCAGCTGAATGAAAATATGCATGATATCCATGATCTGTTAAAATCGAAGCAGACAATTGATCCACTGCAGCTTTGGTTTCCTGAACGCATATAATATCTGGTTGAGTTTTTTGCAGCCAATCCAGAAACCCTTTTTTTTCTGCAGCTCTGATTCCGTTCACATTCCATGAATATAGTTTCATTTACT
>DTUJ01000035.1:0-2028 GCA_012964235.1 Fidelibacterota bacterium
TCTCCCGTCATCCAATAATATTGTCTTCCCCGCGGATCTTCCCGTTTTTCAAACCTGTCTTTGAAAAAAACATGGCCTTGTTTTGTGATTTTAATTCCCTTGATTTTATCCGGAGGAATAGCAGGGACATTTACATTTAGGAGTGTTCCCTTTGGCAGTCCATTTTTTAAAACAGCTTTGACTACTTTCCGTGCTATTTCAGTAGAAAAATCGAAATCCTGGCTTTTTTGAGAAGCTAAACTGATTGCAACGGATGAAATATTGTACATAGTCCCCTCTGTTGCGGCAGAAACTGTGCCTGAATAAATAATATTATTCCCTACATTGGCTCCGGAGTTGATTCCGGAAATAACAATATCCGGAGGTTTTTTACAAAGGGAGGTGATCGCAATTTTAACACAATCTGCTGGAGTGCCATCAACACTATATCCTCTGATTCCCCCATTTTGCTTAAACTCTTGAATTCGGATCGGGTCAGAAATAGTGATAGCATGTCCCACCGCGCTCTTTTCTGTATCTGGAGCAACTACGGTTACATTACCTATTTCCTCCATTGTTTCCCACAATCTAAAAATCCCACGGGAATGAATCCCATCATCATTAGTCACGAGAATATTTGGGCTTGGGGTCATTCAAGCATTCCTATGATATTTGTCAGGGTTTCCTTCATATCTTCACGAGTAATGATATGATCCAGAAAACCCTTTTCAAGTAAAAATTCCGAACGTTGGAACCCACTGGGCAAATCCTTCCCAATCGTCTGCTTAATCACCCGGGGACCTGCAAATCCAATCAAAGCGCCCGGTTCAGCAAGTATGATGTCTCCCAGCATTCCAAAACTGGCCGTCACACCTCCTGTCGTCGGATCAGTTAAAATTGGAATATACAATCCACCATCTTCCAAAAACTTTGCAAGATGAGTAGATGTTTTTGCCATTTGCATCAGGGAGATTGCTCCCTCCTGCATCCGAGCGCCTCCAGATGAACAAATTAAAATAAAAGGACATTTTTGCTCACTCGCATACTTAATTGATCTCGAAACTTTCTCCCCTACAACAGACCCAAAACTTCCTCCGATAAATTGAAAATTCATTATTCCCAAAATGACTTCAAAACCATTAATATTCCCTGAATAACACTGGATTGCTTCTTTTTTTCCGGTCATGGAAACTGCATCTTTTAACTGATTCCGATATTTTTTCTTTGCTTTAAATTTCATCGGGTCTAAGGATTGTACATTTGAGAATAATTCCTCATGGGAGTCTCCATCAAGCAATAAATCTAAATAAACCTCAGGTGTTACCCGAAAATGATGTCCGCAATGCCTGCAAACATTGTACGTTTTCTCTAATTCTGGTTTGTATAGAATTTCACTGCACGATGAACATTTCTCCCACAAGCCATCGGGCATGGATTTCTTTTCTCCCTCCTTTAATTTTTCGTCTTTGCGTTTAAACCAAGCCATTATTCTATTTAATTAAAAAGGGAGATATGTAGTCAGGAATTAGTTTATATGGGTTATCAGAAATCCATTCCGTGAAATTCTTCTCCGCTAAAATCCCAATCCAGTGCGCTGAAGGTTGAATATTCTTAAATCCTGGCACATTTAAACTATTCACTAGGGATTCACCTCCGAAAAAATAAGTCATCTGTTCCTGGTTGAAATTACATTTAATTTCATCCCATTCTAACACATCAATTTCCGATATATTTTGCAATTGCTCATTCTTCCAGAGAAAATCTTGTTGAAAGAATGTTTCCCGATGAGAGTGGAGCAAGATTCGTATTGTTCCTTCAATTTTTCCTTTCGCAAAAACGAGAGCCTCAAGAGTTGGTACAGGGATGATGGGAATTCCATGGCTGAAAGCTAATCCTTTGCAATAACTAAGACCAATTCGCAAACCGGTAAACGACCCGGGACCAATGGATACTGCGATTCCGTCTAAATCTTTTAGCTTTATACCTGTTTCTTCAATCAATTTATCGTAAAATAAAGGTAGTTTTTCCGCATGGGCTCTCGGAGTTTTT
>DTUJ01000035.1:2128-4138 GCA_012964235.1 Fidelibacterota bacterium
TCTCCCTCCCGGAATATTCACTTATCAATTTAAATGTGGGTGAACCAACATGATCTTCTACCCCTAACCCTGAAGCAAATCCCTTGGAAAATATTGTTTTACCTGTGCCAAGATCTCCAAAAAGCGCAATAACCGTCACGGGCAGAATATCCCCTGCCATTTGGGCGGCTAAAGTCTTTGTTTCATCTTCAGACTTTGAACAAACCCGATGAATGTTTGTCATAAATTACGGCAATCCCTTCATGATTGCTACAGGGACCAACATTTCCTCCATGGAAATACCACCGTGCTGGAAACTTCCCTTATATAAATTTTGGTATTTCCGGAATTGAGTCGGATACAAAAAATAGGTATCATTTTTTGCAATTAAATATGTTGTCTGAGGTACAAGTTCCGGTAATCGGAATTCAGATGGCTTTTTCAAAACCAATGCATTTTTGTTGGTACAATTCAGGTTCCGGCCATATTTATACCGAATTCCAGTGGATGTTTCTCTATCAGCCCCTACAACAACCCCCTGGTGGACTTTAATACTCCCATGGTCACTTGTGAGAACAACATGAAATCCACTCGTACTCAACTTTTTTAAGACCATAAATAGCCACGAATTTTCAAACCAGGTGTTGATTGCTAACCTGTATCCCGATTCATCTGGAACCATTTCCTTCAACACCTCCGATTCAGACCGTTTATGTGCCAGCATATCAACAAAGTTCACTACAATTGTCAGTAATTCAACCTGTAATAACTCTGCTAGCCTGTTTTGAAATCGATTCCCTTCATCCACTTTCCAAATTTTATGATAGTGCATTCTGACATCAGGTAACCCTAATCGTTTCAACTGGTCCTGAAGAAATTCACTCTCATACTGATTCAAACCAAGGTTATGCTCCAGTAGGGCTTTCTTCTGTTTGGGATATTTTTCCAATAAATCATCGTTAAACAGACCACTGAATATTGCGTTCCTGCTGACTGGAGTCGCTGTTGGCAAAAGAGACAAATGATATTCTACCTGTACATCAAAAAAACGATTGATTTCTGGTAAAAGAGTCATCAATTGATCATATCGAAGACAATCTACAACTATGAAACAGACTTTTTTATTTCTCTTAAGGAAAGGTGCAACAAATCGGTTGATGACATCCGGAGACATAGGGGGACGGTCAGAATTATTCACCCATCCAGAATATTGATTTTCAATAAAATGAGCAAATTCCCGGTTACAGGTTTGAATCTGCTCATCCAGAATATTCCCTAATCCAGTATCCTTGTGATTATCAAATTCTAATTGCCATTTTACCAATCGCTTGTATATTGCCCACCAATCATCGATAGATAATTTTTCTTGAAGACGAAATTCAATTTCTTGAAATTCCTTTAAATAACCACTGGTAGCTTTTTCCTCCTGTATCTTTGATTTTTCCAGAACTTGTTTACAGGCCATGAATATCTGAGTCGGATTGACCGGTTTAATAAGGAATTGTTCAATTTTTTCCGAAATAGCTTCATCCATTAACCACTCTTCTTCACTCTTAGTGATCATGATCACTGGCAGGTTTGGCTTCACTTCTTTTACCTGGCGCAATGTGTCCATTCCATCCATGCCCGGCATAAACTGATCCATCAAAATAAGATGATATTGATCACATTTCACCATTTCAACCGCATCCCGACCATTCGTGACAGTTGTTAGGTTAAACCCCTTTTCTTCCAGGAAAAGGATGTGAGGCTTCAAATGATCAATTTCATCATCCACCCAGAGTATTTTCCCACGGTTTTTTCTCATAATTAGAAACAGACTAATGTGAGGTTAAATGGGTGTTCCTTTAAAATAAATTATAAATTATTTCGCAGTCAGGGTCCAAACACCATCCCAATCTTTTCCGGGAGGATTTTCCTTCAAAGCTTTACAACGATCAATATAAACAGTGGAAGGATTGGTGTTTCTACCAGCAAACATATTTTCCAGTTTTTCAGATTCCTTGAAACCATTTATAGCTTTATCCCATT
>DTUJ01000036.1:0-1318 GCA_012964235.1 Fidelibacterota bacterium
AAAGGATATTGGCTTCGTGCAAATAATTCAGGTAGTATCATTTTAATAAGTGAGTAACCCTCCAAATTGATTCCTCTGGGTAAATTGAAGAGATGAAAAAAGGGGGAATTAGGGGTAAATTGAAGGGATAAGGAGTTTTTGAAATGAGTAATAAATCTACAAGTTTATATTATAAATGTAATATTTAAGGAAATTAGTATGTTAGATATAATATTGAAGAATTTTAAAAATCCAGATGAAGTTAGAGTTTTTGAGAAAGGAAAATTTGAATTAGTTAAATTACCAAATATGACAATTGGTAAAGCAACATATAAACCTGGATGGAAATGGTCTCAAGATGTCTCTCCTTTGGCTGGTACTGAATTTTGTGAAGTTGAGCATCTTGGGATGGTACTATCAGGTAGTGCAACTGTAGATTTTAAAGATGGTAAAATTCATAGAGTAACAAAAGGTGATTTATTTTACGTATCATCAAAATCACATGATAGTTGGGTTTTAGGAGATGAAGATTATGTGTCAATTCATTTCTTAGGATCTGAGCAATATGCTCAAAAAAAATAAATTTAAACATTAACTAACATCATCTTATTTTTTGATTCCTCTGGATAAATTGAAGAGATGATTGTTTGTGATATGATGAATAGATTTAGGTATAAATAGGAGGTTAAAGAAAAATGTTTATAGCAATGAATCGATTTAAGATTGTCCTGAATAAAGAAGAGGACTTTGAGAATATTTGGAAAAATAGAGAAACTCATCTTGATAATGTTACTGGGTTTATCGAATTTCATCTTGTTAAAGGTAAATCCCAGGAAACTCACACATTATATGCTTCCCACAGTACTTGGAATTCCAGAGAAGATTTTGAAGCATGGACAAAATCAGAAGCATTTCGATTGGCACATAAAGAGGGAGGAAAACATAATGAAATATATCTTAGTCATCCTGAATTTGAAGGTTTTGAAGTAGTTATTTAAAGGTAATGGATGCATCAATTGATTAAAGTGCTATTGAATTGAAGAGACTTTTATTTATAGCGCTGTTGGTTTAATTAACTAAAAGTAGATGAAAAGAAAAAAACAAAAATATCCACTTGATCACCAAGTAGTGATAAATGATATAGAATGGAGAATTGCAGAATATAGATTTAAATATGGAAGAGAATGGGTATATGTTCTTCAATATGAAAATGTAGATGGAACATATAAGACAATTGAATTGAATGAAAAAAGTTTGACAGAAATAATAGAAAGCGGAGGTCAATTGTCGTAGAAAAGTTTGAAATAATCAAACGTAATAATTAAAGCTCACCTTTCAT
>DTUJ01000036.1:1328-4111 GCA_012964235.1 Fidelibacterota bacterium
CCAGGCTGGGGCGTTTGTCCAGACAAGGAAGATGGTTCTGTTGAAGTAAATTGATTACTTTGGGTAAATTGAAGAAATGAAGAGAAAGCACTTACAGTATTCCAACACTATTAATAACAATTCTATCAGCGGATTCAAAATCCACTAATTAAATTGAAATAAAACAAACTGAGAATAACATGAACCACAATGAAATAATAACTCAAGCATTAAACGAATTGACAAAATCACTTTTAAAACTGGAAAAAACAACAGATATACCACAGGAATTGGATGCTGTGGAAGGCAGGCGTTTCCTCCTGCGGATGCTTTCAGCTTCAGTGGATTCCTTTGTAGAATATATTGATCCGGACAGACCTCAGTTCAGGCACTCTGAAGGACCCCATCGGAAAATGTTCGGTGATTGTCCCGATGCTGATTACCTTCAGGCTCCCATTGATTTAAGAAATAGACGCAGTTACAAGGTGAGAGGGAAAATCTCTGAAGGAACCAACTATGTAGGAGTGATGCTTTATGGACGGGGTGGACGGATTGGTGTTTGTTTAACAGATGAACAATTGGAAATTGATGCTGATGGTAGGTTTGAGGTTTTAATTTCAGCTAATCCTGAGGATAATCCAACTTTGCTGGGGGATGGCGATGAACACCTGGTGATGGTACGTCAGTATTTCACAGACAGAAATACACAGCCACCACTGGAATTAGAAGTTGAATTTCTTGGGGATGTTCCGGAACCAAAACCATTAAATTCAGCCTGGTTGGCGAAACGCATTGAATTGTCAAGACGCATGCTGGAATCCATTTTTATGCGAACGCTGGATGCTTATCGGAGAATATCAAATTTTCCAAAAAATACATTCGTTGATGTACCTGTTGACTTATTATTCCCTACACCCGATAATACCTACAAGATTTGCTGGTATGAACTGGAGACTCACCAAATGATCATAGTGAGCGGCATCTTGCCAAAAGCACGGTATTTCAGTTTTACCTTTTATAATGTCTGGCTGGAAAGTTATGATTATACCCGCCGTCAGGTAATTTTAAATCATGACCAGATTGAATTGAATGAAAACGGCAAGTTTGATATTTGTGTTGGACAACAAAATAATGGATATGCCAACTGGCTGGATACTGCAGGGCATAATTCAGGATACCTGGTAGCAAGAAGTCTCCTTCTGGAAGGAAACCATCCGGAATTTGATGTTAAGGTGATGGAAATGACAAAACCCAAATAAAAAAACAATGTATGCAAACAACGGCTTCCCTTAAAAAACGCCCCCTTAGTTTCAGTGCATTAAATTTAGCGGGGAGTCTATTTCCATCCAAACCGGATTTATCTGAACAGTATATTCTGGATGCTGCAAGGAATTCTGCCGGGTTTAACGACTGGGGAAGTGACAGTTTTTTGGAAGGAATGCGGGAATTACTTAATTCAAGTATTAAAGAAGCTAAATTGCATTTATTTGGGAGGCAATTTTTACAGAAGGGATGCATCCGGGCAGTTAAGGATCGAATCAGACTGCAGAAAGCTTTTCAGAAAAATCTGGAGATTTTAAATACACCCATTGAAAAACCCGTGTTTATTCTTGGTTTACCCAGAACCGGAACCACTTTTTTACAGAATCTGCTTTTCCAGAATGATCATTTCCGCCATCTGCATTACTGGGAGCAGGTAGCGGTTGGTCCACAGCCTACTCATGAAAATTTGCAGGATAATTACATTATCAAATCCTGTGTTTCCTTTGTTGATAACCTAAAAACTATAGCACCGGAATTTTTCATTGCACATGAGATAAATCCCCATGGTCCAGAAGAATGCAACGGACTTATGGAGCGGAATTTTACCAGCATTATTTATTTCATGTTCAGAAATATCCCATCCTATATAGATTGGTTCCAAACCCACGATATGACCGAAACATATGATTATCACAAACAGCAACTGCAGTTCTTAGGGTATCATTTCAGGAAAAAACAATGGGTACTAAAGGCACCTGTCCACCTGTTTTTTCTGAAATATCTTTTTAAAACATACCCTGATGCACAAATTGTGCACTTACACAGGGATCCGTTGGAAGTGATACCATCCATGGCAAGTCTGGTTGTCATTTCCCGCCAGATTCACTCCAACCATGTGAATGCTGAAGAAACTGCAAATCAAATTCTGGATTGGGTGAGGAAGATTATAACAAATTCCATAGCTTTCAGGGATAAAACTGATTCGGACCAATTTCTGGATTTAGCTTATACTGACCTGGTAAAGGATCCATTTAATACATTAACCCAGATTTACAAATGGCTGGGAGTTGATATTAATAATGAAATTCAATCCGATATTTCTTCCTGGCTTGAAAATAGCAAGCGGAAAAGAGCGGGGAAAGCTCATCATTATTCACTGGAGCAGTTTAATCTGACTGAAACAAAAATCCAGAACGAATTCAATCACTATTATGATCGATATGAAGATTATGTTTAATGACTTTCAATTATTTCTCTAATCTTTGTAAAAAAGTGGGGATGGGGGAACTTAAAGATAGTTGTGTTATTTTTATGATGGGTAGATTTGGATATGAATAATCACATCACACTTGTCTTATTTTTAGCATCCCTTATGATTGCTCAACCAACCATTGATTTAATTGAGCCGACATTTGGTGAAATGGAAAGTATAATAACAATAAGTGGTGAAAATTTTAGTTCTAATTCTTCAGAAAATGTTGTGTTTTTTAGTGGATTAGAAGCAAACATACTTAATTCTACAGAAAATGAAATAATTGTAC
>DTUJ01000037.1 GCA_012964235.1 Fidelibacterota bacterium
TACCAGCACCTATATCTCTAGAAAGAAGGTTGGCTTCCTGACACCAGGATAAAATAGCGAACATAATCCCAAATGCTGAGAGATATAGCCAGATAAATTTATACATTTACTCTGGATAACCAATTTTTTCAAATGGATTTACAATGCTTGATATAAGATTCCTCGAGTGAGCTGCAATTCGTTTTAAATAGCGGGCATATAATCCTACAGCAGAAGCGCTTTCTGTGCCAAGATCACTAATCTTTCCTGCAATAATATCATTGGTAATGGCATCACTCTGGGTAGAAATATTCTCTTTGTAATATCCCATCAGTCCGCGGGCTTTTTCAATGTTCTGATTCTTAAATGCATCAATAGTATCTTCGAATAATTTAAAGGATTTTTTTTCTATTTCAGCCAATCGATCTTCAGTACTTCCCCCATTCAACTTTTTGGAATGGTTTACTGCTAGATCATAAATATTCTTGGTGTAATCACCAATTCTTTCAATATCGATCACCACGCTCACAAGAACCAGGCCGGAGCCTATATCCTCTTTACCACCAACAGCCAGATGGGTCATCACTTTCCTGCGGACATCCCGCTCAAATGCGTTAATTTTTTTATCCATAGAAAATATATCAATATTTATGTCAGCAGAATCTGATTTTCTCAGTGATTCGATAGATGCTTTGAACATCGTGAGATCAATATCCAGCATTTCATAGCATTCGCCAAGTGCCTGTTCATATAAACTGTCGGATTTAAACATATTAAAGATTTGTTTAAACATATTTGCTACCTCCCTAGTATTATTATGATGAATGGTAATAGAAAGAAAAAACAAACTAAATAAATCAATGGTATAAATTTATTTTTAATAGCTACTTCAGAAATCCAGTTTGCCAGCTTTAAAGGAATATCTCTGAATAATGGATTTAAATAAATAATTAAAATTCCATATAGATTAAAAAATAAATGGGCAAAAGCAGCTACCAAGGCTGTCACATTAAGTGTCAGTGCAGCCAAAATTGCTGTAACTGTCGTTCCAATATTTGCACCCAAAGTAAATGGATATATCTGCCTGAGTGTAAGAACTCCCGCTCCGGCAAGAGGGACAATTGTGGAGGTTGTGATGGATGAACTTTGAACCATAATAGTTAAAAGCATTCCAAACAAAATTCCACGGATTGCGGTCTTAAATATAAATCGATCAAAAAATTGCTGTACATTATCCAATACCAAACTCCGTAAGAGTTTTACAATGGAAAACAGCATCAAAAATGTCAATAATACGCTGATAATAATAAATATTACGCTACTGTCAAAACTAATGGCTTCAAGCTGATTAGTTCCCCATTTTATGGCAGTTTTAATGGGACTTTTAAACACTTCATTTGCACTAACTGAACCAAAAAGCAAGGTTCCAAGTCCTGTAGCTGTTTTTTCCAATAATCCAAAGGCAATTTCAATGGGGAATAATATCAGTACCGCAAATACATTAAAAAAATCATGGACTGTTGCAGCAGCAAATGCGCGTTTAAATTCATTTCCCCTGTTGATATGACCAATGGAAACGATAATATTGGTAACTGTAGTACCAATGTTTGCACCCATTATCATAGGAATTGCACCGGCCAAATTAAGAGCCCCACCACTAACCATTCCCACAATAAGAGAGGTGGTGGTTGATGAACTTTGAAATATTGTTGTTGAAAGAATTCCAATGAATAATGCTACAAAGGGATTACTGGTGGTTGTCAGTATGTTTTCAGCAAAATCACCTCCCATATGCTTAATAGCAGTGGATAGTCCATTTATGCCCACCAAAAAGCAGTATAGAGACATTAGAACACCCAAAATTTTTAACCAAGTTTTAATTAAATACCTCCTAAAAGACTAAGAAAGATTTAGATTATTTCTATTACCTACATCAATCGCAATTATTTATTCTACTTGCCTTCCCTATATCAGATTTTATTATCTCTCCTTGAATACGAATAAAGGCATCTAAAATTTTTGCCATAAATGTATCCAATGATTTAGAAATATAAGCAAAAGTCCACCTTCCCTCTTTCCTTTTTTCAATGATGCCAGCATTATGAAGAATAGTTAAATGCTTGGATATATTATATTGAGGAGTATCCAATATTTCCGCCAATTCACATTCGCATATATATGAATTTGATTGTTTAAGTATATTAACAATTCGGAATCTAATCTCATCAGAGAGAGCTATAAATTGTATTATCGGGTATTTCACCAAGTGAGGTTAAAATTAGTTGCATATATGTATAAATATACAATTATAGTATTTTTAATTTCATAAAGAAAGTTATGTTTATTAATTGAATTAATATATATAATTTGGTTATAGTAATTACCTAAAATAACCCAACTCTTAAAATGAAATGGATCAAATATTACAAAAATTAGAATACGCCTTCCCCGGGGCTGATATTGAATTAAAAAACACATCATCCATGCACATAGGTCATAATGCAAAAGGAATGCACTTGAAAACAATAATCAGTTATAGCGGATTTAAGGGAAAAAGTCTCATTGAACAGCATAGAATGGTTCAAAATGCTTTGGAAGCTGAACTTGGAAATGAAATTCACGCTTTATCAATCAAAACTACAATAAAGTAAAAGGAGAAAAAAAATGACAGATGATCAAAAAACACTTGTGGAAAATATGATAAATTCGGATAGAGTGTTTCTTATGTTGAAAGGAACACCTGAAATGCCTAGGTGCGGTTTTTCGGCCCGGGTTGTGGAAATCTTGAATGGTATGGGGGCTTCATATGGCTCTTTTAATGTCTTTGATGACTACAACATAATGAATATGATCAAAGAATATTCAAATTGGCCTACAACTCCACAGCTATATGTTGATGGCAAATTAGTCGGAGGAAGTGATATAATTGAAGAACTTGCTACATCGGGAGAACTTGAAAAAATCCTTACACCGGTTGAAAAAGAATAACGTTATAATCTTCAATAATCAGAATTATCCCATGTAAACTTTTTGGCGGAAATTTTTTCTGATTAATATAAAATGTGGGAAGCGGAAATTTTTTCACAAGAATGATTATCCTTACAATTATTTTTAAATGTAGTAACCAAGTTACACCAAATTTTTACCCATATTCTTTTTCATTATGAATTGGTTCAACAACAAATTTGGCACCTTGCTGGAAAGCCCCTTGATTCAAAGTATACTAATTCTCTTTGGCTTTGTACTTTTAGCTAAAATAACTGATTTGGTTTTTGCCCATATTTTCAAAAGACTGGTAGCAAAAACAAAATCAAACTTAGATGATAAAATAATCGATCTCTTACATAAACCAATTTTCTACTCCATAATTTTTATCGGATTCACCTTTGCCTTCAAAAGGATTGATTTACCCGATTACATAGATTTTGCACTGGTTAGTGTTGTGAAAACCATCGCAATTCTCATCTGGCTGGTCATTTTAACAAGGATTTTTATATTAACAATGGACTGGCTTTCTACCCGAACTGCAAGCCGACTATTACAGCATAAAACACTCCCCTTATTTAATAATTTGGGAAAGATAGTAATCGCAATCCTTGGTATTTATTTTATTTTTCTCAGCTGGAACATTAACGTTAATGGATTGATGGCATCAGGAGCTGCACTCAGTCTTGTGCTTGGTTTCGCAGCAAAAGACACGGTAGCCAACTTTTTTTCCGGATTTTTTCTTTTAGCCGATTCTCCTTTTAAAGAAGGAGATTACATTCTGCTAGATACAGGAGAACGGGGTTACGTCAAAAATATGGGATTGAGAAGTACTCGGATTATGACACGGGACGACATCGAAATCACTCTTCCAAATTCAGTGATTGCTTCTTCAAAAATTGTAAATGAAAGCGGGGGGCCTGCTGAAATTGAACGGGTTCGCATTACACTTACAATCTCTTATGGCTCGGACATTGATGAGGTAAAAGAACTCCTTATTTCAATTGCAAAAAACAATTCCAATGTCATAGATGAACCTGAACCAAGAGTTCGATTCCGGGAGTTTGTCGAGTCCGGATTAAAGCTTCAATTACTTTTCTGGATTTATAAACCAGAATTACGGGGGAGAACAGTTGACCAGATAAATACTGATATTTACAAAAAATTTAATGAACGGAATATTCTGATTCCCTATCCAACTATGAAGGTGATTTTACCAAACTAGGAAACGTGCTAATTGAAATAACCCCGCAAGAAACATATAATTATGAGAGAGGAGATTAATTTCCTGCGAGCGTGAACCCGGACTTTTTCAAGCAAACTTAAGTTTGAGTATTAACGATTATCCGAAAGAGTTTACTCAAATTTTCTTTCTAATTTTACCAAAAATTATTGTTTTATTGAATCATTGCATGGAACAAAAGTTCCCTGTTCAATAATGGAAGTCCTTATCTTAGGAGCCGGCGTCATTGGCGTTACAACTGCGTACGAATTGGTTAATGATGGATATCAGGTAACAGTAATAGACCGCCAGTCAAAACCAGCCATGGAAACCAGTTTCGGAAATGCAGGTCTCATTTCTCCAGGACATTCATTTGCCTGGACAACTCCAAAACTTCCCGGGAATCTAATGAAATCACTTTTTCAAAAACAACGGGTGTTTCGATTCAAACTCCATTGGTGTCCCGGGTTAATTCGCTGGGGATTCAATTTCATCAGGCATTGCACCAGTGAAAACATGAGAATCAATACAGCCCGAAAACTGCGGTTATGCTCTTTCTCCCAGGAAAAACTACATGAACTGATTCAGGAAACCCGGCTGGAATACGACCAGAATAAAAAGGGTCTCATATATATCTACCGTTCTGATGAAGCATTAAATGAAGGTATAAAGAAGCTGAAACTACTCCAACCCATAATGGATAAACTGGATTTATTAAACACGGATGACTTGATAAAAATTGAACCGGCTTTAGATCATTTGAAATCCCGGATTGCCGGGGGAATTTACTGCAATACGGATGAAAGCGGTAATTGTCATAAGTTTACCCAAAAACTGGCAAAACTCTGCTTGGAAAAGGGGGTGAAGTTCCAGTTTGATGAGACTATTACCCGGCTTGAAACAAAGCGGGGAAAAGTTCAAAAAGTAATCACGAATAAAAATGAATATACCGCTGATGTCTATGTTCTGGCATTGGCTTCACACAGCACCTTCTTTGCCAGAAAGCTAGGTGATTATTTGCCTATCTATCCGGTAAAGGGATACTCCATAACATTACCGATTGTGGATTTTTCAAAGGCACCTGTTCACGGAGGAATAGATGAGGATAATCTGCTGGCATTTTCTTTAATGGCTAACTCTATCCGTTTCACATCAGTAGCAGAGATCGCCGGATACGACACCAGCCACAAACCTTCTGATTTTTCTTATATGGTTGACCTTGCTGATTCCCTCTTTCCTGATGCTCTTGATTTTACAAATATCAAATACTGGGCAGGGCTTCGGCCCATGACGCCTAATGGATCTCCAATTTTTGGAAATGGAAAAATGAAAAACCTATTCTATAATACTGGTCATGGTCATTTAGGCTGGACAATGGCTTGTGGATCAGCTAAAATTACTGCTGATCTTATTACAGGACGAAAACCAAATATTGATTTGGAAGGTATGTTGCTCAATTAATTGTATTATAAATTTTTTAAATAAAATGGTAACGACCTTCCTTTATTTTGGCGGATTTTATATCTATGCATAAAGCTGTTTCAGGATTCAGTTCACTACTATATTCTCTAAAGGTGGCTTCTGAAGTAGGTTTCAAAAACTTTTATCAATCAATAATTTCTAAAAATACATGCAAAACCTGCGCTTTGGGAATGGGTGGTCAAAAAGGGGGCATGACTAATGAAGTGTCCAGTTTCCCTGAGATTTGTAAAAAAAGTATCCAGGCTCAATTGACTGATATTCAGAAGGAAATCCCCAAAACACTTTTTAAAAAGCAATCAATCACAGACTTCAGGAAAACTTCACCCAGAGAACTTGAGCGATTAGGGCGACTTAATACACCATTGTTTAAATCAGGAGACAGCAATCATTATAATCCCATTGGATGGGATGATGCTCTGGAAAAAATAATCAAAAGACTGCGCACAACTTCTCCAGACAGATCGTTCTTCTATAGTTCAGGAAGATCATCTAACGAAGCTGCATTTCTTTTGCAATTATTTGTAAGGGCGTACGGATCTAATAATATAAATAATTGCTCATATTATTGCCACCAGGCATCTGGAATTGGTCTTGGCTCAACAATTGGAAGCGGAACAGCCACAATTGTCCTTGAGGACTTAAAACAATCTGACATGATTTGGGTAATAGGTGCAAATCCTGCTTCAAATCACCCACGGTTGCTGACTGAACTCCTGCACTGCCGGAGAAAAAAGGGGAAAGTGGTTGTTGTAAATCCTATCAAGGAACCTGGTCTGGTTCGTTTCAAGGTCCCTAGTGATTGGAAATCCATGTTGCTTGGAGATGATATAATCGCAACAGATTATGTCCAACCAAACATCGGTGGTGATATTGCTTTATTCCAAGGCATTGGGAAAGAACTTATTGAGAATGAAAATATTGATAAACAGTTTATAGAAAAATATACAAATGGATTTGAAAACTTCGCTCATGAACTCAGGAAAACATCTTGGGATAATATTACTTTGTCCTCAGGAGTAAACCGCACGCAGATTAAACACTTAGCAAAACTGTATCAGGATGCAAAAAATGTCGTCTTTACCTGGTCGATGGGAATCACCCAGCATGTTCATGGTGTAGAAAATGTAGAATCTATTGTAAATCTTGCTCTCCTAAGAGGGATGATAGGAAAAAAGAATGCAGGCCTTCTTCCTTTGAGAGGACACTCAAATGTTCAAGGGATTGGATCCATGGGCGTTACACCGGAACTAAAGAAAAAAATTCTTTTTAATTTTGAAAAACAAATGGGAATAAATGTACCAAATTCTACGGGACTGGATACCATGGGTTGTTTAAAAGCATCCTATAATCACAAAATGGATTTTGCTTTTCTACTTGGGGGAAATTTATTTGCTGCCACGCCCAATTCAAAATTTGCTGAGCAAGCATTCCATAATATTCCTTTCAAAGTATTTGTAAGCACAACCCTAAACCAAAGTCATTTCTTTGGAGTTGGGGAGGAAACTGTGATCCTTCCCGCAGCCGCCCGGGATGAAGAAAAACAACCCACGACTCAAGAATCAATGTTCAACTTTGTTCGAATAAGTGATGGTGGTATAGTAAGACTTTCCAATGTGAAATCAGAAGTAGATATAATTACAGACATAGCAACAGGAGTTTTGGGAAATAAAAAAATAGATTTTTCCGCCTTTAAAAAACATCAGGATATTCGCAAAGCAATTGGTCATATCATCCCCGGGTTTGATAAAATGAGCGAAATTGATGGAACCAAAGAGGAATTTCAAATTAGTAATAGAACTTTTCATGACCCAAAGTTTGCTACTCATGATAATAAAGCTGTTTTCAAAACTATAACTATCCCTAACCACTCAGGAAAAAATGGTCACTTCAAGATGTCAAGCATAAGAAGTGAAGGGCAATTTAACACCATAGTCTATGAAGAGGAGGATACATTTAGAGGGATTAATCAAAGGTGGGTGGTGATGATGAACCAAGATGATATGCTGAACCTTAAACTAAAGAAAAATGACAAAGTAAACCTGTACAATGAAACTGGTATGATGAAGAAAGTCAACGTGCAGTGTCTTAATATTGCCAAGGGAAATGTGGCAACTTTTTTCCCAGAAGGAAATGTTTTAATCCCCGCTATTACTGATCCCAGGAGTAAAACACCAAGTTTTAAATCAACACTGGTGAAAATTGCTCCTTTAAAATAATTTGCTGGATGTTAAAGGAGTATTTATTACCATTTTAATTTGTAAAGAGGTAAACTTGGAGAAATTAATTAGGAAATGAATAATAAGATCAATCCGTGGGAAACAAATGGAAGAAAATAATATAAACTCTCCTGTGAATTTTCCAACTCATCAATAAATCCTAATTATGATTCCTCACGAAACAATTCCAATTTTCGGTATGAGTTGGTGGCAGAGTAATGCCATAACAATTCTGATTATTTTTCTTGTACTTTTTTTAGGCAAGCGATCCGATAGGACCCAAATAAAAAAAATTGCCTATATCTTAGGTTCAATAATGATCAGCAGGGCAATTTTTATACACGCGTACCTTATCTATCTTGGAAAATGGAATATTCAGTCATCCCTCCCACTACAAATGTGCAGCATTTCAGCAATCCTGGCTGGAGTTGTAATATTTTGGAGAAATCAATGGTTGTATGAATTCTTATTTTTCTGGGGGATTCCCGGTGCTTTCCACTCTCTCCTAACGCCGGAATTTACAAACGGTACGGAGGGATTCCTCTTTGTGGAATATTTCATATCTCATGGCGGAATCATTCTGAATGCACTATTTATAACGCTCTATTTAGACATGAAACCCAGAAAAGGATCTTGGTGGAGGATCGCAATATGGTCGCATATTCCCGTTGGAATAATCGCAATAATCAATTGGTTTATTGATGCTAACTATATGTATCTCTGTGAAAAACCTATTGTGAATAATCCTTTTATAATTGGTGAATGGCCTTGGTACATACTTATCCTCGAGGCAGCAGGATTACTGCATTTTTTAATTGTTTATCTTCCCTTTGGTCTAAAATATAAAAAGACAAAAGGGTAGGGAGTAGTTTTTTGTAACCGGGAATGTGCCCTTCCTCCATCAACTAAGGAGTTTCTTTCATTACCTGATGCTTTTCTTTGGGTCGCTGATGTATAATTTATACTCCCCTCAAATGATATGAGCGTGCCACTCTATTAATCGCAACCATAAAGGATGCAATGCGCATGGAGACTTTTTTCTCAACCTTCATATTATAAACCTCATTAAATGCCTTGACCATTTTAGTTTCAAGCTTTGTGTCCACCTCCTCTAACTCCCATTTAAATTGCTGCAGATTCTGAACCCATTCGAAATAGGATACCGTTACACCACCGGCGTTTGTAAGAATATCTGGTATGACAGGGATACCCTTTTTCCAAAGATTTTCAGCGGCTTTTTGTGTCACTGGTCCATTTGCTGCCTCTATGACAAACTTACACTTCAAAGTATCAACATTGTCTTTATTGATAGCGCCTCCCAGTGCCGCAGGGATCAGAAAATCACACTCCAGAGCCAATAATTCATCATTGGTTAATTTCTTACCCTGTCGACTCCCCTTAATAGTTTTGTTTTTATAATTATAGTCGAATAGACTTGAAATCGCAAGTCCATCCACTTCATAAACACCTCCAGTGATATCACTCACTGCAATTACCTTACATCCATACTCATCAAGAAATTTGGCTGTAAACGATCCCACATTGCCAAAACCCTGAATAACAACAGTGGATTTATCCAGGTCTACATCCCATTTTTTGGCAGTTTCTCTCACTGTTATTGCAGTACCCTTTCCAGTGGCGTGTTCTCTACCTTCAGACCCGCCAAGCTCGAGGGGTTTTCCGGTTACAATTGCAGGTGTATAGCCATGTGCTTGACTATATTCATCCATGAACCATCCCATTACCTGTGCGTTTGTATTAACATCTGGAGCAGGGATATCAATATTTGGACCAATTACAGGATCGATTGCTCTAAAAAATTTTCGTGATAACCGTTCAAGCTCATAAATACTGTATTCACTTGGGTTTATTGCAATCCCACCTTTACCTCCGCCATAGGGAATATCCAGAAGTGCTGTCTTCCAAGTCATCAACGTGGCTAGTGACCTTACTTCTGCAAGGTCAACGTGAGGGTGGTATCTAATCCCACCCTTAAAGGGACCCCTGGTGTTATTATGCTGAACCCGGAAACCTAACAAACTTGCAACCTCACCATTGTCTCTCCTGAAAGGTACCTCCACTGTGAGCTCTCTATCTGGCATCTCCAGGGCCCCCGCTATATTTGGTTTGAGTCCGAGAAGTTCTACAGCTCTTTCATAAGCTCCTGATGTGGCGTTAATGCTTGATGTTTTTTTAGACATATTTTTACTTCCTATTTTGTTGGATTAGATTTAATAAAAGATGTAGTCAAAAAATTTAATTTTATTATAAAAAATGTGATTTAATATTAATGGAAAATCTTTAACAAAACAATTATGAAAATGCTCAGAATAAGGGAAATTTCTCAAGACAAAATGCTGGGTCTGTTTTTTGTTAATAATGTATAAAACCAGAAACACAATCGATGGAACCGAAATGACAATGATAAACAGCGCCAATAATGATGTAAGGGCAAATTGTTGAGAAATCATTCTTTAACAATCAACACTGGACATTTGCAATGTTTCATCACCTTTAGCGGTTTACTGCCTGTAAAAAATTTTGCCAAAGGACTTTTCGTTGATGAGCCCATAACTATAATGTGGTTATCTCCGGCAATTGTACTCATTATTTCCATGAATCTTCCGTGCTCCAAACGAATTTCGTTTTCAATACCGGAACGACGCAAGAATTTGTCGGCCCAAGCAGAAGCCTTTTTATAATTTTCCCTAAAATCAGTCGTACTTGATACGGTGACTGCAGTTGTATAAAGATCAAATGCCTGGGCAACACGGGCACCATACTTTACTGCTTTTCTGGTATTCGGGGCATCATTGACTGCTAGCAACATTTTATACTGACCATCTGGTTGATAATTCTTGACTACAAAAATAGAACTGTCAATATACTGAATTAAGTCATGGGCCATACTACGCTTGTTACTGGCCCCAATTATCGTTATATCGAAGGCTCTTTTATTAACTTCATCACGCAATTGTTCAATAATATCACCATTGCGCAGAATAAGCCTAACTTCCTGGGTATGATTTCCTTCTAAAAATACTTCGCAGCGGTCCTCGTCAGTTTGCACCAATCTTCCAATATTAAAACCTTCTCCTGCTGATCCTGTAGAGAGATATCCATTATCTTCTAAATATTTGAAAGCCCAAGCTAACACATCCACACCTTGTCTGTCTAATTCCCAATTTTTTAAATTTTCCTGGGCTAAATGAACTCCTGAAGTACTGAAGGCACTTATTTTTTCACCAACATACACAATCGTTACTGCCGCGTTGAATGCTTTGGCAACACGCATACCCAATCGTAATGTTGGTTCAGAATATTCCTTACTTCCTATTGCAATAAGAAACTTCATGAGAGTAATGGCCAGTATAAATATGAAACCAGAAAAAGGACAGCCATAGACATAATAAACAGCTTCCATCCTGCTTTCAGGTAATCGTTGGATTTAACTAAACCGCTAGAATGTATAATCATACATGTAGGTGAAGCTACAATTGTTAAATAAGCAAATGCGGATGCAATGGAGGTGGTCAAACATAGTATTACGGGATTACCGCCCATGTCCAGAATAATAGGTCCCAATACTGCGACGGTGGCTGCATTACTCAAAAAGTTGGTGAGGATTCCTGTTAGGAATACAGAAATAAACCAACGCTGTATGCCTATATCTTCTACAATATTACCCATTCCAGTGAGGGCTTGACTGGCGACCCATTCTGCCGCTCCTGTTTCCTTCATCTGCATTCCCAGGGAAATAGCGGCTCCAAAAAGAATGATCACACCCCAGTTCGTGTTGCGATTAATATCTTTCCATTCAATCAGACCAAACGACAAATAAAGAAATACACCAATTAAAGCAATAATACCCAAGCCCAGATAAGGGCTTAAAAACACCCAACCAAAAAAAACGCCAACAAATACAAAAATTGCCATAATCTGATTACCATTCATCTTACCCGATTTGGCTACATTCACTTTTAATTTGCGGACAGCTGAGTCCAAAATGGTTTGCTCTGGGCGAAAGGTCACCCACAGAATCAATACAGCAATGGGTATTTCAATGAGCAGCATGGGATAGGCATACTTAATCCAATCCAAATAAGAAATATTTCCTAATCCGAATTCTGAGATATAACCGATCATGATCACATTTCTCCCGCCACCGGAGGGTGTACCAATGGAACCTATAGCACAACCGTAAGCAATGGAAAATAGTAAAAGTTTAGCCAGTGTATGTACGATAGCTTTGTCCTCGCTTGTATTACGCACCAAAGTTAATGCCACAGGAAGCATCATTGCCGCCACAGTATGCTCACCTATAAATGATGATAAAATAGCGGAAACGGCAACAAAACCAAAAACAATTCGCCATGTTCTATTTCCCGTCATTCTAATTATCCCTAAGGCAAGGCGTTTATCCAAACCCTGACTCACTATGGCAACCGCGAGCATGAGAGAGCCCATAATAAAAAAAACGGCATCACTCATAAAAGATGCCGCAACGCCGTTTGGTGTATCTATTCCAAAAATAACTTCTAAAATCAAAATAAGAATTGCTACTGCTGGCAAAGGAATCACTTCTCCAATAATCAAGATCAAGGCAATGACAACAATGATCAGCGTGCGATGCCCTTCGGGAGTAAGTGTTGTTGGGGACGGTATATAAAAAAGAAGAAGGCTAATGACAAAGGTGAAAATCAGCCACCGCTTGCGGGTAACCCAGAATAAAAAATTAGAGAGGAAGCTGTGTGAAAATCCTAACATAGACGTTTACAATTTAATATTGTTGACAATTCAGTGTGCACATTCACTCGGAATTCGCGAACCATCTTCCAGTATCGCCCATTTCCATATAGGAATCCGATTTTTCAGTTCAACAATAAACCAGGACATAGCATCAATTCCTTCCTGACGGTGTTTGGACCAAATCACCACATGAAGACTAGTTTCTCCTACCTTTACTTTCCCAACGCGGTGTTTACAAAACAAATCATGGACAGGAAACCTCTTCACTATGTTTTCAGCTAAATTTCTTAATTCAGTTTCTGCCATCCCTTCATATTGCTCATATTCCAATACGGTAATATTTTCGCCATGTTCCGTAGCACGGACGCGTCCGTTAAATATCAATTCCGCCCCATCCTGAGTACGGGAATCATCTGACGGAAAGGGTGTGATGGGTCCTTTTACTATTTCAATTTTAATCATCTATCCCCCCTGCACCGGCGGAATAAAAGCTACTTCATCCCCATTTTTAAGTTCAATCTCTGCTGGTATATATTTTTGATTTACCGCAATCCTTAATGTGACTTTATCCAATTTGCCTTGCGCTTGATTCCGCACCAGTTCTTCCAGTTCTGCGGAAGTTGTACCCGGTTCCAATGACAAGCTCATTTCATCCTTGCCCAGGACATATTTCACTTGGGAAAAACATTTTACTTTTACCTGTATCATAATTCGATCGTTTGGATTGTATGGTTCAGGCCGTCATACACCAGCAGTTTTCCAGCCAGATTTGGTTCAATTCCTACAATAAGTTTTACGGCTTCAAGTGCTTGGATATTTCCAATAATTCCCGGTACCATTCCCAATACGCCGGTATCCGCACACGTATCACCACCTGATGGCGGTTCGGGGAATAACTCCCTATAACCAGAACTTCCATTGACATTCAAAATCGCAACCTGACCTTCATAACGATACAAACCACCATACACCATGGGAACCCCTGATTCTTTGGATAATCTGTCAATTAACAGTCGCGTTTGAATATTATCAGTTGCGTCAATAATAATATCTGCATCACTTACAAAAGTTACCCCATTGTCTTTATTCAAAAACTCATCAACTATTTCAACAACTGCATCCCCATTCAATTTTTCTAACTTTTCTTTTGCTACTTTCACTTTCAATCGGCCAATATCTTCAACACCATACAAAGGCTGGCGATGTAGATTGGAAAGTTCCACTTTATCTCCATCGATAATTTTCAGTTTGCCGACACCTGCGATGGTTAGCGATTGTGCTGCAGGGCAACCAAGTCCGCCCATGCCAACAATTGCAATCGTAGCACTCAAAAGTCTTTTTTGTCCATCCAGCCCAATTTCAGGCAGTACTGTTTGCCTGGACCAACGACTCAAATCTTCCTTTTCCGATTGAAATTCAATCCACGCCTGTGCACCACCTAAAAGACTGAAAGTCTTTTCAAGATTTTTCTCGACAATAATTCCTTCGGTCACGATCCCAAATTGACAAACCAGTACCGTATCATTTTTAGTTTCCAAAATGGAGTTAGTATCAGCAATAACAGGGTTTAGTCCAGTTAATGGAAATTCATTTCGATGTTCCTCCGGACGAATATCCACAACTGTAAAAGATTTTCCATTATCCATCCATTGCTGCAATTCCTGTGGAGTAATGATCATTTAATATTTTTCCAGGGTAAAACATTAACACGGATTTCTTCGCCCGGTTGCAATGAACTGTCTCCTGTCCCGGATCCTAAAATGCAGTTGGCTTCCAAAGATGACGAAAGCATATGAGAGCCCATTTTGGAGGACGGCTTACATACCAGTTTTCCATCTTCCATCCAGGCTTTACCAAACAGGAAGCGACATTTAACTTTTTCCCGGGGGAAAGATGCCTTCAATATACCGGTTAAAAAGTTTTGTTCAGATTTTCCCATCATGACATCCAGCACCGGCCAGACCCATTCCATAAACCCGATGTAAGACGATACGGGATTCCCCGGCAGGCCAAATATGAGTGTGGATTCACCCGTTCCAAAAAAGAATGGCTTCCCCGGTTTCTGGGCAACTTTCCAGAAATGTTCCTGCACACCCAGATCCATGAAAACATCCCGCACATAATCAAACCGTCCCATGGATACGCCACCGGAAGAAATGACCATATCACAGGTTTTCAACGCTTCCAATAAAAATGCACGTAGCGATTCTGGATCGTCTTTAATCACATCCCGCATAACGACTTCCGCCCCAGATTTTTTAGCCAACTCTGCAAAAATATAGATATTAGAATTATAGATTTGTCCCTGTTTTAATTCAATCCCTGGCTCCACCAATTCATCCCCTGTACCAAAGATAGCAATGCGCGGTTTTTTCGCCACAGAAATTTCTCCATATCCAAAAGTAGCCAACGTGCCGATTTCATTGGGTGTAATGTGTGTACCTTTGGGGATCAGCATATTTCTATCCTGAATTTCTTCTCCTTTTTCGCGAATATGTTTCCCGGTTTTGGCTTCCTGAAATATCTGAACTGAATCTGTATCGGAAAATCCGCTGGTATCTTCCACCATAACAATTGCATCGGCACCATTTGGAATGATCGCACCGGTCATACATTGAGCACATTCACCGGGACCAAGAGTGATATCACCAGGGGAACCTGCGGAGCTCACACCTACCATTTTCAATGTGACAGGCAATGACTGGTCCGCACCTTTTGTATCAACTGCGCGAACCGCGAACCCATCCATGGCAGAATTATCAAAGCTGGGCATTGGAAACGTTGCTATAATATCCTGCGCAAGAACCCTATTTCCGGAATCCTTCAATAAAACGGTTTCATTGCCTGACAATGGAATATGTTTATGAATGATGGATTTAGCTTCTTTAACAGGTATCATAGAATTTTCCTTAATAAAAAGATGATGGAAATAATGATCACTACCCCCATCATTTTTTGAATGGTTTTCGCTTCATATTTGGATGATCCAAAATAAGAACCAGCAAATCCCCCTACAATCACGGCACCAGCAAGAGGAAGAATAAAGTCAAGATCAAAAGTGCCTTCCTGAGCTCTGGCAATAACTCCCGCCAGGGAATTCACCCAGATAAACACGGCTCCGGCTGCGGCAGCCTCCTTTTCACTTCCCAGGCCAAATATAATAATCAATGGCACCAGGTATATCCCGCCGCCGACCCCAACAGTTCCGGCTACAAATCCAAGAACAGTTCCCAAACCTAAAATAAAAACCCACTTTTTTACACCAGATAATTGGAAGGAAAACTTTAGAGTGTTAAGGAAATAAATTCTTATTACCACCAACATGAGTGTTATTAATAATAACAGCTGAAATATGTCCTTGGACAATATCAATGTTCCCGCTAAATAGGCCATGGGAATGGACGTCACCATAAACGGTCCAATTAAACCCAGCCGACCATGGCCGTTACGCCAGAAGTTGATTACACCGATAGAGGTAACAATCAGGTTTAAGGCTAATGATGTGGTGGGAATGATAAGATAATTAATTCCGAAAATAGCCATGAGTGCTGTATAGGATGAGCCGCCTCCCAACCCCACACTGGAATAAATGAATGCAACAACCAAGAACAGAATGGGCAAGAGATATTCTATCAATGCTTTTCACCCTTCATCATGTGAAATGAATGAAAAATAGTTGGAATTAACACCTTTAACGCATCTTTGACCGCACCGGTGCTTCCAGGTAGACAAATGACAATTGCCCCGTTTACAACTCCAGCTGTCAGACGTGACAGCATGGCTGTTTTTACCTTGCCGCGGCCATAGGCGTGGAGTGCTTGCTCAATACCAGGTAATTTGGAGTCAAATTTATTCTCCATCATTTGAATGGTTAAATCACGGGGACCCAGTCCTGTACCACCTGTGGTGATGATCAGTTCCACACCATCTTTAATCCAGTTTTGAATTGTGGGTACAAGTTTATCAGACCCATCGGGCAAAACCTCTTGATGCAAAGTCCTGCAACCGGCATCAGAAAATCCTTTAAGCAGTATGGGGCCGGATTTATCTTCGCTGCTACTGGCAGAAATACTGTCACTCATGGTAATGATTCCAACGCTGGGCCGATACTCAACCGCACGATCCGATTTTCCGCCAATCTTTTCCACCAACTTGATTGCACCGATGGTCATGGTTTTATCCACAGCCTTACACATATCATACATTGTCAGGGCTGCTGTAGAAACAGCTGTGAGCGCTTCCATTTCTACGCCTGTGGCTTCCCGTGTTTTAACAATCGACCGGATTATGATTAGCTCGCTGCCCAGCTCAAATTCCAGATCTACAAATGAGAGATTCAGCTGATGACACATTGGGATAATTTCGGATGTTTTTTTCGCCGCCTGGATGCCCGCTATCTTGGCAGTGGTCAGCACATTTCCTTTTGGAATTGAGTCATCCTGTATTAATGCAATCGTAGCTTGCTGAAGATGGATTTTCCCCTCAGCTTTCGCTAAACGTACTGTGGCAGTTTTGTCTGTCACATCCACCATTTTAACATCTCCTTTGGAATCTAAATGGCTGAATTCATTCATATTATTTATCCTCCAATTTGGGTCATTGACTCCCGACTATTGCTTCCCGATTTCTGTGCTGTCCATCCATCGAATAATTTTTTCCACATAGCCGATAATATTAACTCTTTCATTTCTTCCTTCGTTCCCCCAGAGCGCATTAAATCTCTCAGATTAAATTCATTATGTGCATAAAGACAATTTCGGATTTTCCCATCCGCAGTGAGACGGATACGGTTACAATTTCCACATAAGTTGCGTGAATATGATGGTATAACCGCGACTTTTCCTGCATAATCAGGCACTTGAAAAATGGCATGTTCCGTGGCAGTTCCATCCGTTGTTTTTATATCTGGAAAATGATTCTTTAACTCTTTTTGGATATTTTCAGCACTAAAAAATTTTCCCGTTTTCCAAATCTGATGGGCATCAAATGGCATTAGTTCAATAAATCGGACAGTCAGTGGATAGTTCTTCGTCAATTCAACAAATTCAACAATTTCACTATCATTAAAGCCGCGCAGAGCAACCACATTAATTTTTATTGATAGGATTCCGGCAGTTTTTGCAGCTTCCAACCCTTCCAGGGCACGCCCCACTTCATCCCGACGAGTGATTTGGATATATTTTTCGGGATTCAGAGTGTCAATACTGATATTGATCCCGGATAATCCCGACCCTTGCAGGTCCGCCGCATACTGCTTGAGTAAAACACCATTCGTCGTCATATTGACTGAGTTAATCCCCGATATCAATGAGGTTTTTTCAACAAGTTCTACCAAGTCCTTTCTCAAAAGGGGTTCGCCACCTGTAAAACGAATTTTGTTTACACCTAATTCTGAGACAACAGTAATAATTCGCATTATCTCCTCCATCGTCATCATTTCATTTTTAGACTTGAATTGTATTCCCTCTTCCGGCATACAGTAAATACAGCGCAGGTTGCACATTTCATTCAGAGCTATACGTAAATAGTTAAAGGTACGACCAAAGCGATCGATCAGGATGCGCGGATGAATCCGCGCACCAGAGCTGGCTAAAGATAGGTTGGTTTTATTTTTCATTTTCTCATTCCAATTCATCCCGAATAATTTCGGGAATCGGGAGCTAATGCGGCTGTTTCCGGCTGCACCGTATCGGTCTCACGCCCTATCCTCCTATGAGAACTTAGATGTTTTGACTTAGAGAATTGCTATGACAAAGTAGCTTAGATAATGTCCTTTATTTAATCCTTTTCACAATCCAATTTTTGAATCCGATTTTGATGACGTCCTCCCTCGAAAGGTTCTTTCAACCAGAGATCAATAATATGGAAAGCTTTGGAGAAAGTTAAAAACCTAGCACCAAGAGAAAGTATATTTGCATTGTTATGTTTGCGGGAAAGTCTCACTATCTCTTCCATTTCACCGTAATATACAGCAGCACGAACGCCTTTCACCCGATTTGCTGCCATTGCTTCTCCTTGCCCTGAACCACCCATAATAATTCCAAAACTACTGGGATCTTTTGCGACAGCACGAGCTGCAGGAAGGATAAAATCGGGGTAATCATCTTGTTTATTATATTCTAAGGCTCCATGGTCTGTAACTTTATGACCATTTTCTTGAA
>DTUJ01000038.1 GCA_012964235.1 Fidelibacterota bacterium
TTACTGTCCCACATGACTTTATGGTGCCCTTTTTGTTGAACTTCACTAACCAAATCAACGATTTTCTGACCAATGAGGTTGTAGATACTGATAACAACATACGATTCTTTAGGCAATTGATACGTGATTTTTGTCACAGGATTGAACGGATTGGGATAGTTTTGAGAAAGGCTGAAACTGGTTGGAATTGTTTCTGCCTTGGTGAGCATAAACCCGTTAACAGATCCATTAATGACAATTTCCCCTGAGTCTTCCAATTCATACACGTCGCCATTTTTAGCAATCAGCAACCATTGTTGTCCCTCCTCCTGGTTTTTTTCTGCAATTTGGAAATGAATTGTCAGGTTATCTGCATTGTTCATTAGTTCAATGGTACCTGTGTTGTCCATTGCTTTTAAACCATTTGAAAAGCGCACATCAAAAGCTCCGGCGGGAGGTTTCGGAGGAAGGCTATAACTCAATCTTTGTTCATCAGAAATTGGAACTCCAAAATACAATTCACTACCGTTGAAGCTTATAATATTAGCCTCACTAAGAGAGCTGAATTGACTTGATCTTGTTTTAGCAGATCCACTCGAAAGCGTAATATCACCTGAAGCAGAGGCATTAATCCAATATCCTTTTCCTGGCGTAATCATAGTTGCATTATTATATGCACCATCAAAGCCATAGACAGTCCCCGTAACAATAATGTCACCAGGGTCACTAATAGCATCAACACTGACTTCCTGCGTAATACTTCCAATCATATTCCATCCCGGCACGAGAGAAACAGTGGCACTGTTCACCGCTGTCCCGCTAAGCACATCGCTTCCAGCACTGTTGAAAAACAGCCAATAACCCTCACCGGAGACGAGTGCTGATTCATTATTATATGCTCCACTGAAACTATAGAGCGTTCCTTCAACAGAAGTGGGGAATAGAGATAATTGGGCAGCATCTTCCACAGTTAGTGGTAGGCTGACCATGTTCCAACTGTCAATGTGATCAACGTTTACTTCCGTAATAGTTGACTCAGATTGAATGTCATCCGAAGATCTTGGTAAAATTGCATATTCATCATAACTGTAATCAACCACACCAATTATGGCAGTAAAATGGGTTCCTGCAGCAGGTGTTGGCGGGGTTCCGTCAAACATTCCATCATCTATTTGACACAAACCGGTTCCATTTATATTATCTACATACCATTGACCATTTTCATCAGATTCTGCCACTACTTCAACATCAGTCACCCGGACAAGCATGCCTTCTAAAGCTTCACCAATAAATGTGCAGCCAGCTGCCAATTCACCAGTTGTAATATCCTTTGGAGTAACTGCATTCCCTGATGATGCGACTGAAAAACCGATGAGATCAGTCAGTTCGGTAAAACTGTAATATTCAAATACTGTTGCAGCAAACGTCACTTCATCACCTACTGCTGGAGATTGAGTATTATCATAGACATATGCGCCACTCCAGGAATCATACCCAAAATCCTGTACATAGAAATTAGAATATGAGCCAGGGTTTTGAACAGCAGTAACAACACCGCTGGTAACAACAACTTCACCCATGAGTGGAGAATCAAAACAAAAATCGCCCTGCACCGTTGTATATTGAATGTCATAAATAGAGGTCTCGCCTCCTGAAACAACAATAGAAACAAGATCAGTTCCAGTATCTCCAAGGTTGTCTTCAACTGTTAACGAAAAAGTTAAAACAACGTTTCCATCTACAGAGGGCGCAGTAAAAGTTGCAATGCCATCCTCTGGTTCAGTATCACTCAGAGTGACTGCTGTACCTTCAGTCTGTGCCCAGAGATAACCTTCAACCGTTCCATCTGAATCATAACTGCTCGATCCATCAAGTGTCACCATATCTTCGGGATTTACAAGCTGGTCATCCCCAGCATCTGCCACAGGATATTGATTATCTCCTGCAGACTCAAAATCGGTGAGAAAACGCGGTAAAATCTGGTACACTAAATACTCTCCACCTACACCGGTTACATGAGAGGGCCAGCCTGGATCAGGTGAGCCATCAATCTCAGTGTCACTGTCAATTCTCATTATTACGACTGATACTCCACCATCATCTGTAATATCAATATTTGCGCTCGATCCTTCGTCTGGCCATTCACCATCATCTATCACAGCATTTTGAATAGTAATGAGTTCACTTTCGTAATCTTCTCCATCCGTATTAAGTTGAGCAACGGTAATAACCTGTGGTTCAGGAAGATCAGCGGTTCCCAATACAGTTATATCCTGGGATCCGGTTATTGCCACTTCAAATTTTCCATTATATTCTTCAGTCTCACCGGTTACCCTGATTTCATCTCCCACATTCAAATCAACATCTGTGACTCCATAACCGAAAACGACAAGGCCTGCTGTAGCATCCTGTATCACATACTCGGTATGGCTGCTCTGAAAATTCGGAGTTGTAACAACACCTTGGACGGTAACAATTTCACCTACCCCCAACGCTCGCGCTTCTGCTATGGTTAATCCCTGCTCAACAAAAACTGTAATTTCCGTAATATCGCTATCTGAACTTCCTTGATCATCAGTGACAGTTAATGTAAATGTCAAAAGCGTTGTTTCAGAGTAACTTGGTGCAGTAAACGATGGTGTTGCTGAGCTGGGATCATCCAGGGTTATATCTTCAGGACCATCCCAGGAATAGGAAAATTCTGCACATTCAGGATCATAACTTCCGCTTCCATCCAGTTGCACTGTTTCTTCAGGATCTACAACCTGGTCAGGCCCGGCATTTGCAACCGGAGCAGCATTCCCGCTGCCAATATTATGAGATCCCAGATAATCAAATGTATTTTGGTCATAAACGCTCCATTCAGAATCACAGGCGTCTGTTCCGGCGGAAGACGCCCAGTCAGTATTGCCCTGGGTCACCGATGCTTTACGAACAAGGGTATGTTCCTTAGTTGCGTCTGTTATTCCAGCAACAGCCCAGCCGGAGCCCGGATCATCTCCTTCTTCACCAACAGCATCAATCAATACACCGTTATGAGCAAGCCCAACTGCATCATCACCATTGTAATACGTTGCAGTTGTACCAAGAATATCGCATTCCCCTGAATACTCCTCGGCGATACTGCTGTTACATATCACAAACACATCACCTGCATCAACTGAATATCCACTTAAATCTACAGCATTCCCCTCTCCTTCTGACCAGTCACCGCCATTGGCAATCCTCCAGATTTCATATCCAGCAAGATCAACAGTTGCATCGGTGGGATTGTAAATTTCAAGAGCCTTGTTGCTGCTGCTTCCCTCTATATATTCTGAAAAGAACAATTCATCCGTGGAGGCTGGAGTTTCTAATGCACCTTCATCAATCCATTGAGCTATCAAATTAATCTGATCTGAAGGTAAAGGATCTGCTCCATCAGGCATTTGTGCTCCAGATGCAGTACCTTGTAATTTTTGAATTATATAACTATTTGCCCCATCTCCGGCAGTAACGACTGGTCCATTATTGCTATTGCCTGACATGAGGTTGTCATATGTTGATAAATCCAAACCCCCATAGTAACCCCCGCCATTAATATGACAACTTGTACAATTCTCATTGAAAATGGTCTGTATCTGGGTTTGATAGTCCACCTGTCCATATATATTGCTAATAAGAATCGAAAGAACTATTATTACATTTTTCATAAGAGACTCACTTTCTTATATTGTTAATAAATTTTCAGAAATTGGGCTCACATTTTATTAAGATTCTCTGCTTTTATCAACAGTTATTCCAACTTTATTCCGAAGATAAAATGATCACACCAGCTGAATATGTGCGAATCCAGTATCCCTTGCCAGGAACCAGGTTAGTCGTATTCTCATAACTCCCATCAAATTCGTAAATAGTTCCTGGTACAATAATCCCATCAGGATCCTGGATTAAAGTAACGGGTACTGAACTTGTTATTCCCGTAACCAAATTCCAACCTTCAACAAGTTCAATAGCCAGGCTGAATATCTCCAATCCTTCGACAAGACTGGTTCCGTCAGAATCAAATCGTAACCAGTAACCAATCCCTGGGGTGA
>DTUJ01000039.1 GCA_012964235.1 Fidelibacterota bacterium
AGCTTGAAAATTGTTACTGTCCTGATCTGCCCCTTGGATCGTTGGAAAAGCGGGCCGTTTTTGTTCAATCGTTTCTAAAAGAACATCCCAATACAATAGTAGTAGATACCGGGGATTTTTTTTCGCCCGTCCATAAGCCCCTGAAAGACAGCCTCGTCACAGAAGCATACAGTTTTATTCCATATGATGCAATTCTTCCCGGGGATCAGGAACTCACTCGCGGGCAGGAATCAATGGACGGAATTCTACGCCGGATTGGGGCTGATTTAGTTGTATCAAATCTTCAATCGCCATTGATTCAAGGGTCCATGACATTAAAAATTGTAGAAAGAGGCGGGCTAAAAGTAGGTATCCTGGGGATCCTGGGAAATCGGTCATTCAAATATTATCCAAAGGAAATCAGCAACGCTATTACACTCCATGATCCTGTCACAGCAGTAAAAAACATTTTAAAGAAAATTCGTGAGAAAGTGGATGTCGTCTTAGTGCTTTCACACCAGGGCTTTGACCAGGATGTATCTTTGGCACGACAATTGAAAGAAATAGATATCATCATCGGAGCGCACAGCCAGACAGTTGTCCATGACCCAAAGGAGGAAAACGGTGTCCTCATTACCCAAGCGGGGAAGGATGGGCATTACGTGGGAGTGATAAAAATACAAATGGAAAAACAAAAGAAAATAGTATCTAAAACTGGGTATCTGGAAGAAATGACCCTGGGGATGACTGACCATCCAAAAATTATGGAACTCATCCAGGAATATGAAGAAAAATCAGGTTTTGTTAATCGTGCAAAATTGAAACACAAGGAAAAATAATGGAAACAATTATTGATCAATTGACAGGGAATCCCGTTTATCTTGCCGTAGCTGTGGTATTGGCTTTGATCATTCTATTTGGAGTAATCAAGAAACTCATAAAATTGGTTATCATTGGAGCGGCAATATTTGTACTCTATATCGCCTATATGGTTTGGACGGGAAAAGAGATCCCGAAATCCCTCCATGATGTGCAGCAAACAATCCAGGATACAGTTGAAAAAGGAAAGGAGAAAGGCGGACAAATACTTGAAAAGAAAGTCGGGGAAAAGATAGACCAGGTATTTGATAAAGAGTAAAACCCTTTCTCAATCAATTGTTGTCAAACGTGATGTTTCCGGGCTTTAAATGAGTTGAGATAGCAAAGAACGGATGACAATATCATCAGCAGCTTCAAAGAAAAAATCCTGTACAGCTACACGGAACATTATTGCTAAAATAATGAGTATGATGATAATAACAACCATCACAATCATCATTATACCATAGAGAAACATGTAAGACCGCAACTGATCCAATGCCTCTGAAAAACTGGTTGATTCTTCATGGAGGACACAATAGTTAAGATTCCCCGCAACAGAAGTCAATCGTGTGCCAATCAGTATTAAAAAAATACCTATAATAACTGTGGGTATTGAAAATATGAAAATGGTTAAACAGTAAATGAATCCGAAAGCTATATTTATTAATCCTACAAATTTGCTCCAACGGGCCAGCTTTAAAAGGACATCTTTCCCATGATAGTCCAGTCCATAGTTCAGCTTGGGCGTGTTTTCCGAAATATCATCCATTATTTTCTCTGGTTTAGGATTAGGTGGATTCTTTTTCAGTTCTTCTCATCTCTTCAATTGGAGAGGTTTTTCTATAAATAATACAAAACTCTCCTTTGAAATTTATTTCAGGGGATAAGTAGGACACAAGAATCCTCTGTATTTTCATTAATGGTTAAACATATATAAAATAACAAAAGCAATTACGAGGACAACCAGTGCAAGGATCCGAATGAACAAACTGGAATAGGCAGATGAAAAATCAGTTGGGGTTGTTTGAGAATCCTCATACATGTACTTTTTACGGTTGAATGCGATGAGTTTCAGGCTGAAAACAAGCAGCCCGAGCATAAAAAGAATGGATCCAATCATAACCAGTGGATTCATGCTGAAAAGTACAAGGGATTCCCATAAGTCTGCAACTAAAGGAGAAGGCTATGTTTCAACCAGACCTGTTAAAAAATAAAACCATTCTTATAACCGGAGGAGGCACCGGCCTTGGAAAATCCATGGCAACCCGGTTTGGGGAACTTGGTGCTAACCTGATCATTTCCAGCAGAAAACAGGAAGTGCTGGATCAGGCTGCGGAAGAACTCCGGCAGACTGGAGCAAAAGTATTTCCTTTTAGCTGTGATGTGCGCAATCCGCTGGAAATTGATGAGCTTCTAAAACAGACAAAAAGTAGATTTGACCGCATTGACGCTTTAGTAAATAACGCCGCTGGGAATTTTATTTCTCCAACGGAAAACCTTACAGAAAAAGCGTTCAAGGTCGTTGTAGATATTGTTCTTCTTGGAACTTTCAATATGACCCTTGCCGTTGGAAAGGAAATGATCAGCCAAGGAAGTGGAACCATCCTGAATATCGTTACTACCTATGCTTGGACCGGCAGCGGATACGTAGTTCCATCCGCAGCAGCAAAAGCGGGGGTACTTGCTGTTTCCCGCTCACTGGCTGTAGAATGGGCAAAGTATGGTATCCGAACCAATGCTATTGCACCGGGTCCGTTTCCAACAGAAGGTGCCTGGAAACGCCTTGTGCCGCCAGGGTTTGGTTTTGAGAAAAAAATGAAAAACAGAATCCCCTTAAAGCGATTTGGAAAACATCAGGAATTGGCGGATTTGGCTTCTTATCTGCTCAGTGACGGTTCTGGTTATATTAATGGGGAGGTAGTGACAATTGATGGTGGAGAATGGCTGAAAGGAGCCGGGGAGTTTAATGATTTGGATCGCCTTCCCAAGACTGCATGGAAGATTATGGAAAAACTACGGACAAAATCAAGGAAAAAGTAATTGTTAACAATCACCTGAACATTTTTTAATCTTTCCCCGGTGAATTTAAAGGGGAAAAAGATCACGAAAATATCCTGAACATTCAAAAATAAATTGTTGCCTTGAATATTAATCTTGTAATAGTCTGTCCCTTGTAAAATTGATTCATTTGTTCACTTTTTTTCTTCAAAATTTAAAGTCTGCAGGAGCAACTTTCCCTCCATACCCCCAATGCTCCTGTGGGCTTTCTGTTTCTACATTAAAATCGAGTATATTGTTTTTTGGATAACAATTAGATATCTTTCTAGAATAATTTCCCAATCCAAATTTTCAGGTATACACTAAATAGTTTGTACAGAACAATTGTGTAGGGAATCGTCACAGCAAAAAAGGCAATGGGGCTGACTCGCATTTTCTTTGCAAAGGGATTATCCTCTTGTTGTTTCGTGTACCATTTTCTTACCTGTTGTAAAGTGAGATGTGCCAACAAGCCTCCCAAAATGAACAGTAAGAGGATAATCAGGTGATCAAAATTTGAAAGAGAATTCAGCCACTGCGCAAACTTCATTGACCATTTTCCATGAGAAGTGCTGCCCCAAATACGCCTGCTGAATCTCCAAGTTGATTCTTCAAAATGGGGGTTAAAACGTGATCGCTTAATACTTCACTATACACAGCATCTTTTCCTTCAGAATAAAGTATATCAACTTTTGAAAGCCCACCTCCCATCACAATGCAATCAGGATCGATTATATCGATTATATTACTTAAAGCACGTCCATAGTTGAGGATGAATTTATCTTTCCATTCAGGGTGTGACTTATATAAACCATTATCGATAATATCAGTTACGATATGATTCTCTCCTGTTAATTCATACCATTCCTTTTCTAAAGCAGTACCGCTGATATATGATTCTGTACACCCTTTATTTCCACAATAACAATCTCTGCCATCGGGGTATAAAACATGGTGGCCCCATTCCCCGGCAATATGATTTGGGCCCCGATGGATATTGCTATTGATGATTATTCCACCGCCAACACCTGTGCCCATAATGACACCAAATACTACACCATAACCTTTAGCCGCTCCCAAAATTGCCTCAGCAAGGGCGAAACAGTTTGCATCGTTTTCCATTGATACAGGAAGATCAAATTCTCTTTCCAAATCTTTTT
>DTUJ01000040.1:0-14539 GCA_012964235.1 Fidelibacterota bacterium
AATTGCACTACAGCAAGCTTCTCCAGTTTTTCCAGGGCAGTTTTTGAATCTGGGGCGGTCACCAGCTCCTTTCGAAATTCTCCTGCGCCGGGGAAATTTTTAATATACCAACCGAAATGTTTTCTCATAAGGTTCAGTCCTACTCTTTCCCCCCGGTTTTCAACCAGTAGATTGAGATGTCGTCTGCACATTGATATGCGGTCCTCTACCAATGGTTCTGGAGGCAAGACAGTTTTTTCAAAAATGGATTTGATCTCCCTAAAAATCCATGGGTTTCCAAGTGCTGCACGTCCGATCATGACAGCATCACAGCCTGTTTCTTCAAACATTCTTTTTACGTCATCTGCCGTACCAACGTCTCCGTTACCAACAACTGGAATAGATACTGCCTGCTTCAAAATTTTAATCAGGGACCAGTCGGATTTTCCCGTGAAATACTGTTTTGTAGTCCTGGGGTGGAGAGTTATTGCTTTTACTCCAGCTTTTTCAAGCTGATTACCAGCTTTTTCAACGATAATTGTTTGAGAATCCCACCCAGCGCGCATTTTTACGGTAACGGGGAGTTGAGGAACGGATTCCACAACGGCAGACGTAATTTCTTCCATGAGACACAGGTCTTTTAATGCTGCTGATCCTGCGCCTCTTTTTGTAATTTTAGGAACAGGACAGCCATAGTTGATATCAATAATGTCCGGTTTAAACTGATCTGCCACAAAGCGGGCAGCGTTCGCCATGACTTCAGGTTCATCCCCAAAAATTTGTATCCCGATGGGACGCTCTTCATCGGTGAACCTGATCATATCCAGGGTTTTTTCGTTCTTCCGGATGATCCCGTGGGCAGAAACAAATTCGGAATACACAATTCCGGCCCCATGTTCCTTACATATTATTCTGAATGAATAGTCCGTGACCCCTGCCATGGGTGCAAGGAAGATGGGCGTGTGAATGGAAAGATTTCCTATATTGAGCATTGTACCGGGCGGAATTTACATAGAATTTTCTTCTATATTAATTTGCAATCAACACACAGAAAACCCTGGTTGAAATATAACCTTTCCATTTGCACCTAAACGAATAAAGTGTAAATTCGCCCACTTTTTTAGTGAGAGAAATATAATCAGGATACAAAAGTGAGGATGTAATGAGCAGAGTGTGTGACGTGACAGGAAAAAAGCCCATGTTTGGAAACAAAGTGAGCCATGCAAATAATAAATCACGCCGCCGGTTTGATGTAAACCTTCAGAAAAAGCGGTTTTGGCTTCCGGATGAAAAACGATTTGTTACACTGAAGGTCTCTACAAGGGGGATGAGGATCATTGATAAAAAAGGAATTCGTAAAGTAGTGAATGAGCTCCGTGCGAAGGGAAAAAAGATTTAAGACAATAAGCATTCCTCTTTATAAAAGCCTTTCCTATATCGGATAGGCTTTTTTTATACCTGTTTAAAAGCAGATAGAGTAATTGATAGAGCTATTCATGCTGCCTGCGAATAAAGGCAGGAATTTCAATATCGTTTCCATAGATCACCGGATTATCGTCATCGATCAATATATTTGGTTTGGGTTTTTCATCTTCCGGAGCCATTTCATTCGGGGTGTTTTTCTGTTCACTTAAGGAGACGTTTATCTTTTCACCCAGCATGCGATTGACTTCCCGTTGGGGAGCTTTGGTGATGTGTTGGGTTTCGTCTGAATCTTCTCTGTACTTATGGTTATTAAACCCAGTGGCGATAACCGTAACCTGGATTTCCTCCTCCAGTTTTGGATCAATGACGGCACCAAAGATGATATTTGCATCATTTCCCGCTTCTTCAAAAATAATGGAAGTGGCTTCATCTACTTCGTGGAGGGTTAAGTCCTTTCCTCCGGTAATATTTACCAGGATCCCCTGAGCACCGCTGATGCTGGCATTATCCAGCAGGGGACTTGCAATTGCCTGTTGCGCAGACAGGACTGCCCGCTCTTCTCCTGTAGCAACGCCTGTTCCCATAATTGCTTCACCCATATTTTTCATGATCGTTTCCACATCAGCGAAATCAAGATTGATCATACCGTGAACATTAATAAGGTCTGAAATTCCTTTCGCTGCCTGATTCAATATGGAATCAGCGAGATGAAATGCTGCCGTGAGTGTGGTGTTTTTATCAACGATGGACATAAGTTTCTGATTTGGGATGATAAGAAGTGTATCACTAGTCTTCCGCATTTCAGAAATCCCCGCTAAACCACGGTTCATTCGTTTTGGCCCTTCGAAATTGAATGGCAGAGTGACAATTCCTACCGTCAGGATATCCAGTTCACGGGCTATTTGAGCGATAACCGGTGCGGCACCTGTACCTGTTCCTCCTCCCATTCCGGCGGTAATAAAGACCATATCTGCTCCTTCCAGCAAGGTCTGAACGGCTTCCCTGTCCGTTTCCATTGCCTCCAGACCAATAGTTGATTGTGCCCCGGCACCCAACCCTTTCGTCAGGGTGCTCCCGATCTGGATTTTTTGTTCCGCAGCATTATTTTCCAGATCCTGGGCATCAGTGTTGATAACAATAAAATCAACACCTTCCATATTTGTGCTTATCATTCGGTTTATGGCATTTCCACCGGCTCCTCCTACTCCAACGACTTTTAATTTTGCTTTCTGTTCCGCTAATGGATCAAATTCAAACAGCATTATCTCTTCTCCTTATTTTTATTGTGAATGGCATTATTTTCTCAGTAGTAATTATCATGTTCAATATGTTCGAAGTATCAAAAAAATTCTTTAAACCACTCTGTAAACTTTTTGAACACTTTTCCCGGTGTTAAACCAGTGTGTATACCGGCTTGAGTGTCCTGATAGTGTAACGGCCATTGAATCAACCCAATTGCGGCTGCGTAGTGAGGGGTACTGGCTACATCAACCACTCCACTGATTCCTTTTGGAGCACCGATTCGCGCACGGATATTGAGCGTTTCTTCAGCCAGCCCCGCCAAGTTTGATAACTGAGCTCCCCCTCCTGTAAACACCAGTCCATACGTCAGTTTCTGATGGATGTCCGCCCTGGATATTTCCCGGGATATGAGGTTAAGGATTTCTGTCATGCGGGCTTCCACATAGCGGGAAAGTTCATGTTCTGATATTTTCCGTGAAATACCTCCGTTTTTCACAGGAATTTCAAATTCCAATTCCGGAGATGCCATGGACGCTTTAGCTGAAGCGTATTTCAGCTTAATTTCTTCCGCTTCTTTCTTTCCTACCTGTAGCATTACTGCTATATCATTGGTAATGCTATCGGACCCAATGGGAATGACTCCTGTATGGCGAACTCCTCCATCAAGATAGACTACAATGTCTGTTGTCCCGGAACCAATATCCACAACAGCAACACCCAGTTCTTTCTCGTCCTTGTCGATTGTAGAAATTGATGATGCCAAACCCTGAAAAACCAGTCCATCAACCGAAATTCCCAGCTCCTCAGCACAATTTATAAAGTTGGATGCTGATGATGTAGCCACAGTAACCAAATGTACCCGCCCTTCAAGCCTTCTTCCTGACATTCCCACTGGATCTTTAATACCTTTCATTGTGTCAATAATATATTCCTGGGGAAGAGTATGAAGGATATTTCGGTCAACTGGGAATGAAATTGCTTTTGCTAATTCCAATACTTTGTACATATCCTCTATTCGGATTTCCTGATCGGTTGCTGAGGGAGATTGCCCAGGTTTTTGAATGGCAATTGCTCCCTGAGTATTGATTCCTCTTACATGTTCACCGGAAATGGTAAGCCAGGATCGATTCACTTTAATGTCCGCCATAATTTCTGCGTCGGTGACAGCTTTTTCCATTTCTTCGATAGTTTTATCTCTGTGGATTATGGATCCTTTTTTTATTCCACTGGAAGGGCAGGAGCCAACCCCCAGGAGCTTAACATTTTGATTGGGAGGATCTATTTCTGCAATTGCACAGCAGAATTTGGAGGAGCCGACATCAATGCCTACCTGAATATTTTTATCCTGGGTCCGGCTCAGTTTTTTCATGTACTCCATTCCCGCGCAATTATTTGATTTTTATAACGCAAATCGAGATACCGGTAGTCAGTCAATTTTCTTCCTAAAGGAAGTATTCCATCAAATTCTTTGAGGATAAACAATTTTTCAGTGATATTGGTTTTGCCTAGTGATACAAGTGTCGGTTCTTCTTCTAGGATCAACTCAAATTCTTCGTGCCGGTTTAACCTGATTTCGGAAAGGTTTTCATAAAGATTTGGGTAATTTATTTTGATGTGGGTTACATAACTGACAGCATCTAGTACGTTTTGGGATAGAGCAGATTTTCCTAACGGATAAAGTGATTTTGCTGAGTTGAATTTGGATAGGGAGGGCATCTGATATTCAATATTGTCGTCTTTAATTGGCAGGACGACACTTTCGCTGTCGATGAGTACAGGAGGATCAATCCGTACAATGGCAATGGGCTCTCGCTCCAAAATCTCAATGGTAACAGTATTCGGAAATTGTCTGCTCACTCTTGCAGCCCGGACATAAGGATGGGATTCAAGAGCAATGCGGATATTGTCAAGCTCCAACTGGTTCATTTTTTTTCCGTCAATTTGTCTTAACAGGGAGCGATATTCATTTTCCATAACAATGGAGCCAGGCATTTTCACATGCTCAACGACCAGAAAATCAGTAAAAGTTGCCCAGGAAAATGCAGCCCAAGTCAATAAGAAAGCACTACAGGTAAGCGTGGTCCCGATGATGATTCTAACCCAGTCCAGATTTGATTTTTTTCTCACGATTCAAATATTCCTGGTTTAAATCCTAATGTTTTAACCTCTAATTCAAGATTGATACCAAACTTTTTTTCTACAGTTTTTCGTGCTAATCGGATCAGGAAAACGACATCTTCTGCGTTTGCCTTCCCATGATTTACAAAAAAATTGGCATGCTTTTCGGAGATTTCAGCATCGCCCCGATGTGTTCCTTTTAATCCTGCTTTATCAATTAGATATCCTGCTGCTACATCTTTTTTAGGGTTCTTAAAAAGACTTCCCGCAGAACGGAATCGCAACGGCTGAGTTTCCTTTCGTCCAGCGCTGGCTTTGGCGCGTTTGTTCATGATCTCTTGCTTGGTTGCTTTTTTTAAAACAAAGTTGGCGCTCATAATTATTTCATCTTTTTTAAAAGAAGAATGGCGATAATTAAAGTCAATATCTTTGACACTGTATTGTTTTATTTCCCCCGTTAAAGTCATCACATCAACATTTTTCAGACAATTTGAGATTTCACTTCCAAAGGCACCTGCATTCATCATCAATGCTCCTCCAAGTGTGCCAGGCACTCCAACCATAGTTTCGAGTCCCGTGAGTTTCTGTTTGATACAATGCTTTACCATATGACCAAGCATAACTCCAGTTTCAGCATAAATATGACACCCTTTAATCTCCAATTTATTGAATGATTTAATCAAGGTGATGACAATACCATTTATTCCTTCGTCTGCCACTAAAAGATTGGATCCTGATCCAATAAAAAAAACAGGAATGTTTTGTTCATCCGCAAAATGTAGAATTCTTCGCAAATCGTCCCGGTCACGTGGAGTTATATAAGCCCCAGCTGGCCCACCAATCCCATAAGAGGTATGTCGGGACATTGGTTCATTTAAAAGACAAGTGCCGTTCACCATCTTTTCCAGTTCTTCTCCAAACTCCATCTCAGGCTTCTGCCCTCACAGACAGGTGATTAAAATAGGAATCGCAATAGCGCCAGATATTCCCGGCACCAATGGTAATAATTAGATCCCCTGGTTGGACAATTTTATCCAATCTATCCGAAAGGTTATCTAATTCTGGTTCATAATAAATATTTGGGTGTCCCAATTCTTTTGCAGAGTTGGCCACTAATTCACCCGTTACGTCTTGTATGGGTTCTTCTCTGGCAGGAAAGATATCTGTTACGACCAGTATATCGCAGTCCTTGAATGCCCGGGCAAAATCTGAATGGAAATCCCGGGTACGGGTGAAAAGATGAGGTTGAAATACTGCAACTATCCGCCGGTTCCAGCCATTTTGGGCTGCCTGAAGAGTAGCGCGAACTTCTGTAGGGTGATGGGCATAATCATCAACAACCATAATATCATCCACAATTCCCTTAATTTCAAACCTACGTCGCACACCTCCGTAGGAATGGAGCCCTTCGGATATAGTTTCAAAGGGGATGCCCATTTCCATTCCGAGGGCTATAGTAGCCAGAGAATTCAAAATGTTGTGTTCACCGGGGACATTTAGAGTTATTTCTCCTAAGGATTCCTGATGGTGCTTGACTGAAAATTGAGTTCTTATTTCATTAAAATTCATTGATTCTGCACAAAAATCAGCCTGAGGAGATAATCCGTATGTAATAACCGGTCGATTGATCTCTGATAAAATATCGCGGGCTCCAGGCGAATCCAGACAAGCGATTACAACACCGTAAAAAGGAACGGCGTTGCTGAATTGAGTAAAAGCATTCTGAAGATCTTTCAGGTTTTCGTAACAGTCTGTATGTTCTAATTCAATATTTGTTATGACAGCAATGGTGGGTCGAAGGAGGAGGAAACTGCGATCAAACTCATCGGCTTCCACAACAATGACTTCACCTGAGCCCAATAAAGAATTGGTATTCAGATTTTTTACAAGGCCCCCCACAACCAGAGTTGGTTCCATTTTTGCTTCAGATAGAACTGCACCGATCATTGAGGATGTAGATGTTTTTCCGTGGGTCCCACTCACAGCTATACTGGTTTGCTTTACTGCTATCAGTTCACCAAGCATTTCAGCACGGCGAATTACAGGGATACTCCTTTTATTCGCTTCAATGATTTCTGGATTGTCTTCTTTTACAGCACTGGAATAAACCAACACATCACTATCATCCAGGTTGGATGAATCATGTCCTTCTCTGATGGTTGCTCCTTTTTCCTTGAGATTCTGAATAATCTTTGACGGTTTTAAATCGGAACCTGAAACTTCGAATCCAAGATTCAATAAAAGTTCAGCGATACCGCTCATTCCAATACCACCAATCCCGACAAAATGTACTTTTTTCACTTTCCTAAACATTAATTTTAATCAATCATCTGGAAGATTTGGTCAACAATGGTTTCAGTTGCATCTGGTTTTGCAAGATTTTTTGTTTGATGTGCCATCTGTTCAAGTTTTTCTTTATTGTGGAGGAGCTTTAAGACAGTTTCAACTAAAAGGAAAGATGAGAGATCTTTTTCATCTATCAAATGTGCAGCGGTTGCTTTTGCCAGTACTTCGGCGTTTTTCATTTGATGATCACCAGCTGCGCCAGGAAAGGGTATCAAAATGCTGGGTTTCCCGCATACGGTAATTTCGGACAAGGTCAATGCGCCTGCTCGAGAGATAATAAGGTCTGACAAAGCGTAGGCATCAGACATAAGATCGATAAATGGAACCACTCGGACAGCATCAGAATCATGATGCTGAAATTTGGAGAACTCGTTGTATCCCGTTTGCCATATGACTTGAATATCTTTTTGTTGGAAAGAATTAATTGCCGTATTCATGATCTTGTTCAAAGCAGCAGAACCCTGGCTTCCACCGAAGAGAAACACCGTATCTTTTCCCGGGCTAAAGTTGAAAGTTTTTGCAGCATCTGAACGGTCTCCATTCAAGATACTTTTCCGGGTGGGATTCCCTGTGACAATGCAATGACCTTTTAGATAGTTTTTTGCCTCCTCAAAGGCGATACATACTACCTGGGCTTTGTCAGCGTATAGCCGGGTCGTGATCCCAGGATATGAGTTTTGTTCCTGAAGGAGAACAGGTATTTGTTGGTTGATTGCTGTTTTTATGGGTATAGCGCTGGCATATCCGCCGGTGCCGACAACGGCATGGGGATTAAATTCCTGGAATAATATTTTTGTTCTTCTTGATGCTCGAAGGTACCTAAAGGGAAGAATCAAATTTTTCCCAACCGCATCAAGAGAAATACTTCTCTGCAATCCCCGGATAGGGATTAGTGTATGAGAAAGAGATTTTACGGGAAGTACATCTGCCTCAATTCCAAACGTGGAGCCTACGTAGTGGATATTAATTCTTGGATTCCGCAACTGGAGAGCCTCGCCAATGGCAACAGCAGGGTAAAGATGTCCACCCGTGCCGCCTCCGGCAATGAGTATTCGAGGGTCATCCATATAACTTCGGTTTCCAATCGTTACTGTGTGAAATGGATCGTTTTGCCTGGCTGATATTCAACAAAATTCCCATGCTTGCAAGGTTGGTCACCATTCCTGATCCACCGTAGCTAATCAGGGGCATGGGGAGCCCCGTTACTGGAAAAACATTGGTTACAACCGCTGCATTCACGAAAGCATACAGGATAAAACTGAATGAAATGCCAACAGCAAGCATGACACCGAATGGATCTGTGCATTCTTTAGCAATTCGGATACCTCGCTGGAAAACCAATAGAAATAGAGTGAGAATAAATAACGTACCAACAAATCCCATCTCTTCTCCAATAATGGAAAAAATAAAGTCAGTATGGGGTTCGGGTAGAAACATATTTTTTTCAAGACTGTTCCCAAGACCGAGACCGATAAAACCACCATTTCCAAGACTGATTAGAGATTGATAAGCCTGATATCCAATAGTAGATAATTCCTCGTTTCTGTTCCACCAGGAACGAACCCTGTCCAAACGGTATGGTGCCATCAGGAGAACAGGTACAACTATAGCCAATCCTGTGACAGAAGTAGCCAGAAGCTGGGAGAGCTTGGCTCTACCGATGAACAGCATAATACCACCGATGAGCCCTAGCATAATAGCACTGCTGAAATCCGGTTGAATTATAATGAGAGACATTATGATAATAATCGCGAAAACGGATGGGAGAAAACCAGTATAAAAATCCTCTAATTGCCGCCGTTTTTTATCGATGTAGACAGCTAGGAAGACAATCAGAGACAACCGGGCAATATCTGAGGTTTGGATTGAAAGCGGACCCAGATAAAACCATCTGGCAGGGGTGGAAATTCCTTTAATAAGAAAAATAGTTTTTGTGACGATGAGTAAGCCAATGGCACCAAAAATAAGATGAAGATAATATTTTTTTAAGTGTCTGTAGTCAAATGACATCATTAAAAACATGATGATTATTCCTACCAGCAATCGTTTCAAATGTGCAACCAGATAAAGTGTGGCTGTTTGATTTTCAGATTCCATGAGGGACCGTATAGAGCTGGCACTATACAGCATGACTGTACCAATAATACACAATAGTATTACAGCAGAAATAAGAACCCGGTCATAATTCTTCGAGATCACATTCAGGTGATTCATTTCTGTTCTTCCAATTGGGAAACCCATTGTTTAAACAGATCGCCGCGATGTTCGAAGTTGTCGAATTGATCAAAACTTGCGCAGCCCGGGGAAAGCAGTACAATATCCCCCGGGCTTGCAAGCGATTGGCTCTTCGAAACTGCATCTTTGAGATTATCAAAGATGTACAATCTCACCGCATCCCCTAGTGCAGTTTCGATGGTTTGGTGAGCCTGACCGTAAGCGAGGACGGCCTTGATGTTGTTAGCATGTGGAAGGAGTTTTTTGAAATTGCCCCCTTTGTATTGTCCCCCTAGTATTAAGATTATGGATTTGTTAAAACTATCTAGAGCAACCTTAACCGAATCGATATTTGTAGCTTTGGAATCATTCACATAATCCACTCCCTGTAGAGTAACTACTGGTTCCAGGCGGTGGGGAACTCCTGTGAACGTTGCCATTATTTTTTCAATATGTTTGTTTGGGATGTGCATGAAATGAGCTACAGTGGCGGCGGCCAGCAGGTTGGATAGATTATGCTTACCGGGAAGGGCAATTTCATTTAGATAGATAAGTTTGTCGTTTTCCTGCGTGTAGATTTTTGATTGATTGACACTGAAAATAACATTCTCCTTTTTGTACAAGCTGAATGGAATTATAGTAGAAGGATATTCATCAAATCGATTTTCAAAACATGGATCATCTGCATTAAAAACAATCATATCGTCAGAAGATTGATTTTGTATCATTTGTAATTTTGCAGATTCGTACTCTTCCATGGTTTCATAGCGGTCCAAATGGTCAGGTGTGATATTGAGAAAGAGGGAGATAAAAGGTTTAAAATGGAGGATAAATTCCATTTGGAAACTTGATATTTCCAGGATAAAAATACGTTTCGGATCAGAAGCTTTCAAATCCTCGAGTACTTTTTCAGAAAAAGGAATTCCAACGTTTCCAGCGAGAACTCCATGAGTTTCTTTTGTTTTACACATTTCAGTTAAGGCATGAGCAGTGGTTGTTTTTCCATTTGAACCCGTTATTGCAAGTATGGGAGCTGAAGTGAACCAACTTGAAAATTCGATTTCACCCACAATAGGAATGTTTCGTTCCTTTGCTTTCACAATGATTGGGGCATTTTGGGGGACTCCGGGAGAGATCACCCAGAGGTCTGCATCATAGATTTTTTCGCTATGACCTTCTATTTCTCCATCCACACCGATTGATCGCATCATACTGAGATTTTTTTCCAATTCAATGCCGTTCTTTTGATCACTCACAAAAACATTCGCTTTTAGATAATGTGCAAGTTTTGCTGCTCCGCAACCACTTTTACCCAAACCAATAACGATAACATTTTTGTTTTTCAGTTCGATTTCGTTTCTGTTTGAAATATTCATTAACGAATTTTAAATGTGGTTAGTGAAAATAATGCGAGAAGGATTCCGATAATCCAGAACCGTATCACCACCCGGGTCTCTGGCCATCCTGAGAGTTCAAAATGGTGATGGATTGGAGCCATTTTCAATAACCGTTTTCCTTTGCCTAATTTCATTTTTGTCCATTTGAAATAGCCAATTTGAAGGATTACAGAAATTGCTTCCCAGACAAAGACACCGCCGATTATTAGGAGGAGAAATTCTTTTTTTAATAAAATTGCTAATGTCCCTAATGCAGCGCCTGCGGATAGTGAACCTACATCACCCATAAAGATTTGGGCAGGTGCAGAATTAAACCATAAAAATCCAAGGCATGCTCCAGCCATTGCTGATGCAAAAACGGAAAGTTCACCTATTCCAGGGAGGTATAGAATATTGAGGTATTCTGAAAAATCTACACGCCCACTGATGTAGGTTATTGCAGCGAATACAGTAAACGCTATTGCCAAAAGACCAGATGCCAGGCCATCTAAACCATCAGTAAGATTTACCGCATTTGAAGTTCCTGTAATAACAAGAATGATCACAGCAGGATATAAGATTCCAAAATCTAAAATTGAAGATTTTAAAAAGGGAATGGATGTGATAGTACGGATTTCCGTGAATTCCGGAGAGGTATATATCCAAATACTCACAACAGAACCCAGGAGGATCTGTCCCGCCAATTTGTAGCGGGCTATAAGTCCTTTTTCAATTTTTTTTATTATCTTAAGATAATCATCCAGAAATCCTATTAACCCCATCCAGATTGTAGAAAGGAAGATAATCTGTATATACACGTTATCCAGTTTTGCAAAGAGGAAAGTTGGGAGGAGAACTGCACAAAGAATCAGTACTCCTCCCATTGTTGGCGTGCCCTTCTTTTTCAGATGGGATTTTGGTCCTGTTGACCGGATATTTTCGCCGATCTGAAGATGTTTGAGTTTGTGGATGATCCAAGGACCGATGAGGAAGCTTATTAATAATGCAAATATTGCAGCACTTGCAGATCGAAATGTGATATACCGTAGAATATTTAAAATAGACCAGGATTCTTTTAGGGGATAGAACAAATGGTAAAACATTACTCAAAGACCCCTTGAATGACTGTTTCCATAGCCATCCCTCTTGAACCTTTAAAAAGTATTTTATCTCCTTTTCTAATTGTGTTTTTTAATTGTGTAATGAGTTCATCTTTGGATGTAAAATGTTTATGTAATTCAACGTTCTCTAACCTCAAATCAGTATGCACTGTAAAGGTGCCAACAGTAAAGACACCATCCAGGTGTGCATCAGAACATTTCTCCCCGACTTTTTCATGAATTATTTCGGAATGATTTCCAAGCTCGAACATGTCCCCAAAAACCAGCAGCCGCCTCCCGTTTTTGCTGAACGCATTTAAATAATCAATGGAAGCAATAGTAGACTCAAGATTTGCGTTATAGGTGTCATCAATCACTGTGATATCATCAAAATGTTTTACTTGGCATCGTCCGGCTGGTTGTACGAAGGATAAAACACGATTTTGAAATGTTTCCCAGTCTACATCCATGGTAATAGCGACAGCCGCTGCCGCCAGTACATTTTTTGCAAATGAAAGATTGCAGGATTGTGTTTTTATTTCTTCCGTGTTAATAAGGAGAGTTAGAGTTCCATCTTTTTCTTGATGAATATCAGCAGGAAAGTCACAATCCGGGCTCAGTCCATAACTGATTTTATCTCCGGTAATTGAAAGGTTTTTTATTCTGTCATCAGCTTGATTTACGAAAGAAATCCCATCCTCTAAGGATTGAAACAGTTCTCCTTTTTCTTTTGCAACTTCTTCAATCGTACCGAATCCTTCAAGATGTGCAGGAGCGATATTAGTGATTAACCCATGGGTAGGTTTTGAGATCCTGCAAAGGTAGGAAATGTCACCAGGTTGGTTTGCCCCCATTTCCAGGATTGAAAGTGTGTGTTTCTCTGTCTGCAACAGGAGTGTGAGAGGGAGTCCAATCGATGTGTTAAAATTTTTTTCGGTAGCATGAACCATTTGTGTTGGCTGAAAAACATGGTGTAACAGATCTTTTGTGGATGTTTTACCATTTGTTCCTGTAATACCTAAGGTGGGTACTTGAAATTGTTTTCGCCATTTATTTGCAATAGTTCCAATTGTTGTAAGTGGATCTTCCACGATTATTTGTTTCAGCGATGTTAGTTCATTATTTTCTTCAGAGACTAACGCAACAGCACAACCATCAATTTCAAGCTCTTTCAAAAATGTATGTCCATCAGTTCGTTTTCCTTTTAAAGCAATGTAAAGGTCACCTGCTTTAAACTCACGGCTGTCTGTTGCAATCCCGTGTACACTAGAGCCCAAACCAGTGCCTGTTACTTCTCCAAATACTTGAGAAAATAAATCTGGTCTGGGAAGATTAATTCTCATCGCAGAATTCTTGAATGATTTTTACATCTGAGTATGGAATTTTTTCACCCCGGATTTCCTGATAATTTTCTCTCCCTTTTCCTAGTACTGCGAGGATATCATTCTTTTTTAAATCAGTTAAGGCAGCACGAATAGCTTTTCCCCGGTCACTGAAAACTGTATAACACTTTCGAGTAAAACCTTTTACAATATCTTCTTGTATAGCTTGGGGATTATCAAATCGTGGATTATCTGGGGTAATAAAACACTGTTCCGCAAATTTTTCAGCAATCGTTGCCATGGTTGGCCGTTTGGATACGTCCCTATCTCCACCGGCACCAAAAATAACTGTCATTTTTCCGCTTGACATTTTACAAATGGTTCCTAACACTTTTTCGTAGGCGTCAGGTGTGTGGGCATAATCGATAATTACTGTTCCTCCAGACGGGGTTTTGAACATTTCCATCCGGCCCGGAATGAACTTGCAGGAATCAATTCCTTTAGTGACGAAATGGGGAGGAATACCCATTGCGTGGGCTATCCCAACGGCAGTAAGGATATTTTCCAGGTTGAATGAACCAATTAAGGATGATTGTATTTTATATGAGTGATCACCGGCTTTAATGTCTCCTGTGATTCCGTTAAGCGTTGATTCAAAAGAAGAATAATGAACATTTTTTTTTGTAGAGATTGATGTTGTGAGGATTGGAGTAGAACTTTCAGAAATAATTTTTTTCCCGTAGATATCATCATTATTGATAACAGCAGTTGCTGTAATCGGAAGCATTTTAAATAGTTTCGCTTTGGCATGGTAATACTCTTCCATATTTCCGTGATAGTCCAAATGTTCTGGGGTCAGGTTAGTGAATGCAGCAATATTAAAATCAACATCAGTAACCCGGCATTGTTTCAGGGCATGGGATGAGACTTCCATTACTACGTGGGTAAAGCCATCTTTCTTCAAATCAAAAAGGGATTTATGAAGCGCAACCTGATCAAGGGTGGTCAGAGTTTTTTCCTGGGGATAATTCCCTTGTGCAATGAGTCCAAGTGTACCCATTTGGGCAGTTTTATATCCGGCTGCATCAAGAATGGAAGCCACCAAAGTTGCTGTGGATGTTTTACCATTGGTACCGGTGATGCCAATCATGGTTAATTCCCTGGATGGATGGTCAAAAAATTCCGAAGCTACCCATGAAGCAGCTCGTCGCGGGTTTGCTACCCTGATCTGAGGTATGGATAGTTCACCAAGATCTCTTCCATTGGAGATAATTGCTGCAGCTCCATTTTTTACTGCTTCGGGGATGAAATCATGTCCGTCAAACTTGTTTCCTGGAATAGCGACAAAAATATTCCCACTGCAAACGGATCCAGCATGTAATGATATTCCAGAAATAGAAGCGTCTAAAAATTTGCG
>DTUJ01000040.1:14639-18512 GCA_012964235.1 Fidelibacterota bacterium
CTTTCCATGATTTTTTTAAATGTAGGTGCTGCACCTACACCTCCCCAATGATAGCCGATTTTTGGTTCATCAAGAAGGATAAGCCCTAGTAATTGAGGGTTATCAGCTGGGAAAAATCCAACAAAGTTGGAAATGAACTTTGTTGTGGAATATTTTCCATCTATAAACTTTTGTGCAGTACCAGTTTTCCCTGCAACATTCCAGCCGGGAATTCTTGCTTCAATACCGGTTCCGATCTCAACAGTTTTGACGAGCATCTCTTTTAAGGTATTCATCGCATCAGGTGAAGCAACTTTTCGGATGATTTCCGACTGTTCTGAATATCTACGATTTCCTTTGTCGTCAATGATTTGATTGATTATAATGGGCCTGATCAGGAAACCTCCATTGGCGACGGCAGCAAAAGCTGAAGCTAATTGTATGGCGGTTACCCCTACTTCGTATCCTCTGGCAATTTGTGCAAGTGATATTTTGCTCCAGTCTTGGGTTTTACGAAGTGTCCCGATAACTTCACCCATGAGATTAATGTTTGTTAATGACCCAAAACCGTATTGCCGGGCAAACCGGTGGAGATTGTTTTGACCTAGAGTTTCTGAAATTTTGATGATCCCTACATTACTTGAGTTTGCTACAATTTGAGAAAAATTGAGCAGGCCAAATTCTTCGTGGTCAATAATTAAGAGGTTATTGTATAAATAACTTCCATTCTCACAGTTAAATTCCTGTTCAGGAGGAACTGTTTTCAATTCTAATGCAGCAGTAGCTGCGACGATCTTGAAAGTGGATCCCGGTTCAAACTGATCCGTGATAGATTTGATTTTTTGGTATTCTGTTTTGGAATTTTCGGGATGATTAGGATCAAAATCAGGGAGCGAAGCCATTGCAAGAATAGCACCAGTATGGGGATTCATAAGTAATCCAGTTGCACCAACTGCACCAGTTTGTTCCATCCTTCGTGCCAATTCCTCCTGAAGGATGCATTGATAATCAAGATCAATTGTAAGTTGAATATTGGAACCATCTATAGGAGGTTTTGTCGGAAAGCTGTTTTTTGGATTCAAATCTCCAAGGCCATTCCTTTGTTTAATGATCCAGCCAGAAGTTCCTTTGAGAAGGTGATCGAATTTTTTCTCAATTCCGGTGAGACCTTTATCATCCACATCGGTACATCCAATGATTTGCGCAGCAATGCGCCCATGGGTGTAGCTTCTGCGTGTTTTCCGTTCCAGAATCAATCCTGCAACTGGATTTTTTATGAGATTGCTACAAGTCTCCTTACTGAGGTTTCTTTCTAGATACACAAAACTTTTTCCAGTATTCATCATTTTTGTGTAACGTTCAATCGGCCGGTTTGTACACTTATGAATGGTTTCAGCTAAGGATATTTTGTCCTGAATTTTTGAAGGATGGACAGCTAAATTGTAATGAATGATATTTCGTGTCAGAGGAGTGTTTTTTCTGTCAAAAATATTTCCCCTATTAGCGAGGAGAGTTTTTTGAGCCTCTCCTTGTTTTTTCCCCTGGATGCGATATGTGTTGCCATTTAAAACCTGGATTTGGAAGAAGCGTGCAGAAAGACCTGCCCAGCTAAGAATTACCAATAAGGAAATGACAGTAATTCTTTGGCGGAATTTTAAATAGGTTTTAGTCATCACTTCTTTTCTGATAAGGATTTGTATAAACGAAAATGGACTCTGCTTGGGCAGGAACCATCCCCAGTTCATTTCGAACACGAATTGATATATTGTCAATACGGGAAAGCGTTTCGATATCATTGGTGAGTTCTTTTATATCATTTGTAAGTTGATTTGCAGTTGAATTTTGAATCTCAATTGCAACTAAGGTTCCATCTATTTCAGTATAAACCCATAGGTATGTGATTAAGCCGACAATAGAGAAAATGGTTATTCCGAAGAATATAAGAGTCTGAAAGATTTCCCTTTGTTTTTTAGAAAGCCGGTTCTTTTTTCTTTTTCCCATTATGATATCCTTTCACCGGATCGAAGTTTTGCACTCTTAGATCGTCTGTTTACAAAACATTCATGTTCGGATGGTGTCAACGGTTTTTTTGTGTGAATAGAGAGGCGATTATTTAGACTTAGGTTTTTAAATGCGTGCTTAACGAGTCTATCTTCAAGAGAGTGGTAGCTAATAATGACGATCCGTCCTCCTACAGTAAGACAATCGATAAAATTGTTTAAAAAAGTTTTTAATCTATCTAACTCTTGATTTACAGCAATTCGAAATGCTTGGAAAACTCTTGCAAAAGTTCGATTTCGATGAGCAGGGGGAGTGGTTCGCCGGATTACTTCTACCAGATCTTCCACAGTCCGAATAGTTTCCCCTTTTTTAATTGTTTTTGCTATTCTCTTTGCATGCCGTTCCTCTCCAAAATCTCGAATTATTAATGCTAATTCCTCTGTGCTTGAATCTTGTATAAGATCCGATACCGTTTTGGAATATGATGAGTCGAAACGCATATCAAGGGGACCAGATTTTGCAAAGGAAAATCCACGGTTATTGGAATCAAGCTGAAATGAAGAAAGCCCTAAGTCTAACAAAATACCGTTCACTGCAGGGATTTTTTGTTGGTTAAGGATATCTGAGATTGTTTCGAAGGAAGTTTGAAGGAGAAGTATAGAAGAGGGAAAATTCTGAAGATTTGTTCTACATATTTCCAGTGCCTCTCCGTCACGATCAATTCCTATTAGTTTCCCTTTTTGGTTCAAACGGGAGAGGATATGTTTGGTATGCCCTCCAAGACCGATAGTTCCATCGAAATAGATGCCATCGGGACAGATATTTAGGTAAGACAGAACTTCCGACACCATAACAGGAATATGCTGAGGTTCGGAATCCTGCTTTAGATTCATTAGAGAATAATTTTTTCCGCAAGGTCTTCAAAAGTGCTCGGATCAAGTTTTAAATTTTGTTTATCTGTTTCATATAATGTTTTTGGATTCCAAATTTCGATTTTATTTACCATTCCAATAATTATTGCTTCTTTTTCAAGTTCTGCGTATCGTATTAAAGAGGGGGTTAATAGAATGCGTCCTTGTTTATCATAAGGGGTAATTGCTGCGTATCGAACGGCATTTCGAATAAAACTTCGATTAATAGCAGAAAGGGCAGATAAGTTTTTTAACTCGGTTTCAATTTTTTGCCAGATAATGATGGGGTAAACCCAAATGCAGGTATCTAACCCTCGTGTGACCACAAAGGTATTGTCATTATTTTTTGATAAACTCTGACGGAACTTGGCTGGAATGTTTATCCGTCCTTTTGCATCAAGTGAATAGGAGTATTCTCCTGTGAATGTGTTTTTACTAATTGTCATTGTGCATGATCAGAAAGGGAAAATTACCCACAGCTACCCACAATTCTAATCATATCCCCCACATATGTCAATAGTTTTTTAATAAATATTTACTTATGTAAGTAGAAAATGTAAATCGGGCAGTAATATATAAAAAAATCTACTCCGACAATAATTGGAGTAGTCAGGTTACTGATTAAATAGTTCTGGAATTAAGGAATAAGGTTAATCGATAGGGATGTAGTACTTTGTTCCCAATATAGGTGGGTCGGATAAAAGAGTTATCCTGAAAGGATATGGTTGGGAAGCAATATCATCCAATGGCTCTCCATTTAGAGTAACTTTTATTCCCAGAGTATGATTAAGCAATATATCCAACCTCCTTTCAATGAGAAAAGTGCTCACTTCACCAGATTTTTTTACGACTTGCTGAGAAGGTAGGGTGTCTTCTTTTACCAAATACTCAACGCTCTGAGACGGAATTATCTTGACAGAGAAAGGTGGTGTTATCTCAGTTGATATAGATAAAATTGCTTTTTCATCAGATTTTTCCAGTT